>DLKQ01000036.1:37533-56779 GCA_002477805.1 Christensenella sp. UBA7584 | reverse complement strand
CATAATTTGACTTTTGCAAAACCCAAAATATAATACTAGTAAAAATTATAAAATGTTGAGAAAGAATAAATCAAAAGTTTAGTGAACAAAGAATAATGAAAATTGTTAAAAACAAAAAGTAAGCAAAAATTGCTTACTTGTGATAACTTGTGTTATTTATTATTGTTCCCGCTCTGTAAAGTTGTTCTAAAAAAATAACTCGCATTAGTTGATGTGGAAAAGTCATTTTGCCAAAGCTAATTTTTGTTGAGTTTTTCTTGACCTTTTCAGACAAACCATAACTACTACCAATAACGAAATACATTTCACCTAAGTTTGAATTCTTTTCAACAAACTGAGCGAAATCCTCACTGCTTTTTTCTTCGCCTTCAATACATAAAGAGCAGACATTGTTTGATTTTATTTTTGTAAGAATATTATATGCTTCAATATCCAAACCTTTTTGAAAAGAATTTTCATCTTTAAGTTTAAATTCAGGTAGCTCAATAATTTTAAGGTCAAAAAACTTTTGCAACCTTTTTTTATATTCTTCAGTCGCGTCAACTAGATATTTTTCTTTTAAATTTCCAACACAAATTAAGGTTATTTTTCTCATAAAACTCTCTTTTTGCAAAAAATTGTATTATTTTTTTAAATTTTTGCGTTTTTAATTAAAATCATATAAAATATTGCTTTTATTCACTTTTGCATAGATTGTTTAGTGCAATTAAAATTCCAAGTTTGCCATATTCATAAGTAAGACTTCCTTGCATAAATGCAGTGAATGGGGGAGCTATTGGCCCGTCGCAACTTAGTTCTATTGTTGAGCCTGAAATAAAACTTCCACTTGCCATTATTTCTTTATGTGGGTAACCTGGGATTTCACTTGGCACAAGTGTAACGTAGTTCTCAAGAGTAGCACCTTTTTGAATACCTTGACAAAATTCCACAAGTTTTTCTTCACTGCCAAGCTCAATCGTTTGAACAAGGTCTGTTCGTTTATCTGTATATCTTGGGCTAACGCTGTATCCGAGTTTTTCAAGCATAAAACTTGCAAACACTGCTGTTTTGAGGCTACTTTTTACAACACTTGGTGCGTGATAAAGACCTTTAAAAAAGGAAAGGTTTTGATTAAGATTCGCTCCAATATCTTTTGCTACACAAGGAGCAGAAAATCTTTCAGCAACATCGTGAACAAGACTTTCTTTCCCTACAATATAACCTCCAGTTTTCGCTTCGCCAGCACCCAAATTTTTCATTAGCGAACCAACTAAAATATCTATGCCAACCTCTGTCGGTTCTTTTGTTTCAACAAAATCGCCATAGCAATTATCACACATAATTATAACTTCGCTGTCGGTTTCTTTTATTGCCTTTGCTATTTTCTCAATTTTTTCCACGCTCAAGCTTAGTCTGTTTGAATATCCTCTTGAACGCTGAATCTCCACCATTTTTACCTTGTTTTTTTTGATTCTATCAATAATATTTTTGGTGTCAAAATCATTGTTTACAAGCTCAATCTGTTCAAAATTTATACCGTGAGCTATGAGTGAATTATGACTTCCACCTGTTAATCCAATAATACCTTTTAGAGAATCGTAAGGTTCTCCAGTTATGGAAATCAATGTATCTCCGTGTTTTAAAAGGCCAAAAAAAGTAAGACTTAGTGCGTGTGTTCCAGACATAATTTGCGGTCTAACTAGTGCGTCTTCTGTGCCAAAAATTTTGCTGTAAATATTTTCAAGCTTGTTTCTGCCGTGGTCGTAATAACCATAGCCTGTAACCTCACAAAAATCAGTGCAGGTTAGTTTTTCGTCTTGAAAAGCTTTCAAAACTTTTGCACTATTAAAAAAACAAATATCATCAAATTCTTTAAAAATTGGCGCTAACTCTTTTTCTGCCTCATCAGCTAGTTTTAAAAGTTTGCTATCAATATCAAAATTTTCTAACATTTTTTACCTCGCAAATTTAATTTTAAAAATTATAACATATTTGCAAGCTTTAGTAAACAAAAATTTTGACTTCTAAGAATTTCTTTAAGGCTGATTTAATAATTTTTAAAAATAGTTCAATAAAAATTCCTTTTTAAAATGAGTAATTTTAAATAAAATCACGCTCTATTACTGTTTTTAAAATAAAGGAACAATTCTTATAAAAGATTTTATGAAAAAATTGAAATAACTATATCTAAAATGTGCAACTAATTTTATAATGCCAAAATATGTAATCATTGTCATCTTAAATTTTTTTATAAAGTAGTTATTGGTTTCTATAATAGAAAGTTTGCAATTGAATCCCGCTTTTATGTGTTAAAAAATATTCACATCTTGATACGCATTTAGTTGTGGTGTTTTTCATATTCTATTCTTTAAATACTTTTGGTATGTGCTTATGCTCGTTGCAAATTTTGTGCACTTTACTGGTAATTTTATGTGGGATAGTGTCTAAATTTATGCACATAACCCCGAAAAATGTGGTTTTTCCACAAAAGTTATCCACTTTTCCACAATAAAACAAGGCTAACGCATATTTCCAAAAAGCTGTAAATTCAATATTCTTAGCTAAAAATTCTAAGCAATTTCAAATATCTCACTCTTAATTGTCTTTTAAGTTTGTTGAAAAGAATAAAGTGTGTGTTTGTGATGTAATTAAATAGTATTTGACTACAAATTTGTTACAATTTTCGTTGTTGACAGTGATACTTGAAAGTGTTATAATTAGTTTATTATGAAACACTCAAAAGAAAAAATAGAAAAGAAAGAAATTGAAAATGATAAAGAAAATACAACTGCAATTTTAGATAAAAAGGAATTGCAAACGCAGTTACAAATTTCTGAAGAAAAAAATACTTGTAAACAGGAAAAGATTGCAGAAAAACATCAAAATTGGTTTGTGAGGCTGTGGAATTACTATTCGACTTACGAAAAAATATGGCTTTTTTCAATTTGCACAATAGGGATTTTGCTTGGAATCTTCTTTCCTGAAGATCCAAATGAGCGAACTTGGCTTAGAGTAATTGAAATTATAGTGGTCATTGGTGGGTGTTCGTGCGAACTTTTACTTAGCAAGCAATCAAAGTGGGCGTTTATTGTGTCTTTTGTGCTGTACGATACAACACAAACGATAGTTTATTTTGCAAACGGACTTTATATTAGTGCATTATTTGAAATAATTTTTTGGATTCCGATTCTTTTTGTTGGTTTTTATCTTTGGGGCAAGAAATCTGACGGCGAAAACAAGAATTTAACAAAAGTAAAAGCGGTAAATTGGGCTCGAGATGCTGTTATATTTGCGGGAATTTTGGCTGTTTCGCTTGTGACTGGATTTTTATTTACTAGTATAGGAATTTTGGCTGAGGGTATGCCAGACTGGTGGTATCTTGATGCTTTAGCGAATGCTTTTAGTGTGTGTAATGGGCTATTTTTGGTGCTCAGATACCGAGAGCAGTGGGTAGCTTGGCTTGGCGTGGCGATTACTGAATCTATAATTTGGATTTTGAATGGTCAGTATATTTTGCTTGTACTTGAAATCGGGTATTTAATGAATTCACTTTATGGGTTTATTATGTGGCAAAAGTATATCAGAGGGCATAAAAAGTGTTGGATTCACCCGAAGATAAACAATTTCAATTATCCAACAAAACTCTACAGTTTAAAGAGTCAAAAAGTTTTGAAAGCAAAAGTGAAAGAATAAAAAATTATTGACAAACACATATAATTTTGGTAGAATATGACTATATTTTTTTAGGAGAAGATTAAATGGAAATTTCAGAAGTAAAAAAGGGTATGCACGTAATTATTGATGGCGACCTTTTCCAAGTAATTGATTTTTTACACGTAAAACCAGGCAAGGGTTCTGCTTTTATGAAAACAAAAATCAAGAATGTTAAAACAGGAACAACTCTTGAGCGTAACTTTAACACAAACTATAAAATTGAAGAAGCGAGAATCACCCGAAGTAATGTTCAATACCTTTACAACGATGGTTCAACTTATTACTTTATGGACAATCAAACATTTGACCAGCTTGAAATCCCTGCAGAGCGTATCGGTGATGATAAATATTATTTGATTGAAAATGGTAATGTTGATGTTTCTTCGCTTGATGGGCAACTTTTAGGAATTCAAATTCCAGAAAAAGTTGAAATGACAATTGTAAGTGTTGATTCAGCTACAAGTGCATCTACAGCTTCACGCCCAACAAAAGATGCTACAACCGAAACGGGTCTTGTTGTAAAAATTCCTCTTTTTATTAATGAGGGCGACAAAATAATTGTTTCAACTGCTGACGGAAAATATGTTTCAAGAGCGTAGAGAAAAATTTACTTCTTTATTGAAGTAATTTTTTTTACTATTAAAAGTGTAAATAAACTATTGAATTATTTTTCAGAAATTTAAAATGCAAAAATTTGGTACTAATTTTGTGAAAAAAGCGTAAAATTTATAAAAAAATGGTAAAAATTATATAAAGAGTAGATTTTGTGTTTAATAAGTTAATTTTAAAAAATGTTAGATAGTGACAAAAATTATGTACATAGTGTGCAAAAAATGGAGGGATAGTATGCAAAAAGTTGCAATAATAACAGGTGCAAGTCGAGGGATAGGTCGAACTACTGCGATAGAATTTGCTAAAAATGGGTTTTGTGTTGTGATGACTTACAACAAAAATGAGGAGCTTGCAAAAGAGGTAAAGAGTCAGATAGAAGAGCTTGGGCAAAAGTGCTTGTGCCTTAAATGTGATATTTCAAATGAGCAAGATGTAAAGAATGTTTTAGACCAAACTTTGAGTACTTTTGGAAGTGTAGATGTTTTGGTGAATAATGCAGCGATAGCGATTGACACTTTGTTTTCTGACAAAACTGCTGAAAATTTTAAAAAGGTTCTTGATGTAAATCTTGTCGGAACATTTTTGATGAGCAAATATGTTGGAACTTTTATGTTTGAAAAAAAGGCTGGAAAAATCATCAATATTTCAAGTACGAATGGTATTAATACTTATTATCCGATGTGTTTGGATTATGATGCTTCAAAAGCGGGTGTGATTTCGTTAACTCACAATTTAGCAATGCAATTTGCGCCATATGTGAATGTTAATGCGGTAGCTCCTGGCTTTATTGCGACAAAAAGCGAAGTTGATGAAATGGACGAAGAATTCATCGAAATGGAAAAAGACAAAGTTTTCTTAAAGCGTGTTGGTACTGAAGAAGATGTTGCAAACGTAGTGCTGTTTTTGGCAAGTGACAAATCTAACTTTATTAATAGCGAAGTTATTCGTGTTGATGGTGGTATGTACGGAAGTTAAAATCTCTCGTTCTTAACTAGGAAGTTTTTGGATAAACGGGAAGTTCTATAATATAAATCTCGCCTCTAGTTTCATTATTTCGCATTAAAAGACTGGGCTATTTTGCAAAAAAGTTGTAAAGACAAATTCAAGCTTTGTGGAAAGTATAACCTAGTTTTAACTTTTTTACTCTACTACTTGCACATTTTTTGTGTTTATTTGAAATGGTGACTATTGTCACTATTTTTTATTTTAATTAGAATCTTTTTAGCTTGAATACTTTTATTGTGGCTTAATGAAAATTATCTTTTAGTCTATCAAGATTGGTTTTATGTTTCAATTTAGTAAACTAACAATGCGTGATTTTGCCCTTTCTTGTTTTATAGATTAAAAAGTGGACTAGTGTAGAATTATTAAATAAACTTATAAACTTTTTTTAAATCTGTAGCGTTTTTGATAGTATACCACAATAAAAAATTCTAATTTGCAAAAAATTTAATAAAATATGTTTTTTGCGTGTAAATATGTGGTTTTTTGCACTTTCCTTACAAAAATCGTACATATAGTGCTTAATTTTTAAATTCTAATTTTTATAAATTTAGCGTTTAATCTTGTTTTTATAGATTTTTTTTGTAATTTTATGACAAACTTTGTATAATATGATATAATAAAAAAAGTTTTATGGGAGGAAAAAATGAAATTAAATCAAGAAGAAAAAGACATTTTAGCTGGAAGTCAAGGTGAGACAATGGCTAAAATTATGAAAACTGTTGTAGAGTTTGGAGATGTTTTCGGTGCGAAAAAGCTTGTTCCAATTACTCACGCAAGCCATTTTGTTACATCATTTGGGTTAGGGCTTTTAAAACCACTTTACCGCATTAATGACGAAATAATTAATGCTGGGATTAAAACAAAAGAGCCTTTTACTATTGACCCAAGACCTATTGATTACAAAAATGTAAAATGCGGGCTTTTGAACAAATTTATTTTTAGTAAAATAATGTATAGCAGGCAAAAAATTTATGAAGAGCAACTTAGGAAAATTGGACTCAAGGACAAAGATAGTTTTACCTGTGCTTGTTATTTTGATGAAGTTGGTAACACTCCAAAAAAAGGTGACATTCTTGGCTGGGCTGAAAGTTCGGCTGTTGTGTATGCGAACTCTGTTTTAGGTGCAAGATGTAACCGAAATAGTGGTGTTTTAGACCTTTTTTCAGCAATAATTGGAAAAGTTCCAGAATTTGGGCTTTTGACTGATGAGGGGCGAAAAGCAGACTGGGTTGTAGAAATTCACACTAGCAAACTTCCTGAAGCACAAATTTTAGGCAGTGCGATTGGACTAAAAGTTATGGAAGATGTACCTTATGTTGTAGGTTTAGATAAATTTATAGGAACAGAACTTACTGATGATGTAAAGGCTTATCTAAAAGACTTTGGTGCAGCTTCTGCTTCTAATGGTTCGGTTGGACTTTATCATATTGAAAATTTGACACCAGAAGCAAAAGAAAAGGGCAAAAAACTCATAAAATCAGACGCAAAAGTGTTTAAAATTACAGACAAAACACTTGAGGAGGTTTACAAAAACTACCCTGTGCTTTGGAAAAACTTAAATGCAAAGCCAAAATTGTGCTTTATTGGTTGTCCACACCTTTCTTACGCTCAGCTTGAATCTTGGGCGAAAAATATTTTAGAAAGCTTGCAAAAAAATGGAAGAAAAAAGGTTGCTTGTCGTACAATTTTGACAACTCCACCTCAAATTGCGGACAAATTTAGAAAGACACCGCTTTTTGCAGAGTTAAAGAAAACTGGCGTAAAAATAAGTTCAATTTGTCCACTTATGTACACAAACAACCCTATTGCTGGAAAACAGCCAATTATCACATCTTCAAACAAACTTAGGACATATTCCCCAGCAAGATACTACAAAGATGCAGGCATTTTAAGCATTATTACAGGAGGTGAAAAATAATGAAAAAGTTTACAGGAAGAGTTATTGCAGGTGGAGAACTCGTGGGTGAGGCGTTAGTTTCAAGGCAAGGTGTAAACACTTTGGCAACATTCCAAAAAAGTGCACTAAAGAATGCAAAAAAAGTTGTGAGTTCTGACCAAAATAATCCCGACTTATACAAAAAAGTTATTACAGGTAAAATTTTATGTTTGCCAAAAACTATTGGTTCTACAACAGGTGGACTAGTAATTCAAACTATTTGCTCAATGGGAATAAATCCAAGTGCGATGCTTTTTTCTGAAAGTATAGATAGCCTTGCAGCTTCGGGAATTATCCTTGCTAAAAATTGGGAAAACAGTAAAATTATTGCTATTGACCAGTTAGGTGAAAAGTTTTTAAAATATGTTCAAACAGGGGATAAAATTACTATTGAAAAGGACGGAACTGTTATCGTTGACAGGTAAAGACTTCTCACTTACTTTAGTGTTTAATAATGGTTTAATTTTGTAGCTTTCAGTAGAAAAAGTAAAAAAATGTATAAATTTATACATTTTTTTGTTTTTTGTGTAAAATATGTGTTGCCATTGAAATATAAATTAGTTTAGCACAAATTTCATCAGGCAAGGGTTGTGGTCAGAAAAGCTAAATTCGGTGTCTATGTTTTTTAAGTTTGTCACTGTGATATTATCAGAAACTAAAAATCCGTCAATTATTATGGTGTAATTTAAAAGGCTTCCGTCACTTTGCTTTGTGTATGGAATATCGCTTGAGCGACAAGTTGGAACAGTAGTATTTCCTTCCGTTGTTTTTGCAAAACTAAAGTTATTTGGAATATCTTCATCGGTAATTTTGCCTACCCAGTCTGGCTTTTTTTCACCAGTTTTAAACAAGTTTTCTGAACTAGCGATGTCGTGGTTCCAATCGCCACCTGCTATAACATAGTTTCCGTTTTGATATTCTGTTGTTACTAAACTAGATAGCATATCAAGCTGTTTGGCTCTGATTTTTCCACCCTCATCGTAAGCGCTCATATGGAGGTTTATTAAAACAAGTTTTTTATCTGTGCCCAAAATAGGGAGTTTGTAAACAGCAAAACATCGGTCTAGGTCGAAAAATTTGGTAGGAAAGCTCTCATCAACAGGAAAAGCTCTTCGCTCAGCGTTTTCAATTTTGTATTTTGAAAAAGTTGCAATGCTACTTTCGGATTTTCCGTGTGGGTTTGAAAATGGATAGAATAAAAATCCGCTATGAAAATTTATTGCTTTGGAATTTGAGTACTCCTGAAAACTTTGTGAGAGAGTTTGGTATTGATTTACTTTGTGGCTTCGGGTTGAATTAATATCCACTTCTTGAAAAAATGAAAAATCTGTGTTTAGGTTTTTTATTACATTAGTGGCGCCTATGGTATTTTGTAAAACGCTTTCGCGACTTTTCGCAGTGCTACCTGTTCCTTTTGTTTTTGTTCCATCTAAAAGTTCACCAGAGTCCATAAAAAATGAAAAATCCTGTGAATATGCACCAAAGCCTATGTTGAAGCTCGAAATGCTGTATTCATTTCCGAGACTTAAAGTAGCTTGTGTGTTGTTCTCAATTTCGATAACTTGGTGGTCGGGGATTCGGTAGTAATCCAAACAAAGATACAGGACATAACCTCCAACCACAAAAATAAGGAACAAGACTATTGTTAAAATGATAGTTAAACTTGTTTTTAAAAACTTAGACATATTTTTTACCTCGATAAAATTATAACAATTTTTTTTAAAAAAACAAACAAAAATCATTGTATTTTTGGAATTTTTCTAATATAATATAAAAGTAATTAAATTGCTTTTTAAGGGTTTTGTTATGAAAAAAATGATATTAAATGTAGATACTGGAATTGATGATGCTGTGGCAATCATTTTTTCGTTGTTTTCGCCGAACATAAATCCAGTGGCAATAATCACTTCAAATGGAAATATGGGAGTGAGACAAATTACAAAAAATACTTTATCTGTTTTGGAATTTGTAAAAAAAGAAGTTCCAGTTTTTAAAGGTACTACCAAAAATTTTAGCAAAAAAAGATTGAAATTAAGTGGTATTCACGGTAAAAACGGGATTGGCGGATTCAAATTTCAATCACCAAAACAAAAAGCACAAAAACTAAATAAATTTCCAAAGTTTTTAGAGGGTATAAAAGAAAAAGTAACCATAGTTTCGACAGCACCGCTTTCTAATATTGCATATCTACTTCAAAGATACCCTGAAATAAAAAGTAAAATTGATAAAATTGTTATTCAATCGGGGCTTCTTTCAGACGAAAATTATTCATCTTTTAATGTTGCTGTTGACCCAGTTAGTGCTGGAATTGTGCTGTCAAGCGGAATAAAAATTATTATTTGTCCCTCTGATATGGGGCATATGGCGTTTTTGGACAAACAAGATGTTCGAAAAATTCAAAGTTATGGACAAGTCGGTAAAATGCTAGAATTTATTTTCAGGTCTTACAAAGATAGGGCGGTAAAAAATAATGTGGCAACGCACGATAGTTGCGCAGTTTTGTATGTGCAAGACAAAACATTGTTTACGACCAAAAATGTGTTTGTTTCAGTTAAGAAAAGTACAAGTGGGTTTGGTGTTTTAAATTTTGATTTTAAGCGGAAACCCAATGCTGAAGTATGCACTGAAATAGATATAAAAGCCTTTAAAAACTTGCTTTTTGAAGCGGTTGAAAAGGCGGATAAAAATAGAGAATTATTTTAAATTAAGATTTACAAAGGAGAACAAAAATGACTTGGGCTGATATATGGAATGGAATAGTAAACTTTTTTGCAACAAGTGGATTAACAATCCTAAAGGGGATTGGGCTGTGGATTGCTGGGTTCGTTGTAGTCAAACTTTTCATTCTTATTCTAAAAAAAGTTTTTTCAAAAACAAAGATGGAAAAGGTTACGCAAGGGTTTTTTCTGTCTGTTATTAAATTTGCTTTATATGTAATTTTGCTTGTTATGGTCTTAAAGCAATTTGGGGTAGAAATAACTGGGCTTGTTGCAACTCTTGCTGCTGCTGGTGTTGCAATTGGTCTTGCGTTAAAAGATAGCCTTTCAAACGTTGCAAGTGGAATTATTCTTCTTATCAACCACCCATTTAAAGAAGGTGATTATGTAAGTGTGAATGGTGTTGAGGGTAAAGTGAAAAATATAAAAATTTTAACAACAGCACTAATTACTTACGATAACAAACTTGTTGTTTTGCCTAATTCGGCGGTTGCAAACAACGCGATTATTAATTATAGTAATAGAAGAGTAAGGCGTGTTGAATTTTTATTTAAAGTGGATTATAGCACTGATGTTGACCTGATGAAAAAAGTTGTTACCGATGTAATGAAAAGTGATGGTAGAGTTCAACTTCAACCAGCACCATTTTGCTCAATCAAAAGTTTTGATGAAGACGGGATTGAATTTTTCTGCCACTGCTGGTGTGCAAGTGAAGATTATTGGGACGTTTTCTACTACATTATGGACAATGTGTTTAACGAATTTAAACGAAACAAGATAAAAATCCCACACAAGCAAATTGAACTTAGAATGAAAGAAAATGAAAAAGAACTTCCAGTAAGAGAGCAACCTTTACCAGAAAGATGTAATGAAAAAAAGGTTGAACTCGAACAAGAAGAAACACTCGAAAGCTTTTTCAAAAAATTTGATGGTAGAAATTGGGGCAAAAAAGACAGCGAAAAAAGAAGACTTAAAAAAGAGCAAAAAGCAAAAGAAAAAGCGGAAAAGCAAAGTAAAAAGTCAAAACAAAAATTAGAGAAAAAAGTCTCAAATACTCAGACTTCTAGTCAATCTTTGATTGCAAACGGAGAAAACTCATCTAACGCTAGCTCAGATGAGCGGAATGAGAATTAGGCTAATAAAGATTCAAGAAAAATTTTGTGACTCATTTAAAAAACTAGGAAAATTTCCTAGTTTTTTGTTTGTTCTGTATTTTTGAATTTATTTGCTTTAGTATTTTAAAATGTACTATTTATAAGTAAGTATATCTTAAAATCTTTAAGCAAAAAATAAAAATTATTTTTATAAAACTTTAAAATTTTTGATTTTGCGTGTTTTCGCTAAGGTACTTTTCAATTTCTTTTTGGTTATGCTTCATCTGCCGATTGTATTTTATTTTTTTTGCAATCATAATTGTTATGACCAAAACAAATATTGCACCCAAAATAATGGTTGCTATCAAAACCCACGACATTATATTCGAAACAAGCTTTACCGCTTCGCTGGCAATCATTCCAAAAATCATAAAAGTCACCTCACTAGTTATATTATACTAAAACATAAAAATAATTGCAATTATTTAGCACCTTTTTTTGAAATCAAAATTGGTTACAAAAATAGTATTAAATTTTGAGTTTAATTACAACTCTTGAAAGTTTCCTTTCTGAAAGAAGAGTTGTAAAAAATAGTTAACTCGCAGTTTAAGCAAGAGTTATTTTAATAAAAACTTGTGATTTTTGTTGTGGCCTAAAAATTGGTCTTGGTTTTGTAATGCTAATTAGTTTATTTGCTAAATTTTTACATTTTTATGCCGAAACATATGTGGTTAATAGGAAAACCTGTTGACATTTTGGATAAAATTGGCTATACTACTTATAATACTGATAAAGGAGAATTTTTTATATGGAATGTAACAAAAAATCGTTGCCATTTGTTTATATATTGATGACAGCAATTTGCTCAATTCTGTTGCTTGGCTGGGCTTTTGTATCAGTACCTACGGAATATGGTCTTAGTGCAACCATCTCAGGGTTTGGGATTATTGGTCAATGGGGTAGTGTGTGGCTTGTGTTCTCTGCGCTATTTCAAATCTTTTCAATAATTAGTCTTGTACTTATTTTAATTACAACAATTTGGGGCTGGCTGTTTTCAGCAGGAAAAGCAAAAGAGTTAAAAGTGGGCTCTTGGGGACTAAAAGCAATATCTGAATTTTTATTTACGATATTTGTTGGTTTGGTTATTTTAGTGTTTATCTTTTGGACAATTGGAGTTCAAAATGTTACAGTTGGTTTAATTTTGTACCTTTTAATCAATCTTGTATCATTTGTTACTTATATTATCTTAAGACAAAAAAATGTAATTGAGAGAGAGGGAATGTTTGAAAGTATTGCCTCAAAATCACGAAAAAAATCGGAAAACAAAGTTATTGAAGTGCAGGCAGAACAAGCAAAAAATGAGACTGAGTCTGAGTCACAGCAAGTAAAAGCTGAAGAAAACAAAGAGCAAACTCAAACTTCAAAAACTGCAAATGAGTCTGATGAAAAAACTGTTATTCAGGAAAAACCTCAAACTGAGCAAAACAAATAAAATAGTGGAGTTTAAACAAAGAAAGTGACTTTAACTAGTGGTTTAAGACTAACATATAAGTGAAAATTTACATCTAGTAAAGAACTGTATTAATGCACTCATCGTTTGTACTTTTAAAACTGCTAAAAAAACATACACGAAACGAAAAGAATAAATGTTGACACATTGTGTAGCACTAATATGCCTATTTGTATCTTGAGTTAAAAAATTTAAAACAAATATTATGTTTTATTTCTTGGTATAAGTAAAATAACCCTCGAAAGTATTTAACTTTTGGGGTTATTTTTTAATTGTTTTTTGAAAATTTTTTATGTAGATAATTTTTAATATAGTTATCTTCTAATTCGTAATTATTTGTTTTGTGCTTGCGTTTGCTCATTTTCAGCAAACTCTGTCAAACTATAGTTCTTTTTGTTAAGTAATATTTGGGTTACAATACAAGTAATTCCACCAGCAAAGCCAAGTAGCATAAATATTAAACAAACAATTTTTGCAGCATTCGCGCTATGACAGACAAGTTTTATGTTTACATTTACACCATAAATAACTGTATTAACATCAGCCTCACAGGCATTACAAGTTCCAACCTTTCGCAAGCTTGTTCCAGTTGATAGGTAAAGTGTTTTGTCGTTGCTTATTCTATATGTTGCTGTAAATGTATTACTGTAACCTGAACCTAGAGTATATTCAACCCTAACATATTGATTATCTTCAAAAAAACAAGTAGCACTAGAAATACTGCTGTCACTGTCCTCAACAATTCCTGTTGCTTTGTAGGAATATTCTTTTCCTATTGAAACTTTGCTTGTATTTAAAACTGCAAATGAAATCATAAATATAATTCCAAGCAAAATTGCGCCACCGCCTACAAGATATAGTAAAATTTTCTTTATTTCCTGAGACATAATTCCCTCCTTCCAATATTTATTGTTACTATTATAACATAGTGTTACTATGTATGTCAATAAAAAATATAGTATTACTATGTATTTTTTTATTATGCATAGTGTAACATATAAATATGGATAAAGATTATATAAGACATAAAGTCTATTACATAAGGAATTCTAAGAAAATTTCTGCAAGAAATTTAAGCTTAGAGTTGGGAATGAGTAGTGAATATATTAATCAATTAGAGAGTGGGAAGTTGACACCTTCAGTTGATTTTTTGATAAACTTTTGTAATTATTTTAATATTACTCTTGGTGAGTTTTTTGATGTTGATAATAAATATCCAACGAAGATAAAGCAATTTGTGTGTCTTTTGTCAAAACTAAACGAAGAGGAGTTAGATGCGTTTTATAATCTTATTAGGCTTATGGTAAAAAACAAGCCACTGTAGTGTGACTTATGATAAAATAATGTATTCTAACAATAAATAAAATATAGCTTAATTCTAAAAAGCTTTCTAGCGTAAAGTTAGTATTTTAATCAAGGGTAATAACTACTTGTATATGGAATTTGTTTTTAGTGTACAAAATATGCATAGCGTGATAAAATTATACTAAAAAATGCTTGAAATAAAAATTAAATTGTGCTAAAATAAAACAATATTTAACGAGGTGAAAAATGGAAAGAAGTTATATTATGTTAAAGCCTGATGCAGTTCGTCGCAATCTTGTTGGTGAAATTATTGGGCGTATTGAAAAAAAGGGTTACAAAATTGTTAATATGAAAATGTTTACAATGAGTGAGCAAATTATTAGAGAGCATTACGCGCACATAGTTGACCGTCCTTTTTTTCCAGAAGTTTTGACCTATATGACAAGTGGCCCAGTTGTTGGTATGGTTGTAGAAGGTGAAAATGTTGTGAAAGGTATGAGGAGCTTTATGGGGCCAACAAAGTATCTTGATGCACCTAGCGGAACAATTCGAGGAGACTATTCTTGCAACGACCGTGAAAATCTTATTCACGGTTCAGACAGTGTTGAAAATGCTGAAATTGAAATTAAAAGATTTTTTGGTAATTTTTAAGTAAAAAGCTGAAATGCTTTTTTCTTTTTGTAATAATTTTAGATTACATCTTTCGAAAAAAAGTTCAAATTATAATAGTTAAAGCATAAATATGTTGTATGCTTGAAGAACAGATAGTATCAATTTTTGGTGGGTTTGGAGCGTTTGTGGTGGTTTTTATCTGCGCCTGTTTGCCTATTGTTGAAACCAAGGTGGCAATACCGCTTGGGTGTTCAACTGCAGTTTGGGGAAGTTTGGCAATGAATGTTTGGGCAAGTGCGTTAGTTGCCTTTTTAGCGAGCACTCTTGTTGGGATTTTGATTGTGCTCACACTTTCGCCAGTTTTGAAAATTTTAAAAAAGAATAAAAAATTTAGCAAAATAGCCTTTAAGGTGGAAGATTTTTTTGAGTCAAAACTAAGAGGTAAAAAAGACTCAAAAGTCAAAGCCTTTTGGTTTTTAATTACTTTTATTGCTCTTCCAATGCCTCTTTTGGGGATTTATAGCGGTGCAGGGCTTTGCGTTTTTCTCAAACTTAAATGGTGGCAAAGTTTAATCGCTGTCGTTGTTGGAAATTTAATCAATTGCATCTTGGTTGCACTGATATGTGTTTTGCTTTACGAATTTATACCGCTAATCTTGACAATTTTCGTCATTTTAATCATATTGGCGACACTTTGGAAGATAATCGACGCAATTTATGGCAGATGTTTAAAAAAATCTCATAAAACTATTCAATAATCTTGCCAAATTTTCGGTTTTGTTATAAAATATAGTGAAAAAGGGGGCACAAATGAAAAAACTTGAATACGAGCCAAGTGATTCTATGCAAACTTATTTATGGGCGCTTGTTTTACCTTTAATGCTGAGTTTGATAATTTCGCTTTTTTTGCAAGGGAGCGAAACAATTACAACACCAGAAGGAAAAGAGATTTTTGCTGTTACAGAAAAAGTTTGGTTCGTCTGCGTGCTTCGTGCTTGCACTGCGCTACTACTTGTTGGGCTATTTTTTGTCTATAGTAAAACAAAAAATGTTCAAGCGCTAAAGGCTTCGGGACTTACTCAAAAATCGAATTACTTAAACATTGCAATTTGTGCAGTTTTAGGAATAGGTATTTGCTATCTTTGTTCGCCAATTATTTCGTTACTTTCAAATTTGTTTAGCCAAATTGGAATTCCTGTGCAAACCGAAATTGATATTCCGCTTTCAAGTTTTGGTTATTACGCTTTGGCTGTTTTGATGATTGGAATTTTACCTGCTATTACTGAAGAACTTGTTTTCCGCGGAATTATTTTTAACGGTCTCAAAAAATGTGGAAAGTGGACAGCAATTCTTTTGAGTGCAGTAATGTTTTCACTTATGCACGCAAATGTTCCTCAGTTTCCATTTACATTTATTTTAGGAGTTGTGCTTGGACTTGTTATGTGGGAAACGGGTGCTTTGTGGCTTTGTATGATTTTACACTTTTTCAATAATTTTACAGTGCTTACTTCAATGTATATCAGTGCAATAACAGGTGGCGGTGAAAGTGTTACAAATATTTCAGTAGTTACCGTGTTACTTTCAATTTTAATGTTTGCACTCGCTATTTTGCTTGTGTATCTTGCTATCTTTTTGATAAAGAAAATCGGCAAAAAAAGTGAATGTGCTCCAAATGCTGAAACAATCACGCCTAAGAAAAGTATATTTGGGTTTAGAGAAATTGTTTTTCTTTCGCTTGGAATAGGTGTTGCTGTTGGACTTACGATTATAAAGACTATATAGAGGTATTATGGAAAAGAAGAAATTTATTACCGACAAACTTGTTTTTTACACAGGGCTAATTTATTTTGTAATTATGGCACTGTTTGTTTGCATAAAAATTTGTGCGTATTTTGGGCTATTTCAATTTAATGGCTCTTCCATTGTGTTTAAACTTTTGGTTCAGATAGGACTAATGGCAGTGCTACCGATTTTGATGTTTTCGTGGCTTTGCAAGAAAAAAGTGAAACAAACTTTTGAAACATTTGGGTTTAAGAAGATTTCTGTAAAGGCTGTTTTTGTATCACTTGCAATGGGTGCTTGCGTATTTATTTTGGTTGGTTATATTAGTACTCTTTGGAGTGGGTTTTTAAGTCTTTTTGGCTATAAATTTAGTGTGGGGTCTCAAGATTATTCTGTAGTTAATTTTATTCTTTCAATTTTCCTTGTAGGGGTTCTACCTGGTGTGTGTGAAGAAATATCGCATCGCGGTCTAATTCTTTCTGGAACAAAACATAACGGAACAATCAGGTCAATAATTTTATGTGGACTTCTATTTGGATTAATGCACTTCAACCCTGCGCAATTTGGTTATGCTTTTGTGGTTGGAATGTTCTTTGCCTTCATTACGCTACTTACAAAAAGCATTTTTCCTGCGATGATAATGCACTTTACTAACAACACGCTCAGCACAATTGTTAGTTATTCAGAAAATAGTACGTGGTTTCCAAGTGGTATAACAGACTGGACAAATAATTTTCTTTCATCGGGTAACACAATTTTGATTGTGATTGTAAATGTCTTAGTGTGCGCTTTAACTTTTGTTTTATTATGCTGGCTTATGATGAAGCTCTTCGTTGAGTCCAAAAAAAGTCAGTTTGAAAGGTTTCAAAAAAACTTTAAGCGTGAAATTTCGCAAACCAGTTTGGTCGAAGATATTAACCCTGACGACAAAACTCAGGTTATGGAAATATATAGGGAACTAAATATGCTTAACGTGGAAAAAAGGCTTAAAGAAGGTAATATTAGTCCTCAAGAAATTTTGGAAGGAATTAACTCCAAAAAAACGGCGGAATTAGTGCTATCAGACAATTTTAGCTTGCCGGAAAAGAAAAAGGCTTCAAACTATATATTTTATTATATGTCCATATTTTTGGGTGCATTGGGAACAATTTTCTTTTTTATCTTGAACATTTTGTAACAAAAATCTCCCCGCAAGAGTATATTACTTTGCAAAGGGGGATTTTATTTTTGGAAAAATTTAACAAAAATCAACTCATAAACGCGGTTCGCACAGACATTATCGGAGAACTCGAAGCTATTGACCAATATCAGGCACACATAGACAGTACAGATAGTCAAATCGCCATCAAAGTTTGGACAGATATTAGAAATGAAGAAATGGTGCACGTTGGTGAACTTTTGACTCTGCTTGCTGTTTTAGACCCAAAAATGGCAGACGGAATTGAAAAGGGCGAGGCAGAAGTTAGACAAATGATGGAAGAATCAAATCTATCAGAAAATTAATTTGCATTAAATTTAAGTAAAAAAGTTAAAAAATTCGTGTTTTTTGCTGAATTTTTTAACTTTTTTGTGTTTTAATAAAAAAATGTTTTTTAAACATTTATTTTGGTTTTAACTATTTTGTACTACAACTTGCTTTACAAGACTTGTAGCCCAATTGGTTTGAACGATTTTAAATTAAAAAGTTGACAAATTAACACTTTTGTTGTAAACTTTTATCATATGCGCTCATAGTGAAATGGATATCACGATTGACTTCGGATCAATTATTGAGGGTTCGAATCCTTCTGGGCGCGCCAATCAAAACCTAAATCGAACACTCGGTTTGGGTTTTTTTAATTTACAAAGAGTGATTGCTTATGGTTCTATAAATACATATAGGAGTATAAAAATGAATAAAGATAATAAGTTAAATGAAGCGGAAGTGAACAATTAAAAGCAATATCTTCTATCAATGATATGATTAAAAAAATGAATCATTACTGAAAAAAGTGTTTCCATACGGCTATGAGAATATTGAATTGCCTGTAAATATGATCGCTTTTAAATGTCCATATTGCACTGCCAGAACATCATATGTATTTCGTGTATGTAAAAACAATGAAGGGAAAGATACTTTGTTTATTTGCCAATGTTTTAAATGCAACGCAGATTTTGCTCTTTTAGAAAAGACAATAAAATAAATATTATTTTGTTGGAGTATGATATAAAGAAGTAAGTGGCACTTTATGCTGTGAAAGGTTATTGACATGAGAAAGAAATGGTATAGGCTTATTTCTAATGGCAAGAAAAGATAATTGCCTGCAATTTCTTTCCCTTGACCGCATACTATGAAATTACCATTTCGAGGAGTAAAAATACTCGAAAAGGACTGAAAAATGGTTTTTGCAGTAGTAAAAAATGACGGCGTGGGAAAATGCCTCCCGAAACAAAACGCAACCGAAAAACACTCAGAAGAAAGAAAAGGCACAAAAACTCAAAATATAGCCGATGAGCGAAGAATTACGGGGCGATTCGCCAAGCGGTTTAGTGGCGAACGCCCCGTTTTGCTCGGCTTTGAGTTTTACCTTTTTATCCGAGTTCAGAGAGTTTGTTTGGCGGGTGCTTGTATATGTCAAACACCCGCCAAAGTGCCAAATTTACTTTGACTATGTTGTTTGCTTGACATTCATCGATGTTTTTGATATAACTTTAATATGGATTGGTTTAATTACTACGGACTTGCCATAATGGCGGTTATTATGATACCTAATATAATTTATACAGTAAAGCACAAAAATCAAGTAACCGTTTACGATAACAGGGCGGCTATTGTTTTTGAGCAAATCGGCAGATATGGCTGTTTTGTCTTTATGATATTAAATATTCCGTACACATATATCGGCTTTTGGTTTTTTTTCGGGAAAATATTTTACATAACCGTCAATGCAGTTTTACTTTTGGGGTATTGTATATCTTGGATTGTGCTGTGGAATAAAAA
>DLKQ01000036.1:0-37394 GCA_002477805.1 Christensenella sp. UBA7584 | reverse complement strand
GTTATTTTTGCCGTAACGCATATTCTTATTTCTATAAAGAGCGCAAAGGCGGAAAATACGGACGAGCCGAAAATAAAAAAGAAAACGATTATTTCGGTTATAGCGGTATTATTGAGTGTGGCTTTGATTTTTGTTGGCACTTTGGGCGGACTGCTTGTTTATCAACAAAGCAATTTCGGCAAGCTTAAAAATATGTCGCCGTCAGATATGATTGAATATTGTTGTTCAAATAAAAACACTAAAATAAGTGTTGCACTCATTGAAAACGGTGAAATTACATATCGTATTTATGGTAAAAACGGCGAAGAAACAAACATATACGATTATGAAATCGGTTCGATTAGTAAAACTTTTGTCGGTGCATTGTGTGCAAAAGCCATAAATGAAAATAGACTAAATTTGACAGACAGTATTGCGAAATATCTTAATTTGAGAAATGATAAATATTATCCGACAATAGAGCGGCTTTTAACGCATACATCTGGATACGCCGCTTATTATTTTGAAAGTTCTATGATTGGCAACAAATTTGCGCATATCGCAAACGATTTTTACGGAATAGGCAAAGATAAAATTCTTCACAGAGTGCAGAACGTTGTGCTTGAAAATAAAGATTATCCGTTTGTATATTCTAATTTCTGCATATCGGTTTTGGGACTTGTTTTGGAGAGTATTTATAGTGACAGTTTTACAAATATTATGAATAACTTTATTCGTAATGACTTACACTTGCAAAATACGCAGGTAGCAAAACAAAGCGGTAATCTCGATAAGTATTGGAAGTGGAAACAAAACGACGGTTATATTCCGGCAGGTTCAATTATTTCAAATATTGAAAGTATGGCGATTTATTTGCAATTATATATGAATAATACCATTTCATATTTGCCGATGACTTATTCTAAAATAAAAGATATAAATGCCAACCAAGCAGTCTACGAAGCAATGAATATTCGTATGGACAGCGTAGGTATGACTTGGATGTTGGACAATAAAAACGATATTATTTGGCATAATGGTGCAACTACCGATTTCAACAGTTATATAGGGTTTACTCAAGATAGAAAGCGTGGTGTTGTAATTTTAAGCAATTTGAACGCAAATGATAAAATTTCAATGACGGTAATCGGGGCAAAACTTTTGACTGAACAGTTTGATTTATAAAATTCGATTTACGTTACTAGCACTCCGCCAAGTGGGCTGTAAGAAAAACTTTATTTTCTTATGGCATTTATAAAATCGCTGAATAGCCCATAAAATTAAGGGTTTCAGCGATTTTTTTATTTCTAAAATTTATATAATATTTGCCATTTTCAGCAAATTGAGTCTTGTTTGGAGTGTCATAGGTAGTCCATTTTTTGATTATTTAGAAAATTAAGAAAAAAATCACACCTAGTCGTAAAATCAAAAAATGCTGTCGCAAAATCAAACAGTAAGAAATCAAAAATAATCAAAAAGTTTGTGATAATCAAAATCAGTCGCAAAATCAAAGAAAAATAATCAAAAAAAGACTTTTGGTTGTATACACACAAAGGGTATATAAAAAATCACTAGTTGATAGTGATTTTTTATATTAAAATAGTAATTTTATATTTATTATCTTTCTAAAATATTCTTTTCACTTTTATCAATGTTTTTTATTTCCATTTTAACATAGTCTTTTCCATTAAAATTGCTTCCGCCAGTAATTAGCATATTGTTTTCTTTTGCAAAAGATAGAAGTGTTTTAATATTTTCTTTTGATGAGTTGGGTGATAAACCTCAAGCCCATCAATACTATTGTTTTTAGCAAAATTTCTTCGGTTTCAGTTTTTGTATAGCCAATTTGTTTCATATAGTTTGTCGTTTCTGATAAAATCTCATCAGGCACAGCTTGCCCATAACAATGCGAAAAAATGTTTATATTTCGCTTATTTTTCATTGCCAGCTGAAAATCAAGCCTTTTACCATTATTTGAAATATTATTTTAAAACCTTTACAAGTTTTTTGATAAGAGTTTTAAACTGAGCACCATTGCTTGTGTGATGGTATGCCGAATAAATGTCAACATAGTTTGAATCAACACCCAAAAGTTTTTGCGTAATAGATGCAATAAAGTTTGCTTCTCGTGCGTTAGAAGTGTTGGCTCCACCCAAACATATGATAACAGGCTTTTTAAGGTTAATATTCTCTGTGCTGATGTTTTTCCAGTTAAAATTATCGGCGTTATTAACACGCTTTCCGAAAACCAATCCGTCTTGCAAAAAATTGTTATCGTTTTGCTTTTTGAACAAATTAGTTTATTTCCTTTTAAAAATTCTATCTGCAAAATTCAGTTTCTTCATATGATATTTTATTTGTTTTATTTTGATTATGTATTTGCTTTACACAATAATCCAGCATAGCATCTTTGTTATTTTTTTTATCTTCCAAACTTTGTGTTATAATTACATCTGGTATAAGCGGGTTTTCCTCAAATTTAAATCCTGCAGGCAATATTGTTTTATGTATTTCAATATTTTTATCTACAGTTACTGTGGGAATTCTTAATTTAATTCCCGCTCTTGTTTCTGCACCATTACTAAAGATCGCCCCATTAAATGTTGATGGTTGCCCCATTGGTTCACCTACAATAGTAAAACCAATATTCCTAAGTTTTTGGGCAGTCATTACACTTGCAGAATAAGAATTATGGTCAACTAAACAATATCCTTTCGCCTTTGATTTTTCTAATATCTCCCATAAATAAGAGAATATTCTATATTTTCCACCACTATTTTCTCGAACATCAACAATAATTGGTTTTTCTTCATTAACAGCTTTTTCAACCTCTGTGTAAATTTTATTTATATTTATTTTTTTATTTATTTTAAATCTATTAATTTTTAAATAACAATAATCATTTAAATCATTTAAGCTATAATATACCGAGGGCTTTATTGTTGGCTTAACTTTATGATTTTTTCCCAACGCTTTTACAACAACATCAAAAGTTTTTTCTTCATTTTGAAGTGTTAAGGTAATTTTATTACCATCATCAATCCCTAAAACTTTATAAAAAAGCCTAGAAGTTAAATAACGTTCAAACTCAAAATTAAATACTCCATTTTCAGTTGAAATAATTGGTTGCGAAATTTCAATAATCTCTTCTATTGGAATGCCGTTTATTCCCACAACTTTGGTGTATAGCATTTCTTGTGGCATTGAATTTACATCTATATCAACAATGCAATAACCTTCTTTTAATTTTTTTATTAAAAAAGGATATATGTCTTGATAACCATCATCAGGTAAATCTCTAAACCCCATTTTTATATGAGCATCGCCAAGCAACGCAGTAAGCCTCCATGCTTCATAAATTTGACCATAAATATCTAAATTTTCCCAATTAGATTTTGACCACTCCATTTCTCTTTCAAAACGTTCTTCTGTGATGTTGAAAAACATATTAGGGTGAAATTTTTTTATTTTTTCAAAAACCTCTTCGATATCTTCAAAACGCATAAATTTTTACCTCATTATTCTTTATAATATAATATATTTTACCCAAAAAGTCAACGAAATATAAATTTGTATTGGACTTGAAGTCTGATAACTTTTCAGACGGAAAGTTTGGCTAAAACAATCAACTTATAGTCGTTTTTGACTTTGTTGGGTGTTTTAATTTTAGACTAGAATGTGGTCTGTAATTATTGTAATAGTTTATATATTCCTTAACAGATTCTTGCAATTCTTCAAAATACTCGTAACTATGATGATTTATTTCTTCTCGCTTAGAATTTGAGAAGAACGATTAAAATTTATTGCGAGTTTTAAAGAATTTTCACCAAAAGAATCAAAAAACTACTGCATTGCTATCTAGATTAGCTTTGCTTGAAAATGATTTTTTACTTTTAAGGCTTTGTGTAAATCTCTATATTTATGACTTGTATAATCCGTTCCTTGGTCGCTGTGGAAACATAAGTCAGTAGGGTGATTTCTTATTTCGAAGGCATCTTTAAAAGTATTGGATAAATATTATCGTTTTGACTGGATAATCTATATGCGATAACTTTTTTTGAAAATAAGTCTAAAAATACGCACAGATAAAATTTATTATTTTTAATAAAAATTGCAGTAATACCTCCAACCCAAAACTTGTTTGGTTTGTTTTGTTCAAATTGTCTTTTAAGATAATTCCTGCAACAAGGAAGTTTACCTTGACTTTTTTCAAATGTTCGTTTTTTGTAATAGTATTAACTCTTGTGATTCATTTTTTGAAATGTTAAACGGAATAAAAGGACTATTAATAAAAAAAGAGATACAATCTGAAATATTAAATAACGATTTTAGTGAGATGTTTTGTAGAAATCTATATCAAAGGTTTCAATTGAATTAAATTTGAGGAAAGTATTTTGACAATAACATTTCTTTTAATTTTATTTATAGTTTGTAATATGTAACACTTTATCTGATACGCTATCTTATAGCGCAGGATTGACGATAATTAGTTCCTTGTTTGCGGATTTTGCCATATTTATTGTTTGAAAAGTTCCGCCAGATTTTCTGCCGTTGTACACAGCGATTACGCGACTAGAATTGTCAATCATATATTTATTTCGTTTTGCCATACAGCCATCAACGTGTTCACACTTCGAAACAAATGTAACCTTGTCTGCAAGGCTTAAAATATGTTCATATCTGGTAGCACATTCTTCTTTCCATTTTAATGTTTGGTCGGTGCAAGGTAAAGCACATTCTAAAATCAAATTTGGATATATTTTTTTAAGCTCAAGTACAAGTTCGGCAGCAATCATATCTGCGCCGAGAGCCATACCCGAAATAAAATGATTATAACCTAGATTTATGCTATCAATAATTGCTTGTTTGAGATTTTCTCTAAAAATAGAAAATCTTTCCCCAGATTCGTTGTACTTCCAGGGTAATTGTGCTGACCTATGACCAGTAAAGCAACATACTAATTCTGAATCTGACACGAAACCTCCATAGGTGTAAAATACACCGTTTATTAAATTTTTTTAAAGACTTACAGCCACAGGCTTGTAAGAAAAAAGGAAAAAATTAAGTATAGTTAAATATAAAATTATATAGGCTAACAATTAAAATTTAAGTTTGGTAAATTTGTACTTTGCTATTTTAAAGAGTAGTTAAAATAAAGTTATATCAGCTGAATTTACTTTTGGTGAATAGCTAACTTAGAAAACACTCTTTAAATAACATTTTTTACAAAGTACTAATTTTTTCAGCTAGTTTGCAAGAAGTTTGAAGTTTTTCTTGTGGTTCTTTTTCATTCGCGTGGCTTTTTAGGTCTGCAAAAACTTGAGATGATTCTTTAAATTGAGCCCTTTCAAACTTGAGCTTTTCAGCTTCTAGTTCATATCTAAGTTTTTGGATTTCTAATTCTAGTTTTAGCTTTTCTATAGCCCAATCTTGCTCCTTTGTGTTATTTGTTGCATCTTCAATAAAATTTCGGATAGCACTACTTACACTTGTGTTATTTTGTTTGCAGTATTTTTCGAATTTAGTAAACTCCGTTTCAGAAATTCTGAAACTAATCTTTTTTTCCTTTTGTTCCATAACTCTTCACTCCACTATTAAATAGTATATCATTTTAAATATTATTAAGCAATAAAAATTGACGAAAATTTGCTTTACTTGTGAAAAATATTTCAAATTTATTTAATTTTAATTTGTTAAAATGTTAATGAAGTAATTTGTTGGTTTTGTTTTCTTATTTCTTTTTGGTAGGTGGATTTAGCAAAATAACAAAAACTTTCTTGATTTGTTTTGTAAATTTAAAAATTTGTGATAAAATAATTTTATAAAATGAAAAGGGGCTTGTTATGACAAAAAGTGTCTTGGGTTTTAAACGTATTTTTTTGGTGCTAATTTTACCAATTTTGATGTTGTTTACAGCTTGTGGTGATGATAACAGTATTAGTAGTAAAAGTAACATTTATTCTGTTGCGGTTAAACCGTCTGAAAGTTTGAATGTTTTTTCGGAGGATTTTTCGGTTCAAGCTGAAACAGTTTTAAATTTTGATTACGACACAGACTTTGTCTTTGAGGTTTTTGATAAGAATTTTAAAAGCGAATTTTTCACAAAAGCCGAATTAGAAGAAAAAGATATTGTAGTGACTGTCAATTCAATTCAAGAACAGGGTGGAAAATTGTTTATAAATGGTGAGAAAAATGAAGTTGGTCGCTACACAATTAGGTTTGTTGTTGACGGACATATAGCAGATTTTTCTTTTAATATCTTAGATTAAGAAATTCGAGTATTTGATACTGAGGTTTAAAGTTGAAATGCTAAATAAAAAACAGCTTTTGATAATTGGTTCTAAATGTTTGGTATATGTTGCAAATATAAAAGTATTTTTTTATAAATGTTTTTATATTAAACTATTTTTTATTATCTTAGAAAAAAGGCAAAAAGATTGAAAGTGCTGTGTTATGATTTATTGATAGTATTGGAGGAAGTATGAAAGGAATAAAAAGGAGCAAAAGAAATAAAAAATTGTTAAACAATACCAGTAAAGTTGTTACTGATGTCTCGACGATAAAAACAAAAATGAGGGCAAATTCTATGGGGGTAGATGAGAAAGATATAAATTTAAAAGACAAAGGTTTTTAAAGGCACAACTCATTAGGTAACAATGACAAAAGTTTAATCAAAAGAAAAATGGGAAGATTAACTACAAAAGTAATATTAATTTTGTTGCTATCTATAATTTTTTGTGTTATAATTTCATCAAGGAGGAGTTATGGAAGACGCATTAGGAAGGAGTAAAGCAAAGATAATCTGTGATGCAATTTGCGGAATTGTTATGCTTCTTTGTATAATCACATATGTTGTGATTGGAATTTGCACAAACATTTGGCACCCATACTGGATTATTATTGTTGCTGGTGGAGTATTTTGTGGGATTTTAGGTATTGTTGGTAATACAATGAGTAGCTTAAAAGAAATTAAACAAAAAGATGAAAATAACAAATAATAAAAAACACTGTCAGTTGAGTAAATTCATATGACAGCGTTTTTTTAGTATTATTTTATAATTAGTATTTTTCTTTTACATAGATTCTAAATTTTTATTAAAGCAGTATTTCTGTTTTAAATAGTTTTTGAGAACAATATCGCTAAATAACTTTAAAATGTAAAATATCTCTTTTGTGGTGTAACTACTTCTACACTTGTTGTAGTGATTAAAATAGTACAGCATTTTTTGGTAAAGTTGTACTGTTAAAGTTTTTGTTTGGGTGCTTGGAATATCTAAGTCTCACAACAAACACATCATTTTTCAGTACTGAAAAGTTTTGGTTGGTTTTAACTTAGATGTTTGTTTTACTATTTTGCAAGTAAAGAATTTAGTGTACAAAAAAACATCTCGTTATCGCGAGATGTTTTTTAATTATTATCTTTTAGTTAGGTTTTTATTGAAACGCTTTAACAATTTGGTCTATAACTGAGTTGTAAATGTTTACTGTTCCATCATTTTTGAGGTTAGACAAAAGTGAACTTTCGTATGCAGAATAATTTGAGTAAGAAGTTTGTTCAATCACATAATCTAAAAGAGTCTTGCGGTTTGTTGAATTGTTGTTGAGTGGGTTTAGAACAAAATCATTAAGCTCGGCAAGGGTTGCAGAATTTTTGTCTGGAACACTTGCAAACTCACCAAGATAGATAATAATGTGGAAACCGCTGTAATTTGATGCGTGTTCTATAACATCTGAGTCAAGAGTGTCATCTTCGGCATAACCATATTTAATTAGAGAACTAATTGCACCGATTTGCCCTGAGTCGTGGAGACGGCGACTTTCATCTGCAAAAGGTTTCACCATTTGGTCTTTTGATGAGTCTGTTGGAATTGAGTATGGGTACTCAGCATTATTTACACCATCGTCCATATTGAATCGGTAAATAAACTCATTGAATTTTTGGATTTTGGCGTATGAAGTTCCACATTGTGATATTTCTTCTGTCATCAATTTTAAAACATCATTTGCAGAATAACTCTTGCCTGTTGCTCTGTCAGTAAATTTGGCGCTATTTTTAATTTGTGTAACGTTAGTCAAATAGGTTGATAGAGTAATTGAGTCTTTTTCTAATTTTGCTTTTTCGGCTTTAATTTGATTGACTATACTGTCATCATATTTTAAAAGTACGTGTGAAACTTGGAACCAGTCATTATTTATTTTTGATAAAATAGGTGCAGTTCTGGACTTCATTTCCTTTTCGTAATTTTCGTAGGTCAATGTGCCATCAACAATTTTTCGTTTTGAAAAGTTGGTATTTTGATCTATCACAAGTCTGCGATATGTGTCCAAAACAAGATTTTCACTAATAACATCAGTTTTGTTGAAATTATTTTGAAGTTTTGTAAGTAGGGCTGAGTCGTAGTATTCACCGTAAAGCCTTGTGAACTCACGATAGAAAACTTCTTCACTGTCTTTAGATAAGTCTTTTCCAGTCTCGTTAGCTTTTAAGTTGGCAATAAGTTTGTTAAATGCTTTTTCGCTGTATTTTTCACCATTATTATTTGTTTGGGTGTGGCTTTTGCTGTCCCAGAAATATTCTTTAAAGTTGTTTAATACTAGAGTCGCTTTTTCTTTTGTCGTCATAGTTGCTAATTTTTCTTCAAGAGTTTTTCCACCAAGTTCTTCAGTGGTAAATTTATAAACATCTTTGCTACTTGTTTCAATTGACTCTGTTGTATCTTGTTTTGTTAGCTCATACTTTCCTGTTTCTTCATTGTATGAGTATGTGTAAGTTTTGGTGTACTCTTCGTAATCTTTTTCGTAGCCAGTTTTTGTTGTTGTGCTAGAGCTTTCAGATGGAATATCTGCAGAAAGTGATTTGTTGTCTGCAGACAAAAGCTTTTTCTCAAGCGTTAAAATACTTGAATTGAAAGAGTCATACACATTTTGCCATACTTTGTTTAGCTCAGTTTGATTTAACTTGATGTAAAGAGAGCTATCTTTGTTTTTAAGTTCTTTTACTAAGATTTTTTTATTCAAAAGCTGTTTAGCTGTTTGCTCAACTCCATTAAAAGTTACATCTCCGCGATTATCATAATAATAATTTCCATAACTTCGGTACGCGTTGTAAGTTTCTTCAAGTGTAACTGTGATGTCGCCATAACTTGCTACAACTTGGTTTAGATATTTATTTGTATTTAGTGTCCATAAAGAACAACCGCTAAATATAACGGTAAATCCGAAAAGGCACATAACAAACGATAGTATTTTATTTAAAAGTTTCACTAAATTTCCTCCGCAAATGCTAGTATTGGTACATTATAAATCATTTTTAAAAATAAAGCAATTATTTTTTGAAATTTTATAGTATAATTATGGACTTCAATGGGTTATTTAAACACTATTTTTGGTTTTTAAAAGCTCTAGAATTTTATTTACTGCCATTTCTTCACCTTTTTGGACTTGCTCAAGTGTTTCAAAGTTCATTTTTGCAAGAACAAAATCAGCAAGGTTTACGTATTGAGGCGGTTTTCCAACGCCAACCCTAAGCCTTGGAAATTGCGTTGTTTTTAAAAGCTCAACAATATTTTTTAAGCCATTATGTGTTCCGCCACTTCCATTTTGGCGAAATCTAATATCTCCAGCAGGTAAATCAATGTCGTCAACCACAACAAGAATATCCTCAAGTGGGATTTTGAACTTTTTCACATATTTTAAAACACATTCGCCACTTTGATTCATATAGGTGAGAGGTTTTATGAGCCAAACTTTTTCGCTATTAATTACAGCTTCAGCTAAAAGCCCACCAAGTTTTTTCTTTGAAAAAGTTGTATTTAATTTTTCGCACAGCTTGTCCAAAACAGCAAAACCAACATTATGTGGTGTGTTTTCAAAATTTCGCTCGGGATTTCCGAGCCCAAATATAATTTTCATAATATTACCTTCTTTTTCCATCAATAATTCTTGTAAATGGCAAAACTTCGGTTCCAGATGTGAGTTCGCTATTTTCAACATAACAACTACATATTTTCACATCTTTGCCAATTTTACTTGATTTTATTACACAAAATGGGCCGATTTCAGCACCGTCTTCAATGAGGCTTGCTCCTGAGATTATATTATTTGGAAAAATGGTAACATTTTTTCCTATAGTCACATCAGCGTCAATAAAAGTTGATTTTTTATCCTTAAAAAGCACACCATTTTGCTCGTGATAATTTAAAATTCTGTTTTTCAAAATTTGTCCTGCATTTTCAAGTTGACTCATATTGAAAACAGTAAAAAAATCTTCTTTGCCAAAATCGTGAGGTTCGGTTATGGCATAAATTTTTTCAGCATTTCGCACAAAATCAGTGACAAACACAAATCCACGCTCAAGTTTGCAAACGTTCATTCTTTTTGTTTGAACCCAGTCCATAATATTTAAGAATGTTTTTCGTTGAAATAGTGGTGTGTCTGCAAAAAATACTGCGGTGTATTTTTTGGTTGAAAGGTGTGGCTTGATTGTGCTTAAAATATCAAAACTCATATCGCAAACAAGTTCGGTAATCGGACAGGTGTTGAAAGCAAGTTTTACCCACTCAGCAAGTGTTTTTCCAAAAAGATTTAGCTTGTAAGTTTCGGTAGGTGTTTGAACAGCTGGGTTGTTAATTTTTAATAGTATTACGTGGACATCACTATCTACAGGTTCTCTTTTTATGCTCTCAAGCAAACTTTCTACGCTTCCAAAAAGTTCTTTTTCGGCTTCTCTAATTTCCATTTGATTTACTCCTTTTTTGTTTAAAATAATTTGTTAGTATTTCGCCACATTCTTTTTCCAAAACTCCGCAAACAATTTTGGGTTTGTGGTTAAATAATTTATCTTTCGAAAAATCGAAAACACTTCCGAAACAGCCTGCTTTTTTGTCCTTGGCTCCAAATACTACTTTGCCAACGCGGGTATTAATGCAAGCTCCAGCACACATAGGACAAGGTTCAAGTGTAACATAAAGTGTACATTCATTAAGATGCCAATCATCAAGCTTTTTCATAGCTTTTGAAAGTGCCAAAATTTCGGCGTGAAGGATTGCATTATTTTTCGAGTTTTTTAAGTTATGTGCTTTTGCAATAACTTTGTCCTTTAAAACTAAAACAGCACCCACAGGAACTTCATCAAGCAATTTTGCTTTTTCAGCTTCTTTGAGTGCAATGTTCATAAATTTTATGTCTTGATTACAAAAATCATTCATTTTTGCACCTCTTATATAACATTATAATATAGGAGGTTACAAAAGTGCAAGTGATTTTTCTATAACAAATTTGTTTTGTTCAAAAATTTCAACCAGATTTTCCTTTCCAATAGGGTGAGAAAGTTCTTCTGCACCAATTTCAATTGTAACTGAAGGTATGCCAAGTTTTTGAATACAATAATCTTTGAATCCTCCAACACTTCCTCTCGCTTTTCGAATTAAATATCCAGTTGTCTTGGAAATCTCGTTTGCTATTTTTCTGTCACGCAAGAGTCTTTTCCCGCGTTGACCAAATTGAAAGAATATCACTTCGCCTTTGCTGTGATAACTAATCGTAAAGGCTGGCTTTAAAATTTTTACAAAATTTGCAAGGGCTTTTGTCTCGGGTTCACTTTCAGCAAATTTTCCGACATAATTTTGTCCTGAAAGCTCAAATATATTTTGCTTCCCCTTGCCCCAATTGGCATCAAAATTTACATTGAGGTCAACGCAAGTGGCACTGGCTTTCCAGTTTGAAAAATCACTACTTCCATTAACTTTCAAAAGTTGTTTTTGCAATTTTTGCAAATAAAAAGGGGAGAGTGGTTTTTCAGGCTCAAAAAAAGGGAAATGTCCAATTAAATTTTGTACATCTTGATTAGCCCTGCAAATTGATTTAATTCCATCTGTAGCTAAACAGACTCCATCTGGGTTTGAACATAACACAAAATACACACTTGCATCTAGATTTTGCCTCAAAAGTCTTTTTGCTTGCAAAACTCCAAGGTGAAATGTTATGTGTTCCCGTGCGTGAATAGCGTACTGAATTAATATTTTTTTACTTCCGTTTCCAATTTTCACGCAAAAAATAGGACGTCTTAGTGCACTTTTTCCAATGCAAAAAATATTAGCACCTTGGCTTTCTAATTCTTTTAAAATTTTTATGTAATTTTCCCAAAAGTTCATAGAGTTATATATGGAAAAAATTTGTTTTGTGTTCGTGTTTTTTTAAAAAGTAAAATTTAATTTAGTTTTAAGAATAATCCGTTTTTGTTGGGATATACAATTTTTATAACAAAAAATCACCAAAATTTTGGTGATTTTAAATTTCTATAGGCAAGGTTCATTGTGAGATTTGTCATAACTAGAATTTTTTGCTTTTGAGGACTCAACAATATTTTTAACTAATTTATGCTTGTTTTCTAAAAATTTGATAGTATTTGGGTTGCTTGTTTTTATAATTTCTGGTTTTCCATTTGCAATGCGGTATAAAGTTGTTGATTTGAATATATTTTTAGTTGATTTATTAAATTCAGATAAAAGTGGATTTCTGCGTACATCATTGAAGATGTCCGCTAATTCAGTATCTCCAAACATAATTGTTCTAAAATTATTTTCATCTTTTTCGCTATAGCTTTGGTAAATATAATCTTTTTCAAGTTTTTTTCCAGCAATTCTCACAAAATCTTTGTACTTACTTGCAAAAGATGGATTGTAAAAATTACTATCTATAATGAAAATAGGGTATAATTTTTTCTTTGCAAATTTGTCAACGGCTTTTTTCTCCTCTTCTGTAAACCAAGGTTCATTTTCTTGAAGTTTTGTTAAGTCTTTGAAAAGTGGAGTTTTTTCAACTTTTGGGTTTCTTTTCGCTTTATAAAAGCTTTCTTCTTTAATTTTCATATTTTTTCCTCACAAAATTTTTGTATTTTTTCTGTAACCAATTTTTTGAAATGCTTTTCAAAATTGTAGCCTTTTCGCTCAATAAAATTCTTTAGCTGATTACTATAGTGAAAACAAATAATCTTGTATTTGTAATTGTATTTTTGTCTATTGTGCTTATGTTTTTATTTTAAAAATTTCTACTGCGATATTATGGTTTAAATCATCAATTTTAACGGTCTTTTTTAACTTATTTATTTCTTTTCACTCCTTAACAATTATAACAAAAAATTCGGCTTTTGTCAATATTTAAAATGTAAAGAGATGATAAAGCTTACTTTATTCTTGTCATCATTTTTAGTAACAGAAAATTTAATTGTTTTGAAAAAAGCTTGAAAAGTGTTTTTCAAGCTTTAACATTATAATTTTATAATTTACAATTATAGTATTGTAATTAGTTATAATTGATTAAAATCTCTACAGAAATTTACAAAAGCGTACAAAAATCGAGATACCGTGAATAGAGGCGAATATTATAGCAAGAGGTGTTTCGTTTTATAAAGTCTGTATTTTTAATTACCATCATTTGAACTATTTGAATCAATTTTTGTGATGCTTTCTTGCTTGTTTTGATTTGTTTCGTTATCAGAATTTTGCACACTTATTTTGCTCTCTTGACTGTTTTGCTCAGAATTTTCTGGTATTATTTCATTTTGCGTAGTAGGTGTGTCTTGTTTAAGGTCAGTGATTTCTGGTTTTTCTTTTTCACTTAAATTTTCACTTTGTAAAGTATTACCAATTTGTGTGTTAGGTGAGCTTTCGCTTTGTTTGATTGTTTCACCTGTTTGATTATTTGCTATAGACAAATTAGTTTGATGAGATGTTTGTTCCCATAAGTTATCTCTAACTACATTATGGTTATTTTCTACTATTTTCTCTGCTGAATTTTCGGTTTGCTGATTTGCACTAATGATTTCTTCACTGAGTGTTTGATTTGAGCTTGTAGGTAAATTAGTTTTATCTTGTGAAGTGGTTTTTAGACTTGGTTGTGAGGTTTGCAAGCTTTCCTGCTCAATTTGTGAAATAGTCTCTTTTACTTCTAATTCAGGAGAAAGACTGGCTTCGGACGGAGCAATTTTTGGCTTACGTGGCCTTCCCGGTTTTTTCTTTTGAATTATGCCTGTGTTTTCTTCTAAAAGTGGTAAAAGGGATTCTTTGGCTATGGTTTGCTCAGTTTCAAGACTAACTGGCGTAGTTTGTATGTTTTTTTGACTTGATTGATTTTGTAATGCTTCAATTTCGTTTTGCACCGTTTGGGTTTTAACTGTTTCAAGATTAGGCAATGTTTGGTTTGCGTTTACTTGAGTTTGCGTTTCAGGCGTATTCTTGATACTATTTTCAAAATGTTTGTCAGCTTGATTTGAAGCATTTTCAGTTTGCTCAGTTAAATTCTCGTTTTTGATTATACCTTGCTCGCTTAGTCCTTGTCTTAGTCCGTTTGGATTTGCTGGTGGATAAGGATAAGGTGGATATGCTGGCGGATATGCGTTATAACCCTGTGGGTAAACAGGAGGCTGTGGGTAAGTCGGATAAACTTGTCCATATGGCATTGGATAGCCCGTACTGATTTCCTCTTCTTCTGGGTCTACAAGTTTTGGGCTAGACACAAATTGCCAAATACCCATTACTAAAAAGTACCAGCCAAAAAAGTATGGAATAAAATCTGAGTATGAAAACAAGATTACCCAGTTTGAAGTTGTGTTAATTACAAATGTTAGCACTAAAAATATAATCCAAAGTAGTGCTTTTGCCATTTGATAAGTGGTAGCTTTTTTTGGTTTTTGTTTACTTACGGTAAAATGAAACAAAAATCCCAAAACACACAAAATTCCACTTGCAATAAGCAAAGCATAAATTACTGGTTGTGTTAAAATTTTTGAAATTTCAAGTGTTGCACCACTTGGAACGCCTAAAGAATTTATTCCATTTTCAAGTCCCAAAACAGCAAACGGAAACATTGCAGTAATGGTTGCTAGTTTGAAAAATGTTGAAGAAAAACTCCTCCTCATAAAAAGAGCAACTATTGCAAATATAAACATAACCGCAATCAATAGGTTGAGACCAATTAAAACATAGTTGATTGCAATAATTTTTTCGGCAAGGTCAATAAGCCCCGAAATTCTAATCCCGCATTTTAAAAGAATGAGCGGTAAAAGGACAATAACACCTGCAATTCCAAGCAAAACTTGCAAAATTCCGCCAAGAATATAAGACTTTTTAACTCCGTCTTTTACTAACATTTTTTAACTCCCTCAATTTTTTATAACACCATTTTAACAAATATTGCCAAAAAACACAACTAAATTACACATAAAAACAATATTTTTACTTGTATATCTTTTTAAAGTTTGCACAAAAAACTACTTTTATATTCTTGACAAATTTTTGCAAATTTTGTTAAAATGTTTCATATAAGATAAAGGAGCATATTTATGGGGTTATTTAGTAGAATGAAAAGACAACTTATGGAGGTTATTGAGTGGAAAGATTCTTCAAAAGATATACTTGTTTATCGTTTCCCTCTTACTGACCGTGATGAAATAATGAATAGTTCAAGCCTAGTGGTTCGTCCAAGCCAAGTAGCACTTTTTGTACACAAGGGGCAGGTGGCTGATGTTTTTGGACCAGGAACATACAAACTTTCGACCGAAAACATTCCGTTTTTGACCAAATTATTATCACTTCCAACAGGATTTAATTCAAGAATAAAGGCTGAAGTGTATTTCGTAAACACAAAGCAAATTGTTGGACAAAAATGGGGCACACAAAATCCAGTGATGATGCGTGACGCAGATTTCGGAAATGTAAGAATTAGAGCCTTTGGTGTCTATTCTTTCAAAGTTGATGACGCAAAAGTGTTTATGGAAGAAGTTTTTGGTTCTAATGAAGTTTTCAAGGCGGAAGATATTTCAGAGCAACTTAAACCGCTTTTAGTTCAAGGTGTAAGTGACTCTATTGCAGAAAGTAAAATTTCTGCCCTTGATCTTGCTGCAAACTACAAGGAATTTTCGAAAACCATAACTGACTGCACACAACCTGAGTTTGAAAAACTTGGTCTCAAACTTGTTTCAATGGTGATAGAAAACATTTCTCTTCCAACCGAAGTTGAAGAAGCTTTGGACGAACGCACAAAAATGGGTGTTATGGAAGACAAAATGGGCACATTTACTCAATATCAAGCTGCAAAAGCACTTCGCGATGCTGCTCAAAATGAAGGTGGCGGAAATATGGCTGGTATTGGTGTTGGGCTTGGTGCTGGTGTTTCAATGGGACAAACGTTTGCAAATGCACTTACAACCGAAAACAAACCAAAAGAAAAAGCAGAAACTTGCATAAAATGTGGTGCAAAACTAAAAACTGGAGCAAAATTCTGCCCAGAATGTGGTGCGAAACAGGCTAATTCTTGCCCAAAATGCGGTGCTAGTATTTCAGCAAAGGACAAATTCTGCCCAGAATGTGGAACTCCTCTTGTGAAAACTTGTTCAAAGTGTGGTGCAACTCTTAAAGCAGGGAGTAAATTCTGCCCAGAATGTGGAGAAAAAGTAAACAATGAATAACAAAGTTCTAAAAGCAAGCTTTGCAAAGTGTGATGGTTGTGGGAGTGGAATGATTTTTTCCCCAGAAAAACAAAATTTGATTTGTGAGCATTGCAAAAGTGTAAAAGAATTTGAAAAAAGTAAGGAGTACACAAAGCATGACTTGAAAGAAAAACCTTCCTCTTTTGAAGGTTACAAAGAGTGGCGAGAAGAAAACAAGGTTATGCGCTGTGAAACTTGTGGGGCAGAGGTTGTTTTGCATAATCTTGAATATTCTGGAACTTGTCCATACTGCGGTAGTAGTTATGTTTCGGAAACTAAAAAACTCCCAGGGCTTGTTCCCGATGCGGTAATCCCTTTCAAATTTGATGAGGAAGGTGCAAGTGAAAGATTTAAGGCGGGGGTAAAACGCAAGTTTTTTGTTCCAAGGACATTTAAGAAAAGGATTTCTACAGACAAAATCAAGGGGATTTATGTTCCAACATTTGCGTTTGATGCAAACACGCAAACAAGTTATAGCGGGACTTTAAATAAAACCGAGAGGCGAGGTGAAGATACCTATGTTCGAAGGTTCAAAATTTCGGGAACGCAAAAACTAAATATTGTTGATGAACTTGTGGAAACTAGTTCTCAGCTTACTCAGGACCAGCTTAGGAAAATTATGCCATACAATATGAAAGAGGCGTTTAAATTTGATGAGAATTTTATTCGTGGATATGTGGTAGAACATTTTGAAACCGCTTTTGACCAGTGTTATAAAGACGCAAAACAAGCAATGCTTGAAGAGATAAAAAGTAGTATTTTGCAACAATATACTTATGATACAGTTGAAAGCTTTAATATGAACCCTAGTTTTAGTGACGAAAAATATAGTTACAAGCTTGTTCCTGTGTATCGCTTTGAATATCAGTATAAAAACAAAAGGTACACAACTGAAATGAATGGGCAAACAGGAAAAGTTGGTGGCGGATTGCCAATTAGTGGGTGGAGAGTGTTTCTTGTGGTATTGCTAGTTTTAGCTTTTATTGCAGGAGTGACAGTACTTACTCTTTTAACAGATTAAAAGGAGATTTATTATGAATATAATTCAAAAAGGAAAAAGACAGCTTATGATTTTGAGCATTGTGCTTTTAGTGATTGGGCTTGGTCTTTTTGGTGGTGGTATAGCACTTTTTGTTAGCGGTTGTATCGGAATTTCGGCTGGCGTTGAAGTTGTTATAATTGTCTTAAAAATGGTTGGCGGTGCTTTAATGTTTGCTCTTGGAGCACTTGCTATTGTTGTTGCAATTATTATGCTTTGGACGGGTGGAGCAGTAAAAGCCTTTAGTGGAAGTTTGGCGGAAGGGAATCTCGCAATGGGAACTGCAAATATGATAAAATGCCCAAAATGTGGAAGCCAAGTGAAAGAGGGCGATGAAGTTTGTGGAAATTGTGGAAAATCACTCAAAAAGACAAAAGTATGTAAAGAGTGTGGAACAGAAAATCCTTCAAACAAAAAATATTGTTCAAATTGTGGAAAAGAGTTATAAAATATAATCAAGTAATAGCAACAAAATTTTCTTTTGTACTGCAACGTTTGCAGTGGTTAGAAAATTACTGGAAAACTTTTAACTCTATATTTTATAGAAAATAAAATTTAATAAAAAACTCCTATGCTTAAACTAGCATAGGTTTTTTATTTTAAAGATAAAATACCAAGTGTGGTTTAATGGTTGATATTTTTTAGCTTTTAATTATTTCTTTTATTATTGTAAAACAGTTTAGTACTTGTTTATTTTTAAATTTAACAATTGATGCAATATTTTCATATAATTTATTGACAAATTATATGGAGGAATTTTAATGTTTTTTAATAATGATGAACCTTGTTGTTGTCAAGGCTTGCAAGGTTGCCCAAATTTGCAAGGGCCTATTGGTCCAACTGGTCCTAGAGGTCCAAGAGGAAATACAGGTCCAACTGGTCCGAGCGGTGGCCCTACAGGGCCAACAGGTCCAACTGGCTCAACTGGTGTTACGGGTGCAACTGGAGCGACAGGCGCAACGGGGGTGACTGGTTTGACAGGATTCACTGGTCCGACAGGTCCAACTGGGCCTACAGGACCAACTGGTGCGACTGGCCCAACAGGTCCAACTGGTCCAACAGGAGCACAAGGTGCACAGGGGTTGCAAGGCGTTCAAGGAGAGCGTGGGGCAACAGGTCCAACAGGAACAACTCAAAATCTTTCGGCTAGTTTTAATTCCGAAAATGGACAAATTGCGAATGATGAGTCCATAAGTTTAACTGATAGTTTCAACCTTTCAAACGGTCTTATAACTCACACTGCTGGTTCTGATGCAATCAACCTAAATGCTACTGGGCACTATTTGGTTTCCTATGGGACAAGTGCCACACTTGCCGATGTTGGGCTCGTAAAAATTTCTATGGACGCAAATGGAGCTTCTCAAGTTACAAGCACATCTCAGGCAAATATTACTGTTGCTGGTAATGCTGTGCATCTTGGTGCGACATTTATTGTAAATATAGACCAACCAACTACAATAGATTTTTTCAACGACTCGGCCGAAACAATGACTATTGAAAACTTTAATGTTGTAATTCAGTACCTGGGCTAGTGTAATTTTTAGAACGAGTTAGCTCGTTCTTTTTCTTTCTAAAGAAATTTGGGGCTGTATTTTAATAAAAAAATATAAACATTTCTAAATAGGTATCTTATGAAATAAAATTTTGTAGGAAGTTCTAGTTGGGCAAAAAATAATTTTAATTTGGAGGTGATTTTGGAATTAAGTGTTTGCATTATTGTGAAGAATGAAGAAAAGTGCCTAAGAATACTTCTTGAACGTGTAAAAAACTTTGCAGATGAAATCATAATTACAGATACTGGAAGCGTGGATAGAACAAAAGAGATTGCAAAAGAGTACACAGACAAAGTTTTTGATTTTATTTGGCAAAATGATTTTAGCAAAGCGCGAAATTTTTGTTTTAGCAAAGCGACCAAAGATTTTGTGATGTGGCTTGATGCAGATGATTATATTGATGAAAATAATATTCGAAAATTAAATGCGTTAAAAAATAATCTAAGTGCTGACTGTTATATGCTAAAATATGCCATAGCATTTCAAGACAAAGTTCCAACTTTTGAATATTTTAGAGAACGAATTTTACGCCGAAGTTTTGGCTTTGTTTGGAAAGGTTTTATTCACGAGGCTATTACGCCAGCGGGTAAAATTGAATATCTAGATATTACTATAGAGCACCACAAAAAAGCAGAGAGTGATCCAAAGCGAAATTTGCTAATTTATCGTGCCCATAAAAAAATGGGTGAAATTTTTGATGCAAGGAGCCAGTATTACTACTCAAAAGAACTTTTTTACAACGAATTTTTTAGGCAGGCAATTTTAGAACTTAAAAAATTTTTAAAAATGGACAATTCGTATCTTCCAAATATTCAAGATGCCATTTTCACTATTTTAATTTGCTTTAATGAGCTTGATTTGCCTCAAAAAGCTATTGATTTTGCGTGCGATTTTTTAAAAACTAACATTCCAACATCTGAAATTTGTTGCGAAGTTGCAAAAAGTTTTTTAAAAATGGGCAAGCCAAATAATGCAATATTTTTCTATCAAATGGCGCTTTCCTGCCAGTTTGACCTAAAAAGTGGTGCTTTTTTTCAAAGCGATTTTTATTATTTTATCCCGCACATACAGCTAGCGTACCTGCTTTTTGAAAAAGATTATCAGAAAGCAAGATATTATCACGGTCTCGCAAAAGTGGAAAAACCAAACCACCCAGCAGTTATTTTAAACGAAAAATTCTTTCAAATCTAATTAAAACTATAACTAAATGTGCTAAAAAAATTTAAACGCGGACTGCTATATGCTAAAGTATGCCATAGCATTTAAAGATAAAAAATGCAAAAAATTATCTATAAATTTTGCTAAATTTTATGAAACTTACACTAATAGTTCTGTTTGTTTTGCGTTTTAGTATTCAGTTTTAAACTTTTTACCTATTTTGCCTACTTTTTGAACAGATAAACAAATTTGTAAACTTATTTTTCTAAAATTTTTTATAAAAATTAGCACTCTTCACTTGACATTGCTAAATCTTGGTGTTATAATGTGCATGCTTTTAAGAAAAGAACACATCTTAAAAGTGTATATATCAAAAGTTAAGGGAGGATATAACTATGAAAACAAATGATTGTAGAGATGTTCAAACTAAAAATAACGAAAGAGAATTTGGGTTTTTTACACCATTTTTCGATGACTTTTTTGGGGTTCCAAGTTTCAAGAGAGAACTTAGAGAAATGGAACACACAATGAAAACTGATGTAAAAGAAACTGAAAATGGATATGAATTTGATATTGACCTTCCAGGTTACGACAAAAAAGATGTTTCAATTGATGTCGAAAATGGTTACCTTACAATAAAAGCAAGCAAAAATGAAGAAACTAATGAAAAAGACAAAAAAGGTAATTATGTTCGCAGAGAAAGAAAATTCGGTTCTGCAAGCAGGTCATTTTATGTAGGCAATGTTGATGAAAATGAGGTTAATGCTAAACTTGAAAATGGTGTTTTAAACATTTTTGTTCCAAAACACACATCAAAGCAAAGTCGAATTGAAATTAAATAATGAAGGCTTGATATCAATTAATGAATTGCACTAAAAGTGCTTTATAATCTATTTAAAACTAATATTATTAAAGAGAGAAATTTTCTCTCTTTTTTATTGTTACATAAAAATATGGATAACTAAAACATATTTTGGAAGTGTGGTGTCAGAAATAAATCAAAAAGTTTTAAAGATTTTCAAATTTAACTTTGACTTTGCTGTAAATCTGTGATACAATGAGATTGAATTTATTGAAGGGAGAGGGCGATATTGGTGTGCAAATTTTAAATAAAACAACAAAAAACATTATTTTAAATATGGCATACGAAGTGCCTTTCTGTTTTCATTCATAAAGTTTGGAATTTTTTTGGAATTATCCTTCGTGTGTCTAACATATGGAGGATTTTTTATGTGTAAAGAAAAAAAGCAAATGCAAAAAGGGTTTTTGTTAAAACCATATTTTGCAAAATATAAATTTGCAATCGCTGTTTTTATACTTTTAAATGTAGTAGCGTCTTGTTTAACTGTCTTTGAAACAATTATTATTGCAAATTTTGTTACACAACTGGCAGAAACAGATACAAACACTGCAATTATAACTGGAGTCACCATAATTGCGCTAATATTTGTACTTCGTTTATGTTGGTATTTTCTTAATATAATTTTTTATAAATATTCTAGGCTTATTATGACAGATATAAGTAGTGACATAGCAAAACAAATGTTTAAATTTAACACAAAAACATTTTCGAACCACGGAAGCGGTATTTTTGTGCAACGTGTTGTTTCTGACCCAGAAAAGTTAATTGTGGGATTTAGTGATATAATTTTTCTTGGGCTTGATATTATGTCATATTTTGCGGTTGTGATATATATTGCGTTTTTAAATATTTATTTATCAATCGGAATTGTTGTTCTGGTCGTTATTGGCTTTATTCTTGAAAAATTCAAAAATAAGCAACGTGCCAAAAATATGAAAGCCGAAAATAATGCACGTGATGAAATAAATTCTATTACTACTGAAATTGTTAAAAGTGAGAAAGATATAAAATCACTTAATTTAGAAAGCAAATTAAATGAATTATCTGTAATTAAATATTCAATCTATAATGACAAAGCAAAAAAGAAAGATATAGTTAACTGCAACTTTTGGGCTTCAAGAAATGCAATAATAGATATCGGTATGTGGGGGCTTTTAATCTTGGGAATTTGCTTTATGGATGCTGGAATGATTGCTTTTTCAACATTAATGATTATATTCAGCTGGCGTGGGTCGGTTTATCAGTTTGTGTTTTCTTACGGTGCTGTTGCAACAGTTGTAACCGATATAAAAGTTTCGTATGCACGAATTAAAGAACTTTTTGAAGATGACGAGTTTGAAATGGAAAAATTTGGAAATATTCAACTTGAAAACGTAAAAGGTGATATTGAATTTAAAAAAGTTGATTATTCTTATCGTGAATATAGTTATGAAACTAGCGAAAAAAATAGTAGTAAAAAAGACAAAAACAAAAAGAAAGTTAAAACACTGGTTTCAGAAAATAAAATTTTTACAAACCTTAGTTTTAAAATCAAACACAATACAACTGTTGCATTTGTTGGTAAATCGGGGAGTGGTAAATCTACAATTTTAAATTTAATTTCAAAGATGTATGAAACAGATGATGGCGAAGTTTTAATTGATGGTGTTGATGTTAAAACTTTAACAAAAGAAACGCTTAGAAATTCGATTTCACTTGTAAATCAATTTCCATATATATTTGATATGTCCATCAAAGAAAATTTGCTTTTAGCAAAAAAAGATGCAACAGATGAAGAAATTGAAGATGTGCTTAAAAAATCGTCACTTAAAGAATTTGTTGACAGTCTTAAACAAGGTGTAAACACAAAAGTAGGTGAAAGCGGTATTAAACTTTCTGGTGGTCAAAGGCAAAGGCTCGCAATAGCGCGTGCAATACTTAAACAAACACCAATTACAATTTTTGATGAAAGCACAAGTTCACTTGATAACTTTACACAACAAGATATTCAAAAAAGCATAGATGAATTAAAGGGGAAAAGTACAATCATAATTGTTGCGCATAGGCTTTCAACAATTAAAAATGTTGACAAAATATATTTCCTTGAAGAGGGTAAAATTGTGGACTCCGGAACTTTTGATGAACTTTTTAACCGTAACAAAAAGTTTAAAGCTATGTTTTTAGCAGAAAACATCTAAAATTAAATATGAACTCAATCAATAATATTTTGCGTGTAAGTCCCACTTTTTTGTGTAGATAGTAGCAAAAATTATAGATTAAGCCCGCGTTTTAGAAAAAAAATAATTTAACACTACTTAGTATTTTTAATAATAGAAAATAGTTTATAGTATGTTTGTGTTGTTGACAAGCGAGTACTCATTATCATTTGTATTTGTATATTATTTAGAGTGCAAGTCTAGTTATTTTTCGTGGGTAGAAATATTAGCTATGTTTCTATGAAATAAACTTTACTTGCAAGAAATTGTAACACGGATGAAATTTACCCAAAAACCACTTTTAAAATATAAAAAAGAGACTATATGTTAGTCTCTTTTTTGCATCATTGCGATAGTGAGCAAAAATCTTGCAAGAGTTAAAATAGACATTACAAGGCTAGCTACATAAGTCATTGCTGCGCTAGTTAAAACTTTCTTTGCACCCGAGAGTTCTTCCTCGTCCATATAACCAGTTGCAAGTTCTTGTTTTGCTCTTTTTGAAGCATCTAATTCGGTTGGAAGTGTTATTAGAGTAAACAAAAGTGATAATGCGAAAAATGCAACACCAAGCCAAATAAAAACAATTCCAACAATATTATCAAAACCACCAAAAAAGTTAAATATAAATCCAATAAAAATTAGTGGCCACAAAAAACTTGATGAAAAGTTGAGGATAGGAACTAGTGCTAGCCTTAGTTTTGCTGGGCCATAATCTTCTGCGTGCTGGATTGCGTGCCCCACTTCGTGAAGTGCAATACCAATGCTGGCAATATCTGTTCCGTCATAAACTTTTTCACTTAAACTTACTACAAGTGTTTTGGGGTTAAAATTGTCTGTGAGGTGACCTGATATTCGCTCAATTTTAATGTGTCCAAGGTTGTGTTTTTTCAGAACTTCTTGTGCGATTTGACTTGCTGTTTTTCCGCATTTTGCTGTAACTTTAGACATTGATGAATATGTTGTCTGAACCTTTATCTGAGCAACAAGTGCAAATATTATTCCAGGAATGAGGATTATTCCAAGAACATAGTATGTTATCATAAAATCCATAATTAGTCTCCTTTTTCATCATCGAGCGGTGGACGTTTAATGATGTTTGTTTCGTTTTCTACTTGAATATTTTGTGTTTGAATTGGAAGGTCGTTTAGTTTGTTATCTTGCTCAATTGTGTGAATTAGTGACAAGATTTCTTTTGTTTCTTTAGTTTGTTTTTTGCTAGTTTTAACTTTTGGCTTTATTTTAAAAACTTTTACAAATATTTTTTTAGCAAGAATAAAGTTTGCGAAAAGTCGCTGATAAAATGCAAAAATATAGGTTGAAAGTGCAACTTGAAGCATTTTTTTGCTCATTTCAAGTTCGTTTTTGGTTAAGCCATTGGTTTCTTGAAGAATTTTTATTCCAATTTTTGAAGCTTCTTTTTCGGTTGGAATTGTAATTACGCGACAAATTAAAATCATAACAGTAAAAGCGGTTGAGAGGTTCATTGAAAATTTGCCAATATTTCCTATAGTATCAGAGAAAAATGAAAGAACAAAACCTATTAAAAATAGTGGCAGAATTGCCCAGCAAACACCTTTTTCAAAAAGCGTAAGGCCATACCAGAGACCAAATTTTGCACTTCCGGCAAGATGTGCTTTGGCGTGCCCCATTTCGTGTGCAACTGCGGTTACATCAAAAAGAGAATTGGAATAAGTGCAATCTTTTTCAATTGAAACAATTTTAGAACTTGGATAATAAGCATAACTTCCTGATTCAAGTAAATTTATTTCACTAAATTTTTCATTGTTACTATTTTCAATTGCCCAAACATCACAAACTCTCATATTGCTTTGCGTTTCAATTGGTTTTAGGATTGCTTGAACCTGTGCGAACTTTTGTTTGGCGCTAAACACAATAATAAAAACAAGTAGTAAAACTAAACAGCCAACCCCAAGTGAGCATATTAACCAAATATCCATTTTTTTCTCCTTTGTGTATTATACAAAAAATTAAAAAAATAATCAATCTATTTGAGTAATATTTGAAATTTTTTCATTTACAATTTCAAAACTGAAAGTTTTTGTTTTGCGTGGATTTTGGTCATAAACAAAACAGACAGTATTTGGTTTGCTAGAGTATTTATTCCATTTTATTTCGCTATAATCTCCAAAAAATGAGAGTAGGTGCTCATCGCTCAGCATTTTGCTGAGTCCGTTTTCAAGATAAGTTCTTGCAAGATTTGTATCGCCTAAATTTATGGCTTCAGCAAAAGCCCAAGGAATAATTTTGGGGTCTGTTGGTCTATGTGGTGTTGTGTCTAAAAATACGGTGTATTCATCACACAAAACAAAACTATTTTGCTCTAGTTTATATTTTTGAACCACGCCGTGCCTCGCAATGTCGTGCTGATAATTTAGCACTGTCAACTCTGTTTTTGTCCGTTCAATGTAATCGGCAACAATTTCTAAATTGCAAAAAAAGTTGGAAAAAATTACTAAATATTGTTGATTTTTGGTTGTTTTTCCTTGAAAAATTAAAAAACTGGTTTCATTTTGAGTATAATACTCTGCTTTGTAGTCTGAAATAATTTCACAAAGTTCGTACTTATAAACTTTATTTTTAAAATTAATTTCAATACTCATTTGTCCACTTTTAAACACATTTATAAAAAGCTCATCACTTAGTTTAATGCTGTCACAAAAGATTGGTTTTTTGTTAATTAAAATTGGCATAGGAAAAATTTTTACTTCAAAATTTGCACATTCAAAATCAGTTATTTCTACAAAATGACAATGACTTTTTGGTACGCCATTTTCTATTTTGATTTTGGCAAGATATGGAATAGATGGACTTATAGACTTTTCTGCAATGGGAAAAACACTTACCAAAATTTCTTGCTCACCACAAATTTCAACAGAAAGTGTTTCGCAGTCATTTTCAATAAGTCCAAGCTCATTGTTATTCACTTTTAGCAAAATAGGAAAATCTGCCAAAAAGTGCAAAAAAATGCTTTTCATAGAATTCCCCTTTTGTAGTAGTTTATTTTTTTAAGTTGTAAATTATGTTAAATTGTTTAAAATTTTATTTTCTGGCAACAATCGCTGTTGAGGTAGTTTTATGAAATTTTTTGGTTGGCAATCTGAAGAGGTTAAAGCGTTTTTAAACTTTGTTTTTGAAAATAAAGTTTTACCATTATCAGCAATTTTTAAAAAGTGGTCAAAGCAAAGCTCAAGAGATTCGTTTAGCGTGCGAAACTGGTTTTACAAAGTTAGAAAAGAATTTTTTAGAAATAAAAATGTTTTTGAAAGTCTTGGTTTGGAGAAAAGTTTTTTAACCAAGGTTTTTAAAGAAAAACATTTTTCTCCAGAAAATGAAAAATTTGTTTTATATGAAATTCTAAAATCAAATAGTGGGTCTGTAAGGAGTGCTTGTATTGGCCTTGCTAATGGAGATAAGTCGCTAATGTCTAGATACCAAAATAAATATCAGAATGTTATAAAGAATAAAAAAGAGGAAGTTTTAAAAATTATGAAAGACTTAAATAGTAAAGGAATAGAAATACGCAACCCATACAAAAATGATAACATTGTCAAGATGGAAAGGAAAAAGGAATTTTTGTCTGATGCGGATATAAAATCGCTTTTTATGGGGCTTGTTAGACTTGTTAAAAAAAGTGCTGAAAAAGAGGTTGGTGATTCGCTAAAGCGTGAAGCCGAATTTGCAAATTCGACTCTGCAAAAAGCACTTGTTGATTTGAGACGAAACAAACTTTTGGTNNTAACTATAATAAAGAATATAGAGAATAAAGCGAATAATATAAAATATGAAAATTCGCAAGGCAAAGCGTCTTTAGATAAGAAGAAAGAAGAGCAAGAACAATTAATACTCATGAGAAATGAGGAAATAATAAAAATAGAAGAGCATATGAAATCCTTAAACGATGCTTTTGAGAAAATAAAAGAAGAATGGCTCAATCAAAATAAAAAATTGAAAGAAGAATTTGTGGTTATTCAAAATAGTTTGGCACAAAGTCAGGCACAAAAACTTTCGTATATGCGAGAAGTTGAAAACTTGGTTGCAAGTGAAAAAATGCAGGATTTAAAAAATTTTGTAAAAGAGTTAAGTAAAAATATAAAAAGCGTGGAATCAAACTAAATTTTTATAATTTTAAACATTAAACCGTAAAAGCATTGTAAAAGATTTTAAATTTTGCGTTAAAATGATAAAAATGCTATGAATTTATATCAAGCAATTTGAAAATTATAATGACAACTTTTGCTTTTTATGTTATCATATGCTTGAGGTAAAAATATGCAAGTGATAAAGTTTGAGTCATCGCAAATTTATAATGCGGTTTATGCTCAAATAGAGCAGATTGGAAAAGGACTGAAAGCAGGTAGGGTACAGTACGTTGTTGTTCCCGACCGATTTAGTTTGAGTATGGAAAAAATGATTATGGAAAGGCTAAATTTAGTAGCCTCTTTTGATGTTCAAGTTGTTACTTTTTCTAGGCTTGCAAATATGGTGATAGGTAAACTTGATACTGAGGTTTTAGGTATGCTTGATGCTACCTTGATTGTGGAATTTTTACTTAAAAAAAATAAAGATAAATTTGTTTGTTTTAACACAATGCCTGTAACAAGTTCTTTTGCTAAAATTTTGTTTGATAGCATTTCGCAAATAAAAAGTTGTAAAATAACTGTTTCAAAATTAAAAAATATAGTGGCGAAAACTAAAGGAAATTTAAACAAAAAAATGCAAGATATTTGTACTATTTATGAACTTTATGAAGATTTTATCAAAGACAAATTCACAGATAGTAACAACAAACTTGCAATTTTGTGTGAAAGGCTTTGTGCTAGTCAAATTTTTAATAATTGTGATGTTCATTTTTCGAATTTTGCCGATTTTACAAGTCAAGACTATGATATTATTGAAAACACAATCAAATGTTGCAACCTTACAACGATTACTATTTTAAAGTCGCAAAATCAAAGCAATAAAAGTGTATTTTTTGGCTCAATGGATAGCGATATTAGTGCAATATGTGAAAAACTTGGGGCAAAGGTTTTGAGTTTTTGGTGTGAAAATCATTTTGGAGAAATTAGTACACACATAAATGGAGAACTGTTTTCGCTTTGTCCAAACAAAATGGAGCTCTCTAACGCAAATAATTTGCAGTTATTTTTGGCAGATAATATTTTTGAAGAAGTAAATTTTGTTGCAAAAAAAATTTTGCAACTTGTAAGTACTGGGGTTTTATTTAAAGACATTTGCCTCAATGTTAGTGACCTAAGTTTATATCAAAACGAAATTGAAAAAGTGTTTTCAAAGTACAATATCCCGTTTTGGCTAGACAAGAACTTTAAATTAAAAGACACCGAACAGGCGAGATTTTTAAGTTCGCTTTTTAAAGTTGTAAAGTACGGATTTTTGCCTGATGATGTGTTAAATGTTGTTTATAATCAACTTTCTGGACTTGATTTTGAAAAGAAAGAGCTTTTTAGAAAGTTTTCTCGAAAATTTGGTCTTGTGGGAACGATGTGGACTGAGCGTTTGAAACTTAAAAACGAAATAGAGGGTTTTGCAGATTTTGAAGAGATAAAACTTGAATTTATGGCAAAAATAATTGAATTTAAAAATAAAATTGATAATTCGAAAACTGTTTTTGATTTCTGCGAAGCTGTAGAATTTGTTTTAAACGAATTTGATGTAAGCAATACACTTGAAGAGCTTTCTATCTCATTCGAAAAAGATGGGGACTTGAGACAGGCTAGTATTTTAAGACAGACCAGTGATAAAATTTCCAAAATTTTGCAAGAACAAAAGAAAATTTTTGCCGATGAGAACTTAAACTTCAATGAATGGGTAGATATTTTTGAGGCTGGTGTGGAAATGACCGAGATTTCACCACTGCCAATGGCGATGGAAAATGTTTTGGTTGGGCAAATGCTTTCAACTGTTTTTGAAGAAGCTGATTTTGTTTTCGTTCTTGGTGCAACTGAAAACTGTTTGCCAGCTTTTGTTCAAGATGTTGGTATAATTAGTGACGCGGACATTTTGGCAATGCAGGAGCTTAACCTAAGTCCAACTATAGATGAGCTTAACAAAAAGGCAACACTTACTGTTTTACAAAATATGTGCCTTGCAAGAAAATGTTTAACAGTTTCAATGCCTCAAAACTTAAATGGAAAAGAATGTCAAAAAAGCAGGGTCTTAGTTGACCTTTGCAAAATGTTTACTTTCCAAAATGAACCTATTTCTGCAGTAAGTATTCAAAGATTTCTCGAAAATGGATTTAAAAACGAAAAAGAAAAGCAGTGTTTTACTATTTCAGCGTTGGAAGATTTGCTTGATTATTACGCTAAAAGTAAAATGAATTTGGAAGAAAAAACAAATGAAATGTTAAAAAAGCAGTTTCCACACGAATTTGAAGTTATGCAAAGTGGAGCTACTCAAGAAAAGTATATAAAAAGTGCAGAAAAGTTATTTTTTGCTGATGGCTTTACAAAGGCTACCGAAGTCGAAAGGTTTTTTATGTGTCCTTTTTTGCACTTTGTTGAGTATGGGCTCAAATTAAAAGAAAACGAAACAAGCAAGGTAAGACCTGTGGATATTGGTAATATTTTGCATAGTATTGTTGAAGAATTTGCTAAATTTCAGAGAGGAAAAAATCTTGACAAAAAACAAATTTCTGATTTTGCAACTTTTACATTTGAAAAAATTATTAGCCAAAAGCAATTTGAACATCTTTTACTTGGAGTTTCAAACAAAGCATTGGCAAAAGGGCTTTGCAGGGAAGCTGAAAGAATATGCCAGGCAATAAATTTTCAAAATCAAAATAGTAAGTATAAAATTAGTTTTGTAGAGCAAAGTTTTGGTACAAACTTCGCAAAGATGCCCGAAATTGCTGTTTATAAAAGTGATAGAAAGTTGTTACTTCGGGGTAAAATTGACCGAGTGGACACATTTGATACAAAGTTTAGAATCATTGACTACAAAACAGGCAAGGGGAAGTCTGAATTTAATATGCTTGACCTTTATATGGGTAAAAAACTTCAACTTTACATCTATTTGTATGCTCTAAAAAATTCTTGGGAAAATAAAATTCCAATCGGTGCTTATTATTTTCCTATACACAACGAATATCAAGACAAAAAACCTACTATGACATTTGAAAATTATGCACTAAATGGAGTGTCTATTTCAGATTTTGAGATTTTAAAATCGCAGGATACACAGCTTGGTTTTGAGCACCCAAAAAGTGGAATAATTGGTTTTTCTATCGGTACATCAAAGGAAGCAAAAGAGCTTGGCGTATTATGTCCAAAGGCTGATGCAAACCTTGTTTCGCAAACAGAGATGTATGATATGATTAATTATAGTTACAAATTGTTTTCAAAGGCGTTAGCAGAAATACTGAGTGGATACATAGAAGCAAAACCTGTAAAAGATGCTTGTGAATATTGCTTAGCAAAATGTTTTTGTCCAAATTTTAAAGATAAGACAAAATTTAGAAGTGATGATTTCGAGGTAAACAAACAAACTTTTGGGGAGATACTAAAAAATGAGTGAAAAACAGCTAAAACCAGAGCAAAAAGATGCAATTACGATTGAAAAAAATCTGCTTGTTTCAGCAAATGCTGGTAGTGGAAAGACTTTTGTTATGCTTGAAAGAGTTTTATATAATATTGAAAAAGGTGGTTCGGTGCTTGATTTTTTACTTATCACTTTTACTGATGCAGCGGCAAGTCAAATGCGAACAAAACTACAAAAAGCACTTATCAAGAGATATAATGAACTTGATGATTTTTCAAAAAAACAACATCTGCAAAGGCAAATATCACTTTTACCACAAGCGGACATAAGTACTATTCACACTTTTTGTTTTAAGATTATCAAAAAATACTTTTATATTCTCAGTCTTAATGCGGGACTTAAGATTGCTGATGAAGAGGAGGTTTATGATCTCAAGGAAAAAGCTTTTCAAATTGCACTTGAAAAAGAGTTAAAAAGAGAAGACTTAAACTTTTTGGAACTTTTGTCATCGTACGACAGCAAGCGAAACTTTGGTGCAATAAAGCAAATTGTGTTTGAAATCTTTGGATTTTTGCAAAACGAAGCAAATCCCGAGAAATTTAAACAAAAAATTAATGATGTTTACACAAAAGGGATTGAAAACTCTAAACTTGTAAGTGTGATTAATGACTATGTCTGTGAAATTGTTGGATTTTGGAAAAACGCTTTTTCAAGTATTTTAACTAAAGCGCAAAATATTGGTTACGAAAAACTAGAAAGTGCCTGCGGTGAACTCTTACGTCAACTTTCTTTAATAAAAAATGAAAACAACTTTTTACAAAATCATCAAGTAGTTTTCTCAATAGTGCTTCCTAAAAAACCAACAAAAACTACCGATGAGATGAAAGAAGAACTAAGTGAAGAGTTCGGCTCTTTAAAGAAAAAACTGCAAGAGGATTTGGCAAGATTAAAAACAAAAGTTTATCTTTCTGAAGATACAAACAAGTTGCAGGAAAATCTTTTGTGGTGCAAGCAAAATGTTGATTTATTACTGCAACTTGAAGAGGAGTTTTCACATACTTTTCAAAAACTTAAATTAGAGCGAAATTTACTTGATTTTTCAGACCTCGAACACTATGCGTTAAAGGTTTTACAAAATGATGATGTTTGTGCTGAAATTTCGTCTAGGTTTAAGCAAATTTTTGTTGATGAATATCAAGATGTAAATGATATACAAGAAGAGTTGGTTACAAAAATTTGCAGTAGCGGTCAGTGCACACTCTTTTTGGTTGGAGACCCAAAACAGAGTATTTATCGTTTTCGAAATACAAAACCTGAGATTATGATAGACAAATTGGAAAAATTTTCACAAAATGTAGGGGACAAGCAAGCAATAATACTATCACATAATTTTAGAAGCGATGAAAATATTTTGAATTTTGTAAACTTTATTTTTTCTAAAATAATGACTTCTAAGACAGCAAAGATTGATTATGAAAAAACTTCTATGTTTAAGGCTGGTCTAAGTTTTGAAAAGCCAGGTTTAAACGCAGTAGAAATTGACCTTGTAAGTGCTGGGAGAGAAAAAAAAGAAAAATTACACCCTCAAAATGTTTATAGCGTAAGAGAGGCTAGTTATGAGCAAGATGAGCTTTTTTACGCTAAAAGTGAAGCAAAAATTATTGTGGACAGAATTACTGACCTTGTAAATGAAAGTTACAAAATTTTTGACCCAGAAAAGGGATTTAGGAGTGTTGAGTATCGTGATATTGCTGTACTTTTTAGGTCGCGCGGTGAATATGTAAACGAAATAGTTAGCGAACTTGAAAATAGTGGTGTTCCAGTAAAAGCTTTTAGTGAAGATTCTGTTATGGAAAAGTATGAAGTTCAAGTGCTCTTTAGTTACTTAAAACTTCTTTTAACTACTGATGATGATTATGCTTTGACTTCATTTTTAACAAGCCCAGTGATAGGTTACTTATTTGAACAGCTCGCTAAGCTTAGAAAGAATAGCACTGGCAGTTTTTCAAAAGTAATTTGTGAAAACAAACTTTCCAGCGAAAAGCTTGAAAAAGCGTTTTACCTTATCGAAATGGGTAGAAAAAAACTTACAAATAGTACAATTTACGAGGTACTAAACTGGTTTATTTACGAAACACATTACGAAAGTTTGGTTCTTTCAATGTCTGATGGAAATTCTCGACTCGCAAATGTAAAAATTTATGTTAATGATTTTCTAAATCATAGTTTCAACTCTAGTTTGGTTAATTATATTTCCTTTTGCGAAAGTAGCGAAAATGTAAAAAACACTACTCAACTTAGCGGTGATGAAAATGCAATCACTATTATGACAATGCACCAAAGTAAGGGGCTTGAATTTCCGATAGTGTTTTTAGTTGATATGGCACACAAGTTTAATAGAGATAGCCAAAAAGGTGCGTGTCTGTTTAGTTCAAGCTTAGGAATTGGAGTGCAGGTTTTTGACCGCGAAAATAGGTTTAAATCAAGCACTTTAGCTCGCAGTGCTATAATAATAGAAGAAAATAGAGAAGAATTTGCAGAACAACTCAGGGTTCTATACGTTGCGCTAACTCGTGCAAAAAATCACCTTTTTATTTTGGGAAAGGTTGATTTGCAGACACTTTCTAATAATATGTCAAATTTACAAATTGAAAAGAAAAACAATTTCTTGTCACTGATTCTTTCGTGCCTTTCAAGTTCTCAACTTGAAGCATTAAGTATGGGAAAAGAAAGTATGCTAATAAAAAGTTTACAAGACTCGAATTTTGCTATTCGTGTGTATGAACCATTAAAAAATGAGACTATGTGTACTAAAAATGGTAACATAACCGCCAAAAAAGCGGTATATAGTGATGAAATTTTGCAAAATGTTGATTTTATACATCAAAAAACCACTCAACCTCAAACGGGAATTGCGTTAAAAAATAGCGTAAGTAGAATTATGGCAGAAGAAAATAATAACGAGCAGGTTGTTCTTGAACCTAAAAGATTTGTCTTTTCAGAACACAAGGCTAGTGCTGATGAAATTGGAACTGCGTATCACAAGGCAATGGAAATTTTACCTCTTGACCTAAACTTAGAGCAAGAAGTTACCGACTTTTTGCACAAAAATTTGGAAAGTAATGTATTTAATTTGATAGATTGTGGTAAAATATTTAAGTGTCTAAAGTATCTTCAAACTTGGACAAAAGATGCTGATAAAGTTATTAGAGAAGGCAAGTTTTATTTATTTGTTCCTTATAATGAAGTGGTAATTGACAGTGATATAAAGGACAAAATTCTAATTCAGGGTGTAGTCGACTTTGTTGCAAAAAAAGGTGATGAGGCTGTTTTGATTGATTTTAAGACAACAAGAGAAAAAAATGATGATAGATTGCGTGAAAAATACAAAATTCAAATGGAATGTTACAAAAAAGCGGTGGAAAATGCTCTAACTTGTAGGGTAAGTAGCAAAATTTTGTATTCTTTTTTCAAAGATTGTGCAATATCGTTTGACAAATAACTTGTTAATTTATATAATAACTACAAGAAAATACAAATTTCTGAAAAATAGGAGTTTAGTTTATGGTTAATTTATTAGGAAATTTTCTTGATGACATTTTTAATTTCTTTGCAAGAATTTTCAAAGGCGCAAACTTTGACATTATTTTTGGCTTAGGAATCGGACTTATGGCAATTGCTGTTATCATAGGTATTATAAAAACAACAAATTGCTATGAGGGGAAAACTATTAGAGGGCTTAATAGAATTAATAAGTACCTTTTGCAAAATCCAGCAATTACTGAGGAAAATTTGATAACCTTTCATAATTACATAAAAAAAATGCCTCAAAAAATTCGTGATAGGTGGCAACTTTATGTGCTTGAACGCGATGGTTTGCCTAGTAGGTATCTTACAACGGAGTATTGTATAAGGCGTCCTCTTGATAATAGTATTTTGGTAAGCGTTAAAAAGCAAATTACTCTTTCAGCTTGGGCAATTTCAGCTCTTACATTCATTTTGGGACTTGGTTTTGCTTTGGCAAACTATGGTACTTCTGCTAATGTGAGTATGTCTAACATTATTGATATTTTAATTTACTCTTTATCAACTCCTGCTTTTGTGCTTTTAATTAGTTCAGTTTTTAACATTGTTATCCAATTTAGAATAACCTTTATCAAGGCAAAGATTTATGAAATTTTCAACTCTTTTGTTCGAAACATAAACAGAGCGGTTGCAACAATGCCTGACGGAATTGACTATGAGGTTTTATTTACTCAAAAAGAAATCGATGACGGAATTCCAATTTTGCGTGAATACCTTGAAAAGAAATCTTTAGAAGAACAACAGCTTTTGGAACAAAGCAAATATAATGCTATCAATCATAGTCCTTACAACTTTCAAGACCTTGGGGTTGATGGTGAGCAACTTATCTCTCGTGCGGTTAGTGAAAGTGAGAACTTCTTGATGAAAAAGATTGGGCTTGAAAATGAAATTCAAGAATTTGAAAAGAAATTATCGCAATCTGAAGCGAATATGGACGAAATTGAAAAAGAGGCAAACAGAAAACTTCAGACAATCAAAGAAAACTTGGAGCGTTTGGACAAAGCTATTTCTGAGACTACAAACCGTGTTGAAATTAACTACAACCGACGTCAAATTAAAGACGAAATGGAAAAGAAAGCTGCAATTGAAAAAGACCTCAAATCACTTCTTGCAAAAGAGCAAGTTAATGTAAATGAGTACAAGTCTGAAATTCAAAAACGTCGTGACCTTATTGACAAAGATAAGTCCGAAGTTGAAGTTGCGCTCAAATCAGAATACAATACTTTTGCAGTCAAAGTTTATGATACTCTTAGTGACAAAGTGAACGAGGAAAATGTTGATGCAATAAAGGAATATCAAACTCAAATTTTAGACTTAAAAGGAAAAGTTCAAAATCTTGCTAAAGATATTGAAAATAAAAACGCTATAATTGCAGAAAGAGACCTTGAAATAAGCAATTTTAAAGATGAAATGGGCAGACTGAATTCTGGAAATAGTACTCAGCAAGTGGAAAAGCAACCTGCAATGGAGCAACCAGATGAAAACAAGCAAGCGGAAAATCAGTCATCTCAAATTGAGCATACAGAAGTAGAGCCAAATCTTATGACAGCTGAAAATGCTGAACAAGCGGGTTATTACTATGATGAAAACGGAAACCTCGTTGACTATGGTGACTATTATGACGAAAACGGAAATTTGATTGATTATAGTCAGTACTATGATGAAAATGGCAACTTAATAGATTACTCGCAATATTATGACGAAAATGGTAACTACATAGGGCCAGAAAATCTTGGCAATGAGCAAGTTAAAAATCAAGTTGAGCAAACTGACAATAATCAAAATAAGCAAACTGAAACTAATGATGAGCAAGATAAAAATATTCAAGCTAATAAAGCAGAAAATAGTCAAAATGAGCAAAATAGTCAGCAAGGTCAAGAATTACAAGAAAAGTTGGCAGGATTAGAATCAAGTGGAATACAAGAGGAGCAAAATCAGGTAAACACTAAAGCTGGTAATTCTGATGAAGATAATCAAACAGAAATGCAACCAGTAGAAGAGAATTCTGAAAACGAACAAACTTCTGTGATTAATTCTGAGCAAAACGAAACTGTTCAGCAAGAGTCTCCAAATTTGAATGAAACAGATGCGCGAAATGATGAATCAGTAGAAAATTCTAATATTGAGCAAAGTGATGTATCGCAAACTTTGAATGATGTTCAGGAAACGAGAGATGAAGAACTACAGGATAACTCTGGTCAATTTGAGTTTGGTAGTAATGGGTTAATGCCAGAACTTGAAGGCAAAGATAACAAGCAGTTACAAAATTCTGATTCAACAAATTTGGATAATTTGAAGACTTCAAATGAGCAAACAGATTCAGATGAACAAGATACAAGTGGTAAAAGCGATATTGCAATTCTTCCATTACTTAATGAAGAAAGGCCAGTTGTAACTCAAAATAGTCGTAAAAAATCCACTACAAAGTCTAAAGCGAGCAAAAATGTAAAGTCAGGCAGAAAATCAAAAGCAAGTGCTAAAGAGACAGAGAAAGAAAATGATGATTTTTCAAAACTTCAAAAACAAATAGAAGAAGAAAACGAAAAAATTCAAAAAGAACAAGATGAGTTAAAAATTCAGATTGACAATGCACTTAACAAAATTCAATCTTCTGAAAATGAAAATTCAAGACGAGAAAATATAGTTAGAATCAGAGAATTGATTGAAAAGTTAAAAGTTCAGGCAAGGCGTGCAAAAGCAAGAGGTGCAACAAAAGAGGAAATAAAAAGAATAAATGCTTCTGTTGCAGAACTCCTTGATGTAATTGCTCGTACAAAATAACTTGTGTTTAAAAAATAGGAGCGGGAAGAAAAAAAGAGCTTTTGCTCTTTTTTTTGTAATATAAACCTCTAACTATTTTGTGGCATTTGTTTAGGTTTACCGATGAACAGAAAAGGCTTACCAATTAGCAATCATAGTTAAGTGAAAAGAGTTGAATAAAATTAATAGGGACTAAGAAAAAACAATAAAGAAATAAAGAAATAAAAAAAATATAAAGAAATAAAATTATAGAAAAGAA
>DLKQ01000028.1 GCA_002477805.1 Christensenella sp. UBA7584 | reverse complement strand
GAGCTCGAAGAATGATAACTTTAATTTTTGGTATTCCAGGGAGTGGTAAGACATCATACTCTGCAAGCTGTGTATGTGATTATATGACAAACCGTGATTATTTTTTTCAAGATATAACCAACTGCAAAGCATTCACCAAAAAGCTTAATTCTTACGGTTGGAACTTTCACTCTCCAACGGACCATTTAGTTTTTGCAGATTTTGATGTTAAGTCTGTTGGTTTTGGGTTATTGAGACGTAAGTCTTATTGGGTTGATGGTTTTTATTTAGGGCTTCCCAACCCCAAACATCCAACTATTTTGCTTCCTCCATACGCGCACATTTTTTTGGACGAATCTCAAAAATATTTTAACTCTCGAATGAGCGCCAAGTTTGAGGATTTTGTTAGTAGGTTTTACGAGCAACATCGGCATATGCACTATGATATTTATCTATCTTGCCAACGCGCAAAATTAATTGACCTTAATATTCGAGAGATTGTAGGTAAGTTTATCGAAGTTAAAGAGATGGATATTGAGAAAGACAATTTTGGTGATGTTAAAAAAATCACCTGGCGTATTAATGAATTTAACAGCTGTGCTAATGTTGAAAAATATCTTACAGACAATGATAAACAATGGATAGACAATCAGACTACAAAGACAATCGATTACGATATTTTTCGAATGTATGATAGCCACTTTTTCTTGCCACTGTTTTTTAACGGGCGCAAACCAAAAACAAGTGATTATTTTCTATATCGAACTCCAGATTTAGATTTATCTGCAGATGGTATAAACAAGTTTAATCTGCTTCACGACTACAAAACACCAAAAACATATTATAAGTGAGGTTATTATGAATGATATTGAACTAGCTCGTAGACAGTTACAAGAGCGCAAAGAATCAATGCTTACACTCGAGACATCAGACTTACCTAAAGAACTACAAGAAGAAAAAAATATTGTTCTTGTAGATTCTGAGTTAAGTTGTTTTATTGAACCGTATTTTATTGAACTTGCCCGACTTCGTGATAATCTCGATATGATGTCTAAGAAGTGTTATGAACAGACAACCAAAATATTGGTTAAAGGATTACAAAGACAGTATAAATACAATTATTCTCAGTATCGTGAACATTCTAGCTATCATTTTATGGCTAGATTTTGGGCTAAAATTAAAGCATTTTTCCGTTGGACTATTTTATTACCTGTAACTTTAGCAATTAAGTTCTGTAAATTATCGAAATGTAGAAAGCTAGAAAGACAAGCGAAGAGAGATGTCAAGGAAAAGCAGAGAGTGAGTGAAACGAACGAATAAAAGCGTAAGCGGTTTATGCTCTGCCCTTGACACCTCACTTCGCCTCAAACTTTAGCGTAGCAAACCCAGAACAATAACATTGTTTCGGGGTTTGGTTGCCCAAACGGCGAGTGATAATCGGGTCAAGGGACGAGTTCCTTGCAGGTGTGGACAGCGTCCACAAACAAAGCTTTCGGTTAAGGGCGAAGCCCTGCCGGAAGCGTTTTGTTACCGTTTACTTGATATAGGTAACACTTAAGCAGAAAATTTTTTTAAAATTTTTAAAAATTTTTAATGCAATTAAACAAAAAGGAGTAAATTATGAATTATAAAAAATGTAAAGAATGTGTGTTACATAGATGTAAAATTCATAATTGTAAATATTGTTATGTTGATTTACATAATGACCAACAAGTAAATGAGATATTACAAAGAAGTAGTAAGTTAACAGCAAATATAGTGTGCCAAATAAACAAAAGGCAAAAAGAATGTTCATTTTTTAAGAAAGAATTTTCAGTATCTGGAAATACAAAAAATGTTAAAAGACAGAGATTATGGAAAAAAGAAAATAGCTCGATTGTTCCACAATCAAAAGAAGCAACAATAAAAGGTCTCTTAAAAAGTATCGAGAAATCACGTAAGCGTAGTTTAGCAAAATTTATAAATTATGGTTGTAATGGAACTTGGAATTATTTTTGTACTTTAACATTCGACCCAAAAAAGATAAGCAGAACTAGTCAAGTATCAATTAAATATGCTTGGAAATTGTTTCGTCAAAAAATGCAATACATATTTCCTGATATACAATTATTGTTTGTTATTGAATATCACGCGGACGATCAAGCATTACATTTTCACGGTGTAATTGGCAATGCGGATTTAAGCTCACACTTAGATCGCGCAGTAGATCAAGCTCCATACTACGAGATTAAGAATAAATACGGAAGCATAATTGCAAAAAAGTTTAATACACATTATCTAAAAAACATTCAAACACCACTTAACGATGATATATATAATTTTAAGCCTTCATTCTACCCTTTTGGCTTTAATTCAATAATACCTCTAAAAGATAAGAGTGGTGATTTATCTGTTCACGATAAAATTATATTCTACCTAAACAAGTATATGTCTAAAGATAAATCAGCAATTATGTATAATGGAAAACGTTATTTTCGGACACATAATCTAGAAGAGGGAATAAAAGTTGTTGGCTGTCTTGGTGACCCAGATATTGATGCAATTTTAGCGAATTGCGAACTTACTATAAAAAAAGAAACAGAAAAAAGCACGATATGTTATATAACGTAAAAGGAGAAAACGTGAGTAATAAATATTTACGAAAAAACGAAATTAGAAAAGATTTAAACCCCGAACACTTAAATCGATTTGGGTATCCACACGATGCAATAATTACAGCTCGAAAAGGGCACAAATACAAGGCAAATACAAAAACACATTCTCAATTTGTTAATGGTGTTGAATGTTTAGATTTGGAGCCTCATTTGCCTAATAATATTCGCCATAAGAGAATTAGCCCTCCCTTTTGGCAGTCTGAAAATCAATTTGGCGAAAAGAAAGGAAAAGCGCCTAAAGAACTTAGACGCAAAATAGTAAAATATAATAAAAAGTTTAAATAAAAAAAAGAAATTCAATGCCCGCGCTGTGTTACCACAAGAGGTCAACTTAATGACTAATTGAATTTCTACTAATAGTATATACTATTATAACAAATAATGCAATAGTTTTTTGAATGAAACTTATGTTTTTCTGTAAAAATGGTGTATAAGTGGTGTAAGGTTACCTAAAATCACCTATTTTAGGCCCTATTCTAAAACTCAAAATCTTGCGGGGGCAACTTCATGAGGGTTCGAGTCCCTCCTTCAGCACCAAGTGGAAATGGCCTAAAATAAAGGGTTTCAGCGAATTTGCTGGAACTCTTTTTTATTTTTTAAAGCTATAAAAAATTAGTTATTTTTAGCTAAAAAGTGGTGTCAAAGTGGTGTCAAATTTTATAATATAAATTATTATATAATTTAAGAATGTCATCTCTTGTTATTGTTCTATCAATATGGGTATAAATATTCTGTGTTAGTTCCACCGTTTCGTGCCCCAACCAACTGCTTATGAGTTTTGCTGGAGTATCTAAGTAAAA
>DLKQ01000016.1:12022-31387 GCA_002477805.1 Christensenella sp. UBA7584 | reverse complement strand
TGAAGCGTATTTTTCAAAAAATATTTTCCTTGGTTTTACTCAGTTTTTTATTAGGCTGAAATTTACTTTTTTAAAAACTCAACTTTTTTATTTGTATTATATATAGAAACATAAACATATTTTATTATTCATATAGTCTTGCTACGATACTAAATCACAAATTTTACCAAAAATCTTTGTTTTAGCTGAGCTAATAAAACAAACCACACTAACTGTTAATTATAATACCTATCAATAAAAATTAGGAAGGAATCATTCCTTCCTAACTTAAATAGCAAATTACATTTAGTTTTTACAAATTCCATTTGCTTAAAATATTTTTAAATGTTCCAAAGAATCCCAAAGCTTGAACATCTTGACATACAACAACTGCAATTTCCTTTTTAACCTCTCCATTTTTTGTGATTAAGAGTTTTCCAACAACATCACCCGCCTTTAATGGAGCATTGAGTTTTTCTGGAATTTCCATATTCACCTCGAATTGTGAACTCTCACCTTTCTTTGAAATTGCGTAAAAATCTTCTTCAGCATTTAAAACCAGGTTGTTCTCTTTTGCTTTTTGTAAATTTATATTTTCCGCTAAATTAGTAGTTTTATCCACAACTTTCACGCTTTGATAATTATTAAAACCCCAATTTAATAAATTCGAAGCATCAGCAAATCGCTCTTTACTAGTTTTTGCCCCAAGCACAACTGAAATCAGCCTCATATCAGCCCTCTTTGCTGTGCTAGCCAGACAGAACCCAGCCTCGTTTGTAGAACCAGTTTTCCCAGCATCACACCCATTATAAAATTTAATGAGTTTGTTTGTGTTTGCCATTCCTGTAACTCGACCACTAGGATGCTCAAAATCTTCCATCCAAATTCCGCTAATTTCAAAATAAAGTGGATATTTTACAAGTTCTTTCATTATTGTTGCAACATCTTTTGCACAAGAATACTGCGATGGTGCTGGCAAACCTGTACAGTTTTGATAATTAGTGTTTTCAAGTCCAAGTTCACCAGCTTTTTTGTTCATAAGTTGAACAAAGTTTTCCTCACTCCCAGCAATTGTTTCAGCAAGACAGACTGAGGCATCATTTGCAGAAGCCACAATTACTGCCTTAAGTAAGTTTTTTACCTCATACTCCGCATTGGCGTCAATAAAAACTTGCGAGCCACCCATACCAGCAGAATTTTCACTTGCTATAACACTTTGCTCCAAGTCAAGTTTTCCATTTTTAATACTTTCAAGTGTAAGTAAAATCGTCATAAGTTTTGTAACGCTGGCTATTGGCATTTTTTCAGTTGAATTATTTTCAGCTAAGATTTCTCCAGTACCATACTCAACAAGAATTGATGATTTCGAATTTGGCGTTAGATTTTCAAACGCCGAAACAGAGACTACTGGCTCAATAAAAATCAAACTAAGCATACAGACAAAGGCAAAAAAGCATACATACTTACATTTTTTTAGTGACATAATTTTTCTCCTTTGCATTTATGATTTGCCTTTTTTTAGCTTTTATGTATAAAAACTAATTTACACCAATAAAAACAGCCGAAGTTAAATAAGGTAAAAGGATTGTTTCCAAGGCATATGCACAAACTGCAATAATAACCACAATCAAGAAAGTAGTTTTCTTACATCTAATAAAGTCAACACTTAAAATATTATATCCAAGGTTTTTATTCGCAAAATTGCTATACAAACATATTGATGACCAAACAAGCAGTGCAAAAAGCACAATTAGATGAACAGGAAGAAAAATTAACACAACATTTATTACCCCACCAACTTGGTAAAGGATAATTAAAATTGAACAATTTATACCGATTAAAAAAGCTCTATATAAAATTGTAATAAATGTTATAAAACATAAAAATGGTTTACAGTTTGTAACCCAAACCAAAATCAAAATTCCCAGAAAGGAAAAAACTCTTGAAAAGAAAACTGAAGTGTTTGCAATTTCTTTATTTATATAAGAAAGTAAAACAGAGTCTGGCAAATCATCAAGTTTTAAATTTTCAGCTCTGTTAAAACCAACAAAAAACCCAATAATAAGTCCCGCCAAACAGACCGAACCTAATATCAGGTAAAACCATTTATATTTTGCAAAATGTTCACAAATTGAAATTTTGAACATTGCACTTTGTCTTGAAAATTTGCGACCTTTATACATACTACAAAATATGTAAAATGTTAATCTTTTATACCAAGCATTTTATATTTGTCTAGATTTATTTCTCGTTGAAAAAGACTTTCTTTTGCTTTTGCCAAAACTAGTTCTCCAATATAAACTATTATTTCACGAACTGTTGGCTTGTGCTCAAAAAAGATTGGGTCGGTTTCTAAAAGTTGACCAACTTTTTCTGTGTCTATATTTTTCCAAACGTTGTCAATCGTAATCCTAATACATCTTTCAATATTTGCAATATTGGTTGCGTGTTGTGAGGCAATTGTTGGAAACACCTTACCAACTGAATAACTAAATTTACCTATATCATTTAGATAAGTTGTGATACAATCTTTTAGATAAATTGTTCCTCTATTCTTTATAGCAAAACCGACCTTTAAAAGTATGTTTGTCACATCATCAAACTTTGTAAATGGATATAATACTTTTTGCATATAATTCTTCCTTTTAATTTCTGCCATTTCAAATAATTCTGGCAATACTTTTGCTTTGTCACTCATTTTTAATGAAAGGAAATTTTCCAAATCAATCCTAATTGTATCTTTTTTATCATCTTGCAAACAAATTACAAGAGGAACATAAAATGGTGAGTTTTTATGAAAAAGCCCCTCTATAAAAAATTTTAAACTTGGCAAATTTGGATCAATAAAAACAATACCAGGTTTTAAAACAACCACCTTTGTTAAAAAATTTGAAAGTCTTGTTTCATAATCAAGTTCAACACCAAAGGAATTTAAATACGATTTTAAGTTGTAATCAATGTTGCCATTTTCATCGAAAAAATAAACAGCATTCATCCCCCTTCACCTCCTTACTTTTTATTTTATTACTCGCATTATATCACATCATTTTTTAAAAAGTCAAGCATTTTTTTAAAATATTTTAAAAAATTTTTAATTTAAATTTCACCCCTATATTTATATATAAAATATTATAAAGTGTAAAAAATATATAAATAAAAAATGAAAAAAGCGTGATTTTAATATATAAAAAGCAATTTTTTTCAATTTTACGAAAAATTTGCAATATTCAATATACTTTAAACTAAGTACAAAAAACAAATTATTTACAAAATTGTTTATATATTTTAAAAAAGTTTTCTTACATCATCCAATCAATGTACAGACCAAATCCTTTTGTTGAATCATTTAAAAAAACGTGAGTAACCGCACCAATCAATTTACCATTTTGAACGATAGGACTTCCACTCATTCCTTGAAGTATCCCACCGGTTTTTTCTATCAATTCCTTATCAGTTATTTTAAACACCAAACTTTTTTCATCAGAGACCGATTGATAATTTGTTTTAATTATTTGAATATTATAAGGCTTAATATTTTTTCCATCTATAGATGAATAAATTACAGCCTTTCCTGGCTTTGCTACTTTTCTTCCACCAATATCAATGAGTTTTTTATCTGACACAAAATTACTATCAACATTTCCATACACACCAAACTCATTCACTTTTTTTACAGCACCTATAACATTTCTTTTAGAAATTACACCCCTAAGCTCACCTGGAACACCTCGCCCTCCTCTGTTAATTCCTAAGATATTACAATTATAAACTTTTCCCGTTTTCACACTTAGATTTTTACCAGTAGAGCTATCAGAAATTGGATGTCCTAAAGCACCAAATTTGTTATCGTGTGTTATGTATGTAACAGTACCTATTCCACTCACAGTATCTTTTACCCAAACCCCTAACTTATATTCGTTTGCAAAAATATCAAATGTTGGAGTAAAATCTAATACCATTTTTTTATCATCACGTATAAGTGTCAACTTTACATCTTCGCCCGCATTGTCACCATTTAAAGCAGTACTTATCTCTTCTGCAGTATTTACGTCTAAATCGTTTATTTTAATAATAATATCGCCAGCCTGAATTCGATTTTTCTTCACTAAATTTTTTTCATTTGATGTAACAAGCACACCAACACTTTGATATTCAAAACCAACAACATCACCGCCAAGAAAAACTTTTTGTGGCAAAGCCATTAAATTCGAAGAAGTAAATACACCATTTTCCGTTATTGGCGTGAAGTAAAAATTACAAACAATCACAGCACAGCAGATTAAAAATATCTTTACTTTTTTTGCAAACATAAAAAAATATACTCCTTAGAATATAGTTTTTTAAAATATTATAAAAGTATGTAAGGAAATTTTAGTAAATTTTCACACCTTTCTTCGTTGTTGCTTGAAGTTTTAATTCTTTAGCAAATTCAATTGAGTTTTTAGCTTCAGTGCTACCAGCCATTCTAGCTATCTCCTGAAGTTCTCCTTTTTCATCAAGCAAATCTATTCTACTCACTGTTCGACCGTTTACAGCTTCTTTCGAAATTTTAAAATGCTGATCTGCCATTGCAGCAACATTTGCAAGATGAGTAACAACAAACACTTGGGCAAATTTTGAGACCTGATATAGTTTATATGACATAGCAAATCCAACTTGACCACTTACACCACTATCTATTTCATCAAAAATCATTGTTTGAACATCTTTAGTATTTTTCATAACAACCTTAAATGCCAACATAAATCTAGACATTTCACCACCAGAAATTATTTTTGCTAATGGTTTTAAACTCTCTCCAATATTTGCTGAAAACATAAATTTCACTTCATCAAATCCATTTTCTGTAAAATTTTCTTTTTTATCAAAATTAATTTTAAAAGTTGAATTACCCATATTTAAATCTTTAAGTTCACACAAAATAGCTTTTTCTATTTTTTCAGCATTTTGCTTTCTCTTTTCTGAAATAACTTCAGCAATCTTCCTACCGCTCTCAACCAATCCAGCCCTAAGGGTTGTAAGTTCATCAATTTTCTCTTGGCTGTTACACAAAAATTCCAGTTTTTCACACAAATTTTTGTAATAATCTAAAGCATTTTCAATAGAACCACCATATTTTCTTTTTATATTTTTTAACTGTTCAATTCTATTTTCCAAATTCATATATTCATTTTCACTAAATTCATACCCATCTAAAATACTCGCCAATGTGTCCTTTATGTCATCAATTTCAATTTTTGCAGTAACCATTCTTTCACTAAGTCGAGCAAGATTTTCGTCAATCTCTGACACACTGTCAATACACTTGTTTGAATTATAAAGACAACTAGAAACGGAAAAGCCATATTCATTTTCATCTAAGAAGCTTAGTGCACCCGCGACACTTTCAGATAATTTTTTGATGTTGTCAAACTTCTTCTTTTTATTTTCCAAATCATCATCTTCACCCAACTTTAAACAGGCATTATCAATTTCAGCTTGTTCAAACTCTAAAATACCCTTTTCCCTCATTCTTGATAATTCATCACCACCAAATTTTCCCAATTGTGCATCAATAGTCTTTATTTGTGAACAAATCTGCTTCAAAGTTTGAAGTTCTTCAATTTTACAATAGTCATCAACAAATTTTAAATGAGAATTTTCATCAAGCAAAATTTGATTTTGATTTTGACCATACATATCAACCAATTTTGTAGTAATTCTTCGCAACATAGTCAAATTAAAAAGTTGCCCATTAACCCTAATTTCACTTTTACCTTCTTTTGTTAGTTTCCTAGATATTATAAGACTCTCAACCCCTTCAACCCCAAAAGATTTACACTCAGTTGTTACGTTCTCAGAAATATTTTCAAAAACAGCATTAACAAAAGCATATTGACAACCTTCTCTTATAAAAGCTTTATCAGAGCGCTCTCCAAGCAAAAAACTTATCGCATTTAATAAAATTGATTTACCAGAACCAGTTTCTCCGCTTAGCACCACCAGCTTGTCCGAAAAACTTAATTGAGCATCTTCAATAAGAGCAAAATTTTTTATATGAAGTTTTGAAATCATTTTAACCACCTCAATATTCAGTCAAACATATTATAGAACATATGAACAAAAAAAGCAACTACTTTTCAATAGTTACTTTTAATCAGCCAACATTAGAGTTAATCTATTACAAATTTTTTGTGCAAAATCAGAATTCTCAGCAATGAGCATTACCGTATCATCACCATAAACACACCCTAGGGTATGTTCTATTGAAAGCCTATCAATAAAATTTGCAACAGCACTACTTGTTCCTCTAAGAGTTTTTAGTACAACCAAATTGGAAGCATACTTTACAGAAAACACAGCCTGCTTAAAAATATTTAGCGCCTTGTTTGTTCCAACTTTATCATCATTACCAACAAAAGAATATCTATATTTCTTCCTCTCTCCAGCAATTTTAATCAAGCCAAGTTCTTTTATATCTCTTGATATAGTTGCTTGTGTAACATCAAATCCAGCAAGACATAACGCAGAAACCAACTCTTCTTGCGTCTCCACCTCGTTAGCAGAAATAATTTCTATAATTTTTGATTGCCTAGCAGACCTTGCCATTAAATTTTCTCCCTTTGCATAATTATTAATTATTGTTCAATGTTAGTATAATAAGTATACATCAAATTTTATAAATATGCAATAGTTTTTTGCATATTTATTCAAAATATTTATACATTTTAAAAGGCTCATTTTTAGACATTTTTTTATAGAGAAATTTATAATTATGCAAAAATACATTCTACTTTTTTCTTTTTTTGAATAAAAATAAATCTAAAAATCTCCCAACAGCAACTAGAACTTTTGTGGAATCATTTAGCGCATACGATTTTCCTAACGCTTTACCAAGAACTGTTAATGCAGCAATTAATGAACTAATTAAAGTTGAAAGAATAGCGTTATTCCACCCAGGAAACTCTTTCACTAATATAATAGAAATTGCAACACCGCCAGCCCCACTTAGAATACTACAAATATCACCTACAACATCAGTGCAAATAGAAGAAACCCTATCCGCGTTTTTTACAAGTTTTATTGCTCTATCCACACCTTTTTTGTATCCCTTACTTTTAAGTTCAAGAAATGGCTTTATATGACTAGCAGCAACAGCAACACCAACTATATCAAAAAGCACACTTACAGCAATGAGAAGTAAAATCAAAAAAAGTGCCATTGCCAAATTCGCGTGCAAAAGCATAAGTTGAGATATTATCGCAAACAGAAAACATAAAGCAAGTGAAGCCGTAAAAAGTTCAAAATACCACATTTTCGGGCTTGAAGTTTTTTTATTTTTTGAAAGTGCTTCTACCTTTCCATCTTCTGGTTTTAACTCCTCTTTCTTCATAGTTTAGTATATGCTTTTAGTATACCAAAAATGAGCATCGATAAAAAAATGCCAAACTAAAAGAAAACTTTTATTTTGACACTTCAAAAGGTTTTTCAACCATTTTTTGTAATTCTTCGGTTAATATAGTGATTTTACCTTTACTACTTTCAAGCATATCATAGCAACTCTTAGAGATTTTTACCCCTTCTTCAAACAATTTAGTAACCTCATCAAGTGATGCATTTCCATCTTCTAAAGTCTGCAAAATACACTCAAGTCTCTCGATCCGCTCTTCAAATGTCATCATTTTTTCTCCTTTATACTTTCTATTTTACTTGTAATACTTCCATCTTTTAGCTTAGTTGTAATAACCTGCCCTACTTTAACTTCTTGTGTACTAACAATTTTTTTATCACCATATTCCAAAAACGCATACCCCATTTGAAGGATTTCAATTGGATTCTTTAGCTTTATTTTGTTTAATATCATTTCTAATTTTTGGAATTTCTCAGTAAACAAATTTTTTGATAAATGACATAATCTAATATTAATTTCTCTAAATTTAGAAAATTGTTCTTGCGTAAAAGTGGAATAAATACTTTTAATGTCATATAGTTTCTCCATGATTTCTCTTTCTTTCCTATTTACAAACTCTTTCGCATAATTACAAACTTTTTTTGAAGCATTGTTCAAACGAGTCAATAGCACATCTAAATCTTTTGAAACAATTTCAGCTGCAGCCGATGGCGTTGGCGCTCGCAAATCACTCACAAAATCACATATAGTAAAATCTGTCTCGTGCCCAACAGCACTGATAATCATTTTTGAAGAATCAGCAACAGCCCTTGCTACCATTTCGGTATTAAACGCACTTAAATCTTCTAGCGAACCACCGCCTCGTGCGACAATAATAACATCAACATTAGTTTGATTTAATTCCTTAATTCCTTGACAAATGGAAAATTCAGCACCAATACCTTGTACTTTTACTGGATATAGAACAATATCAATTAGTGGATTACGCCTTTTTGTAACATTAATTATATCTTGAATAACCGCACCCGACGCTGAGGTTACAACTCCAACCCTGTTAATAAATTTGGGCTGTGGTTTTTTCCGTGATATATCAAACAAGCCTTCCGCCTCTAATTTATTTTTAAGTTCAAGAAATCTTTGAAAAAGAAGCCCAAGTCCATAAGGTTCAATAGTGCTCACTACAAAAGAAAACTTGCCACCTTTTATATAGTAATTAGGTGACCCACAGACTACAACCATATCACCATCTTTCAAAGACAAACCAAGTTCATCAATATTAAAACGCACACACTGAAGAAGGGAATTATCATCTTTTAAATTAAAGTATGCAGTACCACGTGAAATGGATAACCCGGAAATTTCGCCATATATTGAAATATTATGTAATAGCTCCTCGCTACAAAATATTTGCCTTATATACTGCGAAAACTGAGTTACACTTATTGTATTTTCACTCATTTATCTTTTTAACAACTCCAGACAAAACTCCATTTACAAAACTATAACTTTTTAACCCACCAAATTTTTTTGCAAGTTCAACAGCTTCGTTTATCACTACCTTGCTTGGAATATCAGTATTAGTTAGCTCATATACGGCAATGAGTAGAATAGCTTTTTCGTTTGCATACAATTTTTCAAAACTATAACCACTTATTGAATTATTTAAAACTCCTACCAACTGATCCTTTTTTTCTAAAATCTTTTTAAATGTTGATTCTATATAGTATTTGTCACTATCAGTCATTGTTTTACGCTGCACATTCACATCAGAGTCTTCACAAATCGCTTTAAAAGTGTTTTCCCAATTTTCATTTTTAGCATCAAATAATTCTGAAAAAATAAGCTGAAAAAGCTTTTCTCTTGCAAATGTTTTATGTAATTCGTGATTTTCCATTTTCCCCCCAACACAAAAAACCCTCTTACTTATTAAAGAGGGTTTAAAATTATTTTTTATCTACAAATTTAACTCCCATAACTTGCACGTTTATAGAATGGATATGCATATTCATCATTGAAGTTATACCGCTTTTAATGTTTTCTTGAACGCGAAAAGCAACATCTGAAACATTAAAGTCTGCATAAATATTTATAAAAACATCAATAACTAAACCATCTTTTGTATGAGAAAGTCTCACACCCTCACAGTAATTGTTTGAAAAAATCCTTTTCAAAAATCCACCGCCAAAATTTGGACAAAGCGAAGCAACACCGCTTATTTCTTTTGCAGCAAGACTTACAATAGACAAAATAATATTTTTATTGTAAGTTACCAACCCTTTACTTGTTTCTTCATCTTTTAATCTCATAATGCTTCCCCCACATATAATTAGAGTATAGCATATTTTTTTACAAGGTGCAACTATTCAACGGGAATAATTTTGATATTATCAATAGATTTTTTTGTTTGCACTTGAACTACTTCTACAATCTGAGCAACTTCTGCTTCAGTCAATTCCTTAGCCTTTACCATTACATTTACATAATTCTCAGTAAATGAAACAACAACATCTTCAAAGCCTTTAGCTAAAATATATCCCTCAAGCACAAGTTCTTTTTCTTTATTTCCAGCAAGAGTTTTTAGACTATCTTGAGCTTCGTTTCTTGCACTTTCTGTTGCGTTTGCACTTTCAAGAATAGCTTTGTAATATAGCGTTTGTTGTTCGCGAGCAGAATCTCTATCCATTCTATATGTCTCAAAAAAGCTTGCACTTGAAACCACATTTCCGTTTGTTGTTGATACCGCTTGTTTGTTTAGTGTTAGATTCAAAAACCCTGTTAATACCAAAAGGGCAACCATTGTACTTAAAATAATAATTTTCTTTTTCTTTGTAACCATTTTTAACTCTCCTTTTTAATTAATTACCAGTAAAGATTTCCACCTGACTAGATTGAACACTAAGTAGCGCTTGAACAGCCTTTAACAAATCTAGTTTAACTCTTATATTATCCGCTCCTTGTGCAACAACAATCACCCCCTTAATATCTGGTAAAATTTCCATTAAGACAATTGGATTTGTTGAACCATTTTCAGTGATTAAAACAGGTTCAGTACTGACAGTTTTGTTTTCCGTTTTGTTTGTTGTTCCATTTTGTGAAGAATTGCTTGTCGAGTTTATTTTTTCATCTTTTGTGCTAGCGAGTACAAGTTCTGTAACCCCATCAAAAGTAATCATAACCTTTACATTCCCAGCTCCACTTATCTTACTTAGTGCTGACTCCAAGCGACTTTCAAGTAACTCAGCATACCTTTCTGTTGAATTTATACTTGATACCTTTTCAACACTTGTAGACTTCTTAGAACCTCCAAAATCGGAAAACCAAATTAATAACACTAAACAAGCCAAGACAACAACCAAAATGATTTCGATATGTTTTACATTTTTTAATTTTTGAAACCACTTAAATTTTTTAAGAAACTCACCCATCAATTATCACCTGTTCCTGTTTTATTCCTGTTTTCTTTACAAGTAAGTTTTTAATTGCCTCATACTTATTTATATGTTCATCTTTAGTGGTTAGAACTAAATTTTGTAAATCGACAAAAATATGCGAAATTTTCAACTTTCCATTTTCCATATCGCCCCAAATTTCAAGCTTAGTACCCGCAAATCCTTCTTTCTCCAGTTCTAGTTCAAGCATTTTTTTAGCCATTAAAATATTTTGTGTTTTTATCGTCTCAGCATAATTACTACTCACAGTTGTTTCATTGAATGTATAACTAAAACTCAACCCATTTTTAACTATTCCAGGAAGCGGACTCGCAATAACAAACACAATCACAACAGACATAATTCCCTTTATATATTTACTAATTTGCCCACCTGGAAGAACAAGATCCAATATAACCGAAAGGACAACAACTCCAACAATACTCAGTAAATAAACCGAAATATCGCTCACAGACAACCTCCACTAAAAAATATTTGCAGTACATAGAATAAGACCGATTACAATCACATACATAAACGCAACACCAAGAATCATCATTACTAAGAGATTTAAAAGTTTTGACACTTGATATAAAAACTCGGGAACTTTACTAGTTTGCGTGACAGGTTCTAAAATTGCAGAAGTAAATTTCAGAAGAAGCGAACACGCTACAATTTGCACAACTGGGCAAAGAATAGATGCAAAAAGAAGAGCAATTCCAGCAACACCAACAACATTTTTGATTAATACACTACTTGCCATAACAACATTAAACCCATCAGACAAGTACCCACCCAAAACCGGAACATAGCTTTTTATTGCAAACTTGGCAGCTCTAATACTTACATTATCAAAACTTCCCGCAACAACTCCTTGAACAGCAAGTACCCCCAAAAATATACTGAAACAAACTCCAGCCACCCACTTAAAAATACTTGAGATAAATGAAATAAATTTGTTAAGTTTTACTGATGGAGAAAAATTATTCACAACAATAAAAACAAATTGAAAAACAAAAAGTGGCACAATTATATTCATAAATACTTGAACGATAACTGTAGACAAAATAGCTACTGCTGGCTGAAAAATTCCAACTGATACCGTCCCACCCACTCCAGCTAGAAAAGTAAGCAGTATTGGGAAAATTATATTCATCTGATTTTGCATTGATTCCATAAGCCCTGTGGCTGATTGCAAAAATCCAACAAAAACAGTACTTATCAAAACCACAACAGCACCAAAACAAACGAAATCAACAACTTGTCCAACACTATTTTCGTTTTCCTTGCCTCGCAAATTGCCGATAATGGAGCAGAGAATTGTCACACTGGCAATTGTAGCCAAAAGTGGAATAAAGCCTATAATTTCTTCAAAAAAAACACTTAACACACTTTGAAAAAATGAACCATAGTCTTGGGTAAATTCTCCGTTTAGCATTCTCGTGATTTTATCCCAAAAACTTGTCGAGCCAAACAATCCAACGCCATCTTTGGATAAATTATCTAAAATTTCTTGTAACCCACTAAAATCAACACTTTCAAGTTGTCCTGAAATTGTGTCCTCAAGTTCTTTTTCAATTTCATCTTCAGTTTGAGAATCTCCTGTTTCTGCTTCTACAACATAATAACTTCCACCCAAACAAACAATAGATATAATTAAAAAAACTAAAAATAAAAATACCTTTTTTCTCATCACGGCATAATACTCACAATTAACTCTATTAAAGAGGTTATGATAGGAATTGCCATAACAAATATTACAAGTTTACCAGCAAGTAAAATTTTGCTCGCCATTGCACTATTGCCACTATCTCCACAAATATGTGCACTAAATTCTGTTATATAGCCAACCCCAACAATCTTGATTAAAAGAGTGAAAAGTTCTGAGTTTAAATTTGTTGCCTGCATAATATAATCAAAAAGTCCGAAAACTTTTTCGAGCAAGTCGACTATGTAAAAGAATACAACAATACTACCAGCAACACCAACAATCATTGCAATGTCTGGTTTTGAAGGCTTGACAATTAAAATACAAATTGTTGTAACAAGACCAACTCCAATTATCTTGAAAATCTCGTCCATAGCTCACCCCCTCCATTTATATCAAAACAAATAGAACAAATTGCCCACTGTACTAAAAAGTTCACTAATCATATTTACAACCATTACAAGAACAATAATAAGACCAGATAATGTAACCAAAGTCGAAATTTCCTCTTTGCCAGCTTGCTTTAAAACTTGAGCAACAACAGCAACAAGAATTCCGATTCCCGCAATTTTTAAAATTATTTCAACATCCATTACAACCTCTCTATATAATTATTATAAAAACCAAGAGTCCAAGCATAATACTAAGATTAAAAGTCAACTTTCCATTTTTGAGATTTACTTTTTTTGTATCTTCTATTTTGCTATCTAAAAATTTCTTGTAACTTTTTACTTCATTTGTCTGAGATGTGCTATCCAACTTTCCAAGTTTACTAAAAAATAATTCCACTTCTTCAGCTTCAGTTTGTGTTAAAACGCTTTGACTATTTTTCCACTCAAGCAAATTTTTGCTTTTAGAAAAGTTTTCAACAACTTCCGAAAATTCTTTTTTGTAATTATTTTTGTGTAAAATCTCTTCTATATTATTTTGGAAAAATCCGATTTCAGTTTCTAATAAATTACAAAATTGCAAAAAATTATTATAAAAAACAAGCTTTTTTCGTGTTTTTTCATATAAAAACCAGCCAAAGTATAAAATACACCCAAAAATAACCAGAGCCAAAATAAACTTCATCTTTTACCTCCTCCTATTTTATGCAAACAAAATTTTCCGTAAAGACTCCTTCAAAAGTACCAACTCCGTCCTTGTCTGAGAGAACAACAATTCTTTCAAAAACTTTATTTTTCAAAAGCTCTGTAAAATATGGTTTTTTTTGAATATCATTTATACCAGTAGAATGGGCTGTCGCAATAATTTTCACACCAGCGCCTATTGCATAATTAAGTGCCTCAATATCTTCAGGCTTTGCGAGTTCGTCCATTGCTATAACATCTGGGGTAAGCGTTCTAATCCCATTTTCTAGTGCAAACTTTTTTGAGCAATTTGTATAGACGTCTGTTGTAATTCCAATATCCATTTGTGGCTCACCACTCTGACAACTTGCTATCTCACCTCTTTCATCAACAATAAGCAGATTTTTTGCAATAAACCTTGATGATAGTTGATAACACAAATCCCTCAGAAAAGTTGTTTTACCACACCCCGGTGGAGCAATGATTAGGGTGTTAAAAATTCCATTATTATCATAGATACTTGATAAAACTTTTAAGCTACAATTTTTCACTTGGTGAGGAATACGAATATTAATCGATGAAAAATTTTTAAGTGTTTTTATATGGTTGTTTTCAATAACAAGTTCCCCACAAATTCCAACCCTTGCACCACCAGAAAGAGTCAAATAGCCAAGTTTTAATTCCTCATTGTGTGCATAAATTGAACACTGTGATGCTTTAAAAACTATATCCTCAATTTCATTTCGATTCAAAATCAATGCCTTTTCCTTGTCATCTGTAAGTCCATTTTCGCCCAAAAAGAATATAGAACCAAAATCTATCACAATAGGTTGTCCAACTCTAATCCTTATTTCTCTCAAACCCTTTGTATGTAAAAAATCCAATGCTCTATTCACTCTACTTGGTAAAATTTCATTAAACATTTTAATTCTCACTTAATTTTTTTATTTTAATGTATGTTTTTGAAATTTATTTTAGAACAGCTAGTGTCTACCTAAAACAAAAAAAGAATACCACTTTGGTACTCTTTATAAATTCTTATAATATTCAGACATTGTTTTTGAATCTTCGGCCTGAGTGCCTTTTGATTCACTTATTACTACAGGGTTTAACTTCATTTCTTTTATACATTCTAGAAATGGCTGAAAATTTGGCCCATAAACTTCATCTTCAAATGTGAGATGAGCTATTTCACCTTTTTCGCCATATTTAATTTTAGAAAAATGAATGTGACAATGATTCGTTTTATCAAAACCAAGTTTGTCTATACACTTGTCAAATATCCTTTTAAAGTCATCTTTTGTTTTTAGTGCACCTTGAGTAATGCAATTTATATGTCCCATATCGAAACACGGAATAATATTTTTGTGCCAACTGGCAATCTCAAGTACTTCATCTACTGTTCCGATGTAAGAAAATTTCCCCATAGTTTCAGGAGCTATTCTTACAGATTGCAACTCATCTGTATAATGATTATCAAGAAACTCTTTCAAACTTTTTTCAACATTTAAAAAAGCCTCTTGCCTTGAAAATTTCATTTGCGAACCTATATGCACAACACAGGTTATTGCTCCAAGATTTTTTGCACCGACAAGACTATTAGTTAAATACTTAACATTGCTTTCTTTAGATTTTTCACTATTATTTGCAAAGTTTATATAGTAAGGTGCGTGCACACTAAGCTGAATATCATTTTCTTTTGCTTTTTGTGCTATTTTCTCAGCCTTCTCTTTGGTAATAAATCTTCCAAGCGAAAAACTATATTCGTACGCAGAAAGACCAAGAGACCTTAACCACTCTGGTGCTTGTTCACTATCTTTAAAGCCAAGATTATAAAAAAGTTCTCCATTTCCTGATGGACCAAATCTAACCAATTTCACACCCCCATTTTAAACAAGCCACGTTGGCATAGTAACAAATCCATTTTCAACTTTCGCTAGACCAATTATTGTATCACCATCAAAAACCTTAAAAATTCCATCACTACTTTCAATTTGTAACTTTTGTCCATTTTTTATCTTCTGTATTTGCGTAATATTTAATTCCAGCTTATTTAGATGTGGAATAACTAAATCACACCCCACCAAATCAGACCACTCCAAATTTTCAACAGTTTGACTATTTGCGATATCAAATTCTCCACATTTTGTTCTTTCGAGTTTTATCATAGTTCCTACTGTACCAAGTTTTTCAGATAAATCTCTACCCAAACTTCGGATATAAGTACCAGCACTACATTCAATTTCAAACTTGAACGCAGTTTCACTAACTTGACCTAATAAATCAAGTCTAAAAATCTCAATGTTGTGAGGCTTTATATCAGCAATTTCTCCACTTCTCGCTAACATATAAGCTCTCGTTCCATTTACTTTTTTTGCAGAAAAGTCAGGTGCTACTTGTGAGCTTTTTCCTACAAAAGTTGGAATTACTTTTAATATATCTGCTATTTTTGGAATAACTTCCGACCTTTTCACAATATTTTCACTTTCAAGATCCAAAGTATCTGTCTGGTAACCAAATTCAAAAACTGCAACATATGTCTTTCTTTTTTTTAGCATAGCATTAAAAAGTCGATTCGCTTTTCCAATACCAACAACCAAAACACCTGTAGCAAAAGGATCTAGTGTTCCCATATGTCCAATTTTTGCTTTCAAATTAAACTTTTTTTTAATTTGCCAAACTACTTTTGCCGAACTAATACCAAAAGGTTTGTTTATATTAAAAAACCCATTCATTATTTTTTCATTTCCTTTTTACATTCACAAATTAGTGCATTTAATGCTTTGTCAAGTTCTCCTTTGAGGGTTAGCCCTGAAGCCTTTTTATGTCCGCCACCATTAAACCTATGTGCAACATTGGAAACATCTATTTCATCAGACGAAGTTCTTAAACTTATTCTCCACTCGTTAGCTTTGTCCTCACTTATACTAATAGCAATTTGTACACCTTTTATATTTTGAAGATAAGTTACAATAAATTTTCCTTCCTCTCTTTTACAGCCAACTTCTTCAAAATCGCTTTTCCTTAGAACTGAAACAGCAATTTTCCCGCCCTCAAAAAACCTTACTGAATTGTACGCCCTTTTTGTAATTTCAAAATTTTCTTGTCCTGCTATACCAAAACAAATAAAAAAGTTTTTATTTACACTTGGGCAAAATTTTAAAAGTTCGCTGGCACATTTTAGCGTTTTAAAATTTGCCGAAGTATAATTAAAGGACCCACAATCCATATACATACCAGTATATAGTAACGTTGCCAAGTACTCATCAAGCTTGAAATATTTTTTAAAAAGCGTGTATATTACTTCGCAACAACTTGATGAATTCTTCACATAACAAAAATTTGCAAATTTTGAATTATCTTGATGGTGATCAATTTCAAAAGTATTTACACATCTTAGAAATACTTTCAAATTTTCGTCGTTTAACATTCTTATATCTGCACAATCAACACAGATTCCAACATCAAAAATCTTTTCACTTGATATCTCAAAAGCCTCATTTTGAACAAATTTCAAAATACCAACTGATGGGATTTTATCAACAAAAATTGTAACATTTATTCCATTTTGGTTTAAAATTTCTTTTAATGCTACAGCTGAACAAATTGTATCGTGGTCGCTGTTTTTATGTGTAAAAATAGCAATATTTTTAGCATTTTTTAGACTTTGGAAAAAGCTTTCAGTAAATTTCATTTTTTACTCCTTTGGAATATTTAACTTGGAAATTAACTTGTCCATTTTTTCACCCTCTTCCCAACTAGTATCAAGAAAAAAGTGTATCTCAGGAGTAATCCTCATATTGAGTTTTTGTGACAAACTTTTTCTGATATAAGACGAACTAGATTTTAAAATATTAAAGGTTTGTGTATTGTTTTCTTCGCTTCCAAGTAATGATACAAAAACTTTACAATGGCTCAAATCTGCACTTACTTCTACTTTTGTTATCGTAATGAATACATTAACGCGTGGGTCTTTGATTTCATTTGCCACAATAGTTGAAATCGCTTTTCTTACTTCTGAATTTATTCTATCAATTCTATTATTCATAATCTCCTCCATTTTAACAAGAAAATCTTGACAGCCATACACCTGTCAAGATTTAATATTAATCTCGCTGTATTTCCTCAATAACATATGCCTCAATAGTATCTCCAACCAAAATATCATTGTGACCTTCTAATTTCATTCCACATTCCATACCCATAACAACTTCTTTTATATCATTTTTATCTTTTTGAAGAGTTGTTATACTTGTGTCTACAAGAAGGTTTTTATCTCTGAATAAGCGAATTTTAGCGTTTTTACTGATTTTTCCATCTTTTACAACACAGCCGGCAATGGTTCCAATTCTACTAATTTTAAATGTTCTGATAACTTCTGCGTGACCAATAATTTTTTCTTCAAAGACAGGTTTTCTCATTGATTTTATTAATCTTTCTACATATTCTAAAATTTGATAAATTATTTTAGACATAAATAGTGTTAATTTGTTTTGTTCAATCAAACCTTGTGCCTTGCTATCAGGTTTTACATTAAAACCAACTAAAAGTGCATCTGCTGATTTTGCAAGCAAAACATCATTTTCATTAATCGCTCCAACACCACCGTGTATACACTCAACTTTTACTTCTTCGTTTTGAACCTTGTTTAAAACATCAACCAACGCTTCGAACGAACCTTGCACATCAGCTTTAACAATAATGTTTAACACTTTCTTTTCGCTATCAGCAGATTTTGACAAAAATTCTTCAATAGAGAAGCTTGTTTTGCTATTTATCTTTTCATTTTGTGCCTTTCTCTTTCTTTCAGCAAGAACCTGCTTGCTCATTTTTTCATCAACAGCGTAAATGTTATCACCAACATTTGGCACACCATCAAGTCCCAGAACTGACACAGGAACACTTGGCCCAGCCTTTTTGATATTTTCACCTTTATCGCTAATTATCGCTCTAACCTTTCCTGCGTGAACACCAGATATAATAGTGTCACCAACGCTCAGTGTTCCATTTAGAATAATAATTGTTGCTATCGGCCCCTTACCCTTGTCAAGTTTAGACTCAATTATCATACCCTGTGCGTGCGCCGTTGGGTCTGACTTAAGTTCCTGCATATCAGCCACAAGAAGAATCATTTCAATAAGTTTGTCAACTCCTTCACCAGTTAAAGCCGAGATAGGAACTATAATCGTATCTCCACCCCATTCTTCTGGAACAATATCATACTCGGTTAATTGCTGTTTAACTTTTTCAATATTGAATTCTGGCTTATCCATTTTATTGACAGCAACAATCATAGGAACTTTTGCTTTTTTTATATGGTTAATAGCCTCAACTGTCTGAGGTTTTATTCCATCATCTCCAGCAACAACTAGCACAGCAATATCAGTTACAGTTGCACCCCTTTCACGCATCGCACTAAAAGCCTCGTGTCCAGGAGTATCAATAAAAGTAATTTTTTTATCGCCTTTTTCAATTTGGTAAGCTGAAATATGTTGTGTAATTCCACCTGCTTCACCGCTTGCAATATGAGAATGACGAATGTAGTCAAGAAGTGAGGTTTTACCGTGGTCGACGTGCCCCAAAACAGCAACTATCGGTGGTCTTGGAACCACATTTTTATTTTCAGCATCGCTAGAAGTAGAAAATTCATCTGCTAGTTTTTCTTCAAAACTTTTTTCCAATTTTTGTTCCAAAGCAACACCAAGTTCACTTGCGACAAGTTCAGCAGTTGTAAAATCAATACTGCTATTAAGATTTGAAACAATACCAAGAACCATAAGTTGTTTT
>DLKQ01000016.1:0-11909 GCA_002477805.1 Christensenella sp. UBA7584 | reverse complement strand
ATTGTTTCAGTGGTAATAACAGCGTGGTCGATAGGCGCGGAAACAACAACTTCCTCAGCTTTAGCTTTTTTAGTTTTAATTTTTCTACTACCCATAATCCTCTCAGTGATGGAATACTCTTCCAAAAGACCTTGCCTTGTTGCCTTACGCGATTTGTTGTTTGTTCGGTCTAAATCACGATTACGCTTGTCATTATCTCGTTTTTTGTCAAAAACGCGTTTTTGTGTTGGAGGAAAACTTGGTTTTGAAAACATTGGAGAATCTTTTTTGGCTTGAGAAAAAGCAGGTCTTTTTTGTTCATAATCAGTTTTTCTTTCGAAATTTGGTTTGTTTGTGCTATTAAAATTACCACGTGCACTACTACTGAACCCTCGATTTTGTCCGTTGCCATTAAAGCCACTGGTTTTTTGTTGTGGATTTTTGTTTTTCCAAGGCTGGTTATCTTGATTTTGCCTATTAAATCCACCATTTTTTTGATAATTATTATTTCTTTGATAATTACTATTTGCATTATTGTAGCTATTATATCTATTTCCGCTACTATAAGCATTTGAACTAAAACCAGTAAAGCTTTGCTTGTTTGTCTGAACAGCTTTTATTACTGTTTTTTCCTTATCTGCCTCTTTCTCAACTTTTTCAGGTTCTTTTTGTGTCTTTGTTACATTAGGAACGCTAGAAGCTCGTTTAATATGCTCCCTAACATTTTTATTCAAACTTTCAAGCTTACCTAAAAGCTCTTTAATATCCTTATCCATTTTTACAAGTTCTTTGCTATTAACATTAGACAAAGAACGTAAATTTTCAAAACTGACAATGTTTTTGTTTTTATTCTCCAAATTTCTACTCCTCACTATCTAAAATCGGCTTTAAAAAATTTTTATTTATAAGCCCAACCACCTTGCAATTTGTTGTGTAAAGTATGTCATCAAGTTGCTTTTCCTTCAGTACACGAATAGGCAAATTCAACTTTTCCACTAAGTTATATATATGCTCCCTAAGCTTGCTGTTTGCATCTTTACACATTACAATCAAGCACACATTTTTTTCTGATTTGATGTTGTCATATCCGTACACTAGTGCATTGGCTCTTTTTGCAAGTCCTAAATACGAACCTAATTTTGACTGCATAACTTTTCCACCTGATCGTATACTTCAACGCCAACTTCACACTTAAAAGCTCGGTTTAACGCACGAGTTTTTTTAAGTCTTTGAATAATTTCAAAATCTTTTGAAATCCAAACGCCCCTTCCTTGCATTTTTTGCTTTTCATCAACAACTACTTTGTCACCAACTTTAACAAGACGAATAAGTTCTTGCTTTGGTTTAAGCTTTCTACAAACTATACACATTCTCAGTGGTGTTTTCAATTTATTCTCCTATTCTAATTCTTTAATTTCCTCAAGTAAATCAATATCATCAGCCTCTTTTCCAAGTTCAAAAGTTGTTTCAACATTTGTTTCTGGCTTATTTTGTTCACTTTCTGCTTTTGATTCACTCTTTACATCAATTTTCCAACCAGTAAGTTTTGCTGCAAGCCTAACGTTAAGTCCTTCTTTTCCTATTGCAAGAGAAAGTTTGTTATCTGGAACAATCACCTTGCTACTCTTTTCGCTTTCATTAATTTCTACGCTTACAACTTCAGCAGGACTCAAGGCAGATGCAATATATTCAAACACATCACTTGACCAAGGAATAATATCAACCTTTTCAGTCTTGAGTTCATCAAGAATAGCATTAATTCTTGTTCCACGATTTCCAACACAAACACCAACAGGGTCAACACTTGGGTCTTTACTTGAAACTGAAATTTTTGTTCTCACACCTGGTTGACGCACGATGTTTTTTATCTCTATATCGCCATTTTCAATTTCAGGGACTTCAAGTTCGAAAAGCTTTTTTATAAAACCAACATTTGTTCTTGAAACCTGAACTTGTGAGCCGTAATTAGTTTCCCTAATCCTTTTGATGTACACTTTTACTGTGTCCCCTGGAGTAAATTTTTCACCCGGTATCTGGTCAGCCTCAGAAAGTACTCCTTCAACTTCAATACCACCAAGCTCAACATAAACATTTTTTGCATCAATTCTACGAACAATTGCAGAAGCAAGTTGGTCACCTTTTGTATTTAATTCGTTTGAAATGTTTGCTCTTTCAGCTTCTCTTAGTTTTTGCATAACAACCTGTCTTGCAGTTTGTGCCGCTATCCTACCAAACGACTTTGGTGTTACTTCTTCAGATATTATATCACCAACTTTGTAACTTGATTTAATATTTTTTGCATCACTAAGTGAAATTTCTTTATCAGGGTCCTCAACCTCTTCTACTACTGTTTTATACGCTAAAACCTTTATAGTATTTTTTTCAGGATTAAGTTTTACTGTAGCAGATTTTGCTTCTCCAAAATTTTTTTTATATGCACTTGTAAGTGCACTTTCAAGTGCCGAAACAAAGAACTCCTTGTCAATCTTTTTCTCTTTTTCAAGTAAATCTAGCGCAACAAAAAAATCTTTACTATTAATCATTATTATCTCCTTTTAAAAATGATGAGTGGGCAAAACCCACTCATACCAGCATACCTATACTTCTATTATAACACATAAAAAACAAAATATCAAGACTTTTGTGTAAAAAAATTAAACGCTAAATAATTGAGCTTTCTTTTCTTGCTTACTCAGAGATTTGATGTTTTTCTGACGCCAAGAAATTGACATTTGGAGTAACCTCATCTGCTCTAGTCTTAGAGTAGCAAAATAACTGGTTGAATATTTTTTTTGTTTCATACTAAACCTCCAAAGTTTTAGTTAGTTTAATTATAGCAAAAAAATACAAAAAAGTCAAGTACTTTATATCAATTTGATAAACACTTTTGCAGTTGCAACAGCATCATTAAGCGCTCTGTGTGCGTCATTTAGAGTTATATTTAGTGCTTTTACCACACTTGAAAGCTTATAATTATGAAGAGATGCAATTTTTTGTCTAGCAAGCTCAAGAGTATCAATTTGAGGATTGTCAAATTTGTATCTAAACCTTAATCCAGCATTTTTAAGAAATTTTATATCAAACCCAATATTATAAGCACTCAAAACACAGCCATAACAAAATCTGTGAAAGTCCGGTAAGACTTGGTCTATAGTTGGTGCAAAAACCAGCATATCATCTGTTATCCCTGTAAGGTTCGATATTTCGGCAGAAAGCTTTTGATTAGGATTAATAAGAGTAGAAAAAGTTTCAACACACACACCGTTAGTCACTTTTACTGCACCTATTTCTATTATGTCGCAATTATCAGCATTTAAACCTGTTGTTTCAAAGTCAAACACAACAACTGATTTTCCATCATTCCAATAATCCTTTTTCTCTTCAAACGCAGAGAATAAATCCATTTGTTGAAGGTCCACCATAGGTTTTGGTTTTACTATTTTATATTCCTTTGTAGGTTCACGCCATATGTACTGAACTTCTTTTGTAAGGACTTTACATATAGAAATTGCGTTTGCTCGAATATTAACTTTTTCCGAAAACTCACTTGGGCTTCCATTAACTAAAATTTCACAACCATCAGATAGTTTTTCTAATTTTTGAACATCATTTTCACTAGGGAAAACCACAATATCAATACTACCACTAGCGTCCGTAAGTGTGAACGCAACCTTGTTTTTTTGAATTGGATTTTCTTTGTCTTTTTGAGATTTTGGAATAAATTTTGTAATTGCAAAACCAGATATTTTACCTGCGATAACAACTTCTGTATCTTTTTTCGATATATCCTTTATAAACTTTGCTCCAGATTGTATTTCTTTTCCATAAATACAGACAGCTTCACTTACTTCAACTTTATTAAGCTTTGCTTCTTGCTCAAATATGCGTAAAAGTTCGGATTGTGAAGATGTCTCTTCATCAAATTTTTGTTCTTCCACCTGTTTGCAAGGGTTAAAATTTAATTCAATCTCCTCAAAAAAATTATTCTTTAATAATTCTATAAAATTTTCTGAAAACTTATATTTATTAACAAGCTGTTCAACTTCTTTATCACAATCAAGTGTTATTAAAATCTTGTCATTTTTTACAATGTGAACATCTTCTCTTTTGAATATGCCTTTTAGATACGGAAATTGCTGAGTTTCAAAGTTAACCAGTTCAGAAAAAATTAAATCAGCATCAACATAACTTTGCTTGAATTTTAATTTATATTTACCAAGTTCTCCAATAAAATTTTTTACCTCTTCTTTGAGCTGACTTTTTAAAGTATCAAGTGAATCATCATTTTCAGGATATAAAAAGGTCAGAGTTGTCATATCTTCTGTTTCATCATAATCAGCACTGGCTAGTTTAAATTTCGAATACTCTTTTTTATTCATCAAATCGTTTAAAGTCATAAATTTCACTTCCAAAATATATTAAACACATCAACAAAAATCACAAATGCAAACAGTACAATCAGGCCACCCATATGAATGTAGCCTTCCACTTTGCGATTTATTGGTTTTTTTCGAATCCACTCTATTACAGTGAATAGAATTCTCGAACCATCAAGGGCTGGAATTGGCAAAATATTAAATACAGCTAAGTTAGCAGCAATAAATGGTAAAAATACGAACAGATTAGCAATGTTTAGTTGTGAATACTCCGCTATAACCCCAATAGTGGTAAGAGGTCCACCAACCTCTGAAATCGCAACTCCTCCAGTTATGAGCATAAACAGAAATACAAGGACTTTCCAAGCCATTGCCGCCGCAACAGGAACACAGTTTACCAATGCTTCCCAAAATGAATATCGGTAAGCTTCTGTTGTAACCCCTAGCACACCAGACTCAATTTTACCAGAAGGGTCATCGAATTTGGTCATCGTTATGTCGACCCACTCTTTCTCACCTTGCCTTTGAACAGTTAAAACAAATTTGTCTCCAATATTATACTCACTCATCAAAACAGAAAATGTCTTTCCAGATACAAAACTAATGCTGGTTCCATCTATCTTTCTAATAATATCTCCGTCTTTTAAAACTTGCAATTGTTCATCTTCAGCCTTACCTTGGTTGTACGCCTCTACAAATGCTTGATTGTCAGTCGCTGACCCCACCTTTGGAATATCATAACCAAAGCCAACAAGCAAAATAAAAGCAAACAAAATTGCGGAAATAAAATTGAAAAACACGCCTCCAAAAAGTACTATTATTCTCTTCCAAGGTGGTTTGTTATTAAAAGCGTTTGGGTCACTGTCTTCTTCATCTTCTCCGGCAAAAGCACAATACCCTCCAAGTGGAAGTAGTCTTATACTAAACTTTTCACCATTCTTTTTGGTCTTAGAATATATTGATTTACCAAATCCAATTGAAAACTCATTGATCTTAAACCCAAGCCATTTTCCGAATGTGTAATGCCCGAATTCGTGAATAGTAATCATCAATAAAAGAACAAGAATTGCAAGCAAAATGTAACCAATAGTTGTCATAACGCTACCAAAAGTTGCACAGATTAAATTAACCATTCACAAACTCCTTTTTATATTTTATTACTAAATTTTCTTAACTATGCCAAAACAATGCTCATAAACACATATATAAACACTGAGTTAAACACCAAGCCATTTATTCTATCCATAACACCACCGTGACCTGGAATAAAATTACTAAAGTCCTTTATCCCAGCGCATCGCTTAATATAAGATGATACTATGTCCCCACACATATTTACAACGCCACAGAAAAATCCACCGATTAAAAACTGCCAAAACGCTAAATTATTTTCCGCAAAAACCTCTTTATATCCTACATTTTGAAATACAATAAAAACAAGGAAAGCACCGAGCATTGCACCAAAAATTCCACCAACAAATCCGCTCCAAGATTTACCAGGACCTAGTTTTTTTAAATTAATCTTTTTGCTTTTTATACATCTTCCAACAAGCATTGCAAATGTATCAGAAAACATTGTGCTCACAAAAAGCAAAATCAAACCAAATAGCCCTAAATCAATGTTTGTTGTAACTCCTGAAAAAGCATTAAAATGATTGATTAAAAAGACAAAACAAAGCAAAAATGTTGGATATATACAAGCAATTACTGTGTTTAAGCTTTTTTGAACACAATAATCAGTTCTTTTCCCTTCAAAATTATCCAAATTCATTTTCTTAAGAGTTTGCTTTTTTGCAATCATAGAGCACGCAAAAAAGACAAGAATTAACACAAAAAGAGCTAAAATAGTTAAAAGTAAAAATGCAATCAGTCCCAAGTTGTAAGCAACTGAAAGAATTAATAAACTAAAACATAAAAGCGGATAAATTCCTAAAGCCAAGCTAAATGCGTGCCTGTCCATCTGTTTTAGCAAGTTTTCTACTTCAAATGTTCCTGTTATCATTAAAAACCCAACAAAAACATCAAATATAAATTTTGCACTTTCAGCAACTTCCCTCACCAGCAAAAATGTAGCGAGCAAAATTAGTATAACAGCACCCGAAAGTACTCGTTTTCCCATATTTGCGGGAGTGTTTTGTTTAATTTCCATAAAAAACCTCTTTTGTTATCACACACTGCCAAAACGTCTTTTTCTTTTCTGAAAATCAACTAAAGCAATTTGCAATTCTTTATTTGAAAAACTTGGCCAATATGTTTTTGTAAAATAAAACTCACTATAGGCCATTTGATATAGCATAAAATTAGAAATTCGCATTTCGCCACTTGTTCTAATGACAAAGTCAGGGTCTACAAGTTCACTTGTGTCCAAAAGTTTTGAAAATTCCTGTTGGTCTATCTTTTCCCCAGCCTCAACCGCCTTATTCACAGCGCGAATAATATCATCTCTTCCGCCATAGTTAACAGCAAAATTTATGATGAATTTTTCACCATTTTCGGTTTCTTTCATAACTTTTTTAAAAGAACAAATCAAATCCTTTGGTAATTTTTCAAAATCACCACTAAAAATAATTTTTACGCCTTTTTCTTTAAAATCTTTTGTATTTTCATTTACATATTCACGTATAAGATTAAATATATTCTCAATTTCATCTTTGGGCCTCTTCCAATTTTCGGTGCTAAACGCAAAATAACTTACGACCTTAATACCTAAATCAAATATATTTTGAGTTATTTTCTTAATATTTTCACAACCTGCTTTATGACCCAAACTTCTAGGCAAACCCCTACTAGAAGCCCATCTTCCATTGCCGTCCATAATGATTGCGATATGCTGTGGCAATCTGGATAGATTCAATTTTCGATATATTTTTGTTTTGCCTAAAATCATTACAACCTCTTTTATTTATTATACGCGTTAATTTAATTTTATGATATACGAAAATTTGATTTTTAAACTAGATTTTACGAATTAGTTAAACTTCCATAATTTCTTTTTCTTTTTGAGCAAGTGTACTATCAACTTTATCTGTAAACGAGTTAAGTATTTTCTGAACTTCTTTTTCAGCAACAGCCAAATCATCTTCAGTTATTTTAGACTGCTTTTTTAAGTCCTTGAACTTTTCCAAAACTTCTCTACGCCCGTTTCTCATATTAATTCTTGCATCTTCAGCAAACTTTCTCACCATTTTTACAAGTTCAACTCTTCGCTCCTCTGTTGGTGCAGGAACATAAAGCCTAATAACTTTTCCGTCATCACTAGGATTAAATCCAAGGTCACTTGTTTGAATAGCTTTTAAAACTTCACGAAGCATACTAATATCCCACAAGCTAATAAGAAGCGTTCTTGGATCCGGTGCAGAAATATTTGCCATTCGAGGAAGTGGAGTCAGTGTACCATAGTAGTCTACCATAACTTTATCGAGTATTCTCGGATTTGCTCTTCCTGCTCTAACTGAACCTAATTCTGAAACGAAATGCTCGTAATTTCCTTCTAAATGAGTTTTTAGATTGTCATACAGAGTTTTATCTTCTTGATTTGTAAACATATTTTTTCACCTCTTTATTTAATAGAATTATTTTACTACAAATTTTGAATTTTGGCAAATAAAAAACGCCTATTTTATAGGCGCTTTTGTATATTTTTTAGGCTTGAGCCTTTTGTTTATCTATTTGCTTTTGAATTTCATCAGCAAAGTTTTCTTCTTTCTTCTGAAGCCCCTCACCCATTTCATAACGAACAAAACGACGAATTGTGATTTTTTCTCCGATTGTTCCAATTGTTTCTTTTAAATATTCATTTATTGTTTTGCTTCCGTCACGGAAATATACTTGGTCTAAAAGGCAAACTTCTTGTAGGTATTTTTTAATTCTACCTTCAACAATTTTTTCAGCAACATTTGCTGGTCTACCTTCATTTTGAGTTTGTGCCATAAATATTTTTCTCTCAGCTTCAAGTGCTGTTTGGTCTGCATCAGCTTCACTCACATAAAGAGGTTTGCTTGCAGCAATTTGGAGAGCTACATTGTGAACAAATTCTTTAAAAGCTTCACTTTTTGCAACAAAGTCTGTTTCACAGTTTACTTCAAGGAGAACACCGATTTTTCCTCCCATATGAATGTAACTTTCAACAATTCCTTCAGCAGCAATTCTGCCCTCTTTTTTTGCTGCGGAAGCCATTCCTTTTTCTCTAAGCCACTCTGTAGCTTTTTGCATATCACCATTTGTTGCTTCAAGTGCTTTTTTACAATCAAGCATACCCGCTTGAGTTCTTTGTCTTAATTCTGTTATGTCTTTTGCTGTTACTGCCATTTTAAATTCTCCTTTTTTAAACTATTTTTCCTCTTTTACTTCTTCAGCTTCGATTTTTTCTTCTTTTTTCTTAAAAACTCTTTTTGTTTCTTTTTCTTTTGGTTCTATAGCTGCTTCAAGTTCTTCTGGAGTAATGTCCTCGTCCTCGACACTAAAGCTTTCACCTGTTTTTGCTTCAATTACAGCATTTGCAACAAGGCTAGCAATTAGTTTTACTGAACGAATAGCATCGTCATTTCCTGGAATAACCACATCAACAAGTTCTGGGTCACAGTTTGTATCTACAAGACCAACAATTGGGATACCAAGCGCTTTTGCCTCTTTAACCGCAATGTGTTCTTTTTTAAGGTCAACAACAAACAAGAGTCCAGGAAGTGAAGTCATATCTTTGATTCCACCCAAGTTTCTTTGTAGTTTGTCTCTTTCTGCTTTAAGAGCAATAACTTCCTTCTTTGGAAAAAATTCAAATTCGCCTGTTTTTTCCATTTGGTTAAGTTTGTTGAGTCTCTCAATTCTGCTTCGGATTGTTTTGAAGTTTGTAAGTGTTCCACCAAGCCAACGGGTGTTTACATAAAACATTCCGCAACGCTCAGCTTCTTCTTTAACAGCCTCACTTGCTTGCTTTTTTGTTCCTACAAACAAAACATTTTTACCCTGTTTTACCATATCACAAACATAGTTGTAAGCTTGCTCTGCAAGAACAACCGTTTGTTCTAGGTCGATGATGTGTGTGTCGTTGCGTGCAACGAAAATATATTGCTTCATTTTTGGGTTCCATTGTCTGGTTGGGTGACCAAACTGTACTCCTGCTTCAAGCAATTGTTTTATTGAAATTACTGACATTTTTTATTCTCCTTTTCCATTATTTTGTTAGTCCTCCCATTGATGTTAAAACTCATTGTGCAACCTAGATTTCTCCAAGCACCTACACGCAAATAACCAATGGTGTGTATTTCAATGATTTGATTTTATCACTTTTTTAAAAAAAAATCAACAGATAATATCAAATTTTTTTGTAATTTTTGATTATCTGCTGGTTTTAATTAGTTTGCTATATTTTAAAAATACTGAACAGTGTTATCATTTATTACTAGCCTTTCCACTTGTAATTAGTTTTGTCTTTGAGCTCAATTCTAATTTTGTATGTTCCTGCATTTGTGGCAGAGTAAGTGTAATCATCACCTACAACTAGTTGCATTAGGTCACTATCAAAATTATCAAACCAAGTTTCATCTATTTTAACCTCAGCTCCTGTAAATGTATGTGAAAGACTTTTACCCGCTTTTAGTGTTGGCATAGTTACCTCTACTTTCTTTATCTCAAATTGTACTCGAATTATGCCGGTAAAGCTCCCATTTCCACAAATAAGCATATAGTAATTTCCAGCGTTAATTGGAGCGTTCAATGTACCAGTTGTAGCTGTTGAAGTTGTTGCGTATCTAAGAAGATAATTCCGAGGATTAATACCATTATCTATTAACTGATAATCACCATATTTAAGAGTAAAGGTCGGTGTGTGCGACTTGCCATCATAGGTAAACGGGGTTGCACTCTCATCTAATGTAAATAGCATATCAGAGTCTGTTATGTTTTTTGGGTTTATTGTAAATAGTATTACTTTTTCTCCAGTATACTCTCCTATGCCTAGTATAACAACTTTTGCTGATGTTGTTGCACCTACGTTACCAGAATAATATGCTACATAATCAACATATTCTATTAATGTCTCACCATTTAGTGTTACTGTCGTGATTTCAGGTTGAATGGCATATGTTGTATAAGTATATGTCTTTTCAAAATCATTTGTTTCTGCGTTAGAAATGTCTATCTTGTCTGAGCTTTGAGTTAAACTCTGTAGTTTTGGATAACAACCTTTTTCAAAAATCCAAACATTGGTATCAAAACCAGTGATTCCTTCTGGTGCAGTGTTATCAGCTGTTGATTTCATTTGAGAAGTTTCAAGTAGGACTGCGTTACTAGCTCCATCTGTCTTAAATCCAACAGCTTTTGTGGCTGGATAACTTGAAGGATAATCATCAGCACCTTTTGAAAGATTTGTGCTATCAGCATAACAGTTAATAACTTCACCTTCCGCCCTATAAACCCAAGCAATACCTGTTATAAATTCATCTGCATTGCTACTTCCTCGCACATATCCTGCATTATAACAATTTTGCAATGCACCACGATATGAATTACTTGCAACACCACTAGCACGCATTCTAGACGCTACATAATGGCTTGCATATACATTACCTAAGTTATAACAATTGAGAACTATTTTATCTCCTAAATTTGGAGAATAAGCAACACCACATACACCACCAGCATACACACTACCTTGATTATTAGTTGTTGAATTACGAGCTACAACATTCCCAAAATTTGAACTTGAAACACATCTACTAGCCTGTGAGATATAGTCTGTAAATTGCCCACAAACACCACCAGAGTAAACACCAGCACATCCTTCTGCTTCAACATTACCATAGTTTTCACAATAAAAAACTCTAGAGCCTTGTGGTATACCTACAATTCCTCCCGCAGCAGATAGTCCGTTATCACTAGTAACTGATGACGAGACTTTTATAGCCCCATAGTTTTTGCAATTAATTATTGTACCATCTCTAATTTTGCCCGCAATACCACCACACCGTATGGAATTATTAAAAGAGCCTCCATCAATACTTATATCATTATTGCTTGTGCAATTTTCAATCCTGAAACTATTTGAAGTACTTCCCGAAATACCACCAGTATTAATATTCATATTTTCCACAACACTAAAAGCACTAAATGTAATGCCCATTGAATGGCAATTTGTTATTGTGATTTTATTACTACCCCACCCTTCTGCAACAAACACTCCAATTGAGATTGTAGGCGTTATTACATTTCCTGGTGTTTGATGGTTTGCACTAATTCTACCAGAACATATCGTTAAATCTTTCAGCACAGACCCATCAGTAAGGACCTCAAATAGTCCCGCTCTTGCGTTCACATCAACAGCAGTTTCACTATATGTTATAGACATATTGTATATTACGTAGCTTTTACCATCGTAAAAATATGTTCTTCCCGAAATTCGCTTAAATGCTTCGTTGTTTAGGTTTATATCAACTGTTTGCCTGTAGTGTTTGTTGTTTACAAAGTCATACATTGATGATATATTTGAATTTTCACTAATCCACGCAAGTTTGTCTGCACTGTCTACAATGTATGGGCTTGTCTCAGTTCCGTTACCTT
>DLKQ01000026.1 GCA_002477805.1 Christensenella sp. UBA7584 | reverse complement strand
AACTGGACACAGTATTGTGGAAACGAAACAACAAACATTTTCTATAAAGATAGAATTAGATACGAAGTGCTTTATCACACAGACTTAGGTCGTGCGGGAACAGCACACAATGGTAGAGATTTAAGACTTGTCAATTGGGGAAACTATGACCTAGTTGTTATTGATGAATCGCACAATTTTAGAAATAACAACCCCGTAAAAGACAAGGAAACAAGATATGACTTCCTTATCAATCACATAATCAAAGAAGGCGTAAAGACCAAGGTTTTAATGCTTTCTGCGACACCTGTAAACAATAGATACAATGACCTTAAAAACCAACTCGCACTTGCTTATGCCCAAGACTATGATGCATTTGAAAAGAGTTTGGATACAAAGAGCAACATTGCAACAATATTTAGAAATGCACAAGCAGTGTTCAATGATTGGAGCAAGAGACCACCAGCAGAAAGAACAAGTAAAGACTTAATAGATGGTCTAAGCATTGACTTTAAGATCCTGCTTGACAGTGTAACAATTGCAAGAAGTAGAAAGAACATTGTTAAATATTACAACATTAACAGCATCGGCAAGTTCCCAGACAGATTGCCACCACAATCATACTTTCCAGAACTAACTAAAAGGATAGATGTTCCTGAATATAAAGAGATCTATCAGCACATTAAAGCGATGAACATGGCAGTTTATGGCTTATTTGACTATGTCCTTGATAGCAAAAAAGAAAAGTATGAAATGAAATACGACATTGAAATGAAGAAAAGTGGACTTTCAAGAAGTGGTCGTAACACAGGTATCAAGAGATTGATGACCGTAAACCTACTTAAACGACTTGAATCAAGTGTTGAGTCATTTAGATTAACAATGAAAGGTATGCTTTACCTTAACGAAGCTGAACTAAGAAGATTGCAATTGTATCAAGATGGACAAATTAGACCAGATGCAACAGCAACCAAAAAAGTGTTCAATTATGAAGAGTTTGACCAAGATGAAGATGGAAGCTTGAACTTGATACAAACCGACAAAGGTAAGGAAGTGGCGATTGAATATGCCGACATTGATAGACTTTCTTGGAAACAAGCAATGGAAGAGGATGTTGAAATCCTAAAACACTTGCTTACAGAACTAGATAAAGTTACACCAGAACACGATTATAAGTTGCAAACCTTAAAGAATATTATTGATGAAAAAATTAAAAATCCAATGAATGAAGGCAATAGAAAAGTCTTGATATTCTCAGCATTTGCAGACACAGCAAACTACTTATACGACAACCTACATAAATGGTTAAAAGAAACTTATGGAATTGAAACAGCAATGATAGAGGGTGGACAAAACAAGTGTACATTGAAACATTGTCCAAAAAAGACAGACACTTTGCTTACAATGTTCAGCCCAATAAGTAAACACAGAGATGAAATCTTCGGTTGGATTCCAAAGACAATTGAAAGCTATAACGATCCAAAGATGAGATGGAGTCCCAAAATTGATAAGCACGAATATGATGATTGCTTCAAAGATATAGACGTACTTATTGCAACAGACTGTATTTCCGAAGGTCAAAACTTGCAAGACTGCGACCTTTGCATAAATTACGATATTCACTGGAACCCAGTGCGCATTGTTCAAAGGTTTGGTCGTATTGACAGACTTGGAAGCAAAAACAAAGTAATAAGACTTATAAACTTTTGGCCACCATTGCCACTTAATGAATACATCAACTTAACAGATAGGGTAAAGAGCAGAATGACAATTGTTGACCAAACAGCAACAGCCGATGATAACTTGCTTAACCCTGATGACCAAATGGATGACTATCGTGAAGTTCAAATAAAGAAACTTCGTGAAGGCGAGAATATTGACCTTGAAGATCAAAACAATGGTATTTCAATCTCAGACCTTGGACTTAACGAGTTTAGAATGGATGCCGCCGAATTCATTAAAACCTATGGCGAACCAAAACGAGTGCCAAAAGGAATGCATTGCGTTATCCCAGCAGATGAAGAAAAGGGTATTGTGCCAGGTGTTATTTACATTTTGAAGAACCAAAACAACAATGTGAATATCAATAGGCAAAACAGGTTGCACCCTTACTATCTCGTTTATGTAAATGAAGATGGCGAGATTATAGACAACCACTTAGAAGTAAAACAAATATTGGATGCACTTCGTTTGTCTTGCAAAGGACAAAAAGATCCAATTCCAAAAGCATATAAAAAGTTCAATGATGAAACAAATGATGGACTAGATATGCACAAATACTCAGAACTACTTGAAGAAGCTATAAAAAGCATAATTGAAGTTAAAGAACAAAGTGATATCAACGCACTTTTCAAACAAGGAAGTATGGTACTTTCTGGCGCGAAGATTAAAGGTCTTGATGACTTCGAACTATTAGCCTTTGTAGTAGTGAAATAACCAAAAGATAAGGAGAAAAGATGTTTATATACAACGACAAAACTGCTGTAAATATAAACTTTAAGATGCTTGAACTTTTCAGAACAATAAAGGCTGATAAAACAATAAAAACAGATGCACAAGTTGTTTCAAAAGTCATTTTAGCAAACACATTATCACCAGATAGGACAAACCTAGAACCAAGTGAAAATGTGAAAGAAATCTACATAATGGACATTGTGCTAAATAATGCAATTGTCCCAACAAAGTTTATAGATGCACTGAATAAATACATAAACTTCCAAATACTTTTTAGATTGCGATATGGCAGCGAAATCAAGTATATCACATCACTAAAAGTATTCACTGAAGATAAAACCAAGGTTTTGAAAACTTGCGAAAGTGATTGGCAGGAAGAAAATAAAGAAGAGTTTCCAACAACAAGCAAACTAGAAAATGTTTTCAAAGCAATGGTAAGTTACATCACGAAAATAAGGTTCAGACAAGATGAAACTTTTGAAGAATACACAGACCGAACCAACCAAATAAAAAAGCACAAAACAGAGATAGAGAAGCTAACAAAAACTCGTGATGCAGAAAAACAACCAAACACAAAAATGGCTATAAACAGCCAAATAAAAGAACTCAAAAGAGAATTGGAACAGTTGGGGGTGTAGATGAAAAAATGGTTTAAAAATCATAAAAAATTAACTCGATGGATGATTGGGATAGGAATATTTACACTGATAATTGCGTTATATTGGATTACTTATTGGGCATTTACTTCGTGGAGACTATTGCCTGCAGGGGAAAATTTAGAAAAAAGTGATTGGCTTGCTTTTTGGGGATCGTTTTTAGGTTTTGCGGGATCTCTTATATTAGGTATGGTAGCGGTATTCCAAAATATAAAACAGAGAGAAGATAATGAAAAATCCGAAAATAGAATGGCAGAATTGACAAGGCAAGCAAATGAAATAGCAGAGAGACAAATGATGCTAGAATACACTCCTAAAATAATTTTTGATAGAAATTGCGAAATAAAGTTTAATCTAAGTCAACCTAAAATAAATTATTTGGATGAAATGTTATACATAGAGGCCTATAACAAAAATAAAAATGAACTGGGTTCGACATCCAATCAAATAAAATTAACGACAAAAATTCGAAGCATTAACAATGCAATTATAACAGAAATTGGTTTTTCGAATATGAGAATAAAGAAACAATCTGTAGGGGAAATTGATTTAATGTGTTCAGAAGGTTATAGCTATCTAATCGAAAATAACGAACAACAGAAGGTTGCAATTTCAGTGTATTTACAAAATATTTATGATGTTATTAGAACGAGTACACAAAATGATGAAATGATCAATGGGCTTATACAAGTTGATGCAGATTTAATAATGAAAAATATTTATGGAAAAACTTCGAAAACACCATTAACAATATTTATTAGTTGGCAGATGTATAAGGAAGAGTTTGAAGATAATAACCTTTACGATAAAGCATTTACAGGCTATTTAACAACTATATACAGAGAGGAGAAAAACAATGGATAAATTACAAATGCAAAGTAAAAATTTGGTTGATGAAAATATTGAATTCATCGCAAAAAGGTTTCCAAATTGTGTAACAGAAGCACTTGATGAAGAAGGAAAACTAACAAAGTTAGTAGATTTTGATATGCTAAAACAAGAGTTGAGTCATGTAGTTATTGATGGAGACAAAGAGAGATACACAATGACTTGGCCTGATAAAAAACAAGCAATACTTACAGCAAACGCACCTATTGCAAAGACACTCCGTCCTTGCAAAGAAGAAAGTGTTGGAAAAGATGGCAAAATAGGAGATTTTAATAGCCAAAACATTTACATTGAAGGGGATAACCTTGATGTCCTTAAACTTTTAAGAGAAACTTATCTCGGCAAAATTAAAATGATTTACATAGATCCACCTTATAACACAGGTAATGATTTTGTGTACAATGATGATTTTTCAATCAATTCAGATGAGTATTTAATGAAAAGCAATCAGTTAGACCAACAAGGGAATAAAATGGTCTTAAACAATGAAAGTAACGGAAGATTTCACACTGACTGGCTTAATATGATTTACCCAAGATTAAAAATGGCGAAAGATCTACTTTCAGATGATGGTGTAATTTTTATTAGTATTGATGACAATGAACAAGCTAATATGAAAAAAATATGTGATGAAATTTTTGGGGAAAGTAATTTTATAACAAAGTTTATATGGGAAAAAACTCAACACTTTGGTAGACAAAAATTAAATTCATATTCAAATGCTGATTACATTTTTTGTTATGCAAAATGTTTAATTGGAGAAAAACTTAAAGAATTGCTTGTAGAGTATGTTAATACAGAGTTACAAGATGCACCATTGTTCAATGCATCTAACAATAAAAATAAGTTATCATTCCCAGTTGGTAGTGTAAAGTTTAATATTAAAGATGGAATTTATGAAAATACTACTAGTGATGATTATAAGTTATTGACACCAGTAGTAGTAGAAAATTCAAAAAACAAAAATGAGTTTGTTCTGGAATTCAAATCTAGGTGGTCAAACGATACAGTTCAAGCTGAGGTAAAGAAAGGAACGACATTTTGGGTAAAAACTGAGTCATTTGCTATTAGGGCAATATACGGAGAGGGTAAAACTGCAACCGTTGCACCAAAACAAATAATATTTACAAATTCAAAAAATGAGTTTTGTGCTAAAAACAGAAATGGGTTAAAAGTAAGCACTAGTGAAAATGCGACAAATGATTTAAACAACTTATTAGGTGCTCAATGTTTTTCATATCCAAAGCCAGTTTCCTTAATTTTATATTTTATTAACCTTTTATATAACGAAAATAAATGTTCACATGAGAATGAATTTACTATTCTTGATTTCTTCTCAGGATCTGGTACTACTGCTCATGCAACAATACTTGCAAATTCACTTGATAATGGTAATCGTAAATTTATTGCTGTTCAATTACCAGAAAACTTAGATGAAAATTTGGCAAAAGCGGCAGGTAATTCTAGAGAGATAGTTGAAAATGCTATTAAATTGTGTGATACCTTAAAGAGACCTCATAACTTAACTGAAGTGGGAAAAGAGAGAATACGACGTGCTGGACAACAAATTAAGGGAGCATGGGCATTCACTAATAAAACGATAAATGACATAACAAAGCATTCAACACAACAGGAGTTTATTGAAGAATCAACAGAAATTCAAAATTCAATCAAAGAAAAAACTGATAATCTAGATATAGGGTTTAGATGCTTAAAACTAGACAGCAGTTGTATGAAAGATATCTACTATTCTCCAAATAAAACAACACAGGATTTACTTACTCAATTCGAAGATAACATTAAAGAAGATAGAACTCCAGAAGATTTATTATTCCAAGTTATGCTTGATATGGGAGTTATGCTTTCAAGTGAAATAAAAACATTAGAAATCAATGGCAAAAAAGTATTCAATGTTAACGATGGCGACTTGGTGTGCTGTTTTGACAAAAATATAAACGATGATGTTGTTACAGCAATTGCAAAAATGCAACCATTGTATGCCGTATTTAGAGATGCAAGTATGTCAACCGATAGTGTATCAGTAAACTTTGATCAAATATTTGAAACATATTCACCAACTACAACAAGGAAGGTGCTGTAGTATGAGTTTTTCAGATGTATATAACGGATTAAAGGACTTAATAAGCCTTGCGAAAAAAATAAAAAATCAAGAGATCGTAGAATTGTCTTTGCAATTACAAGAACAGTTCTTTGAATTAAGAGAGGATAACGAGAATCTCAATAACAAAATAAAAGACCTAAGTGAAGAAATAAAAAACTTAAAAAAAGCAAAGGTAAAAGAAAAAGATTTGGAGTATAGTCCAAGGGGATTTTTTACCATAAAAGGCGAACAGCCAAAGATTCCATATTGCAGTTGTTGCTGGAAAAAAGATAGCAAATTGATTCCATTGTCTCAATATGGTAATTGGTGGAATTATAAATGTGGAAATTGCAATAGTGAAGTATCAGTAATGGATGGAAAAGGAAATCCACTCAATCAACAAGGAGAAAACAATGGATAAATTACAAATGCAAAGCAAAAATTTGGTTGATGAAAACATTGAATTCATCGCAAAGAGGTTTCCAAATTGTGTAACAGAAGCACTTGATGAAGAAGGAAAACTAACAAAATTAGTAGATTTTGATATGCTAAAACAGGAGTTGAGTCGTGTAGTTATTGATGGAGACAAAGAGAGATACACAATGACTTGGCCTGATAAAAAGCAGGCAATACTTACAGCAAACGCACCTATTGCTAAGACACTTCGACCATGTAGAGAAGAAAGTGTTGATTTTGACCACACACAAAACCTTTATATTGAGGGCGACAATCTTGATGTTCTTAAACTTTTAAGAGAAACATATCTTGGGAAAATTAAAATGATTTATATTGACCCTCCTTATAATACCGGAAAAGATTTTATTTATGAAGATGATTTTTCAATTGATTCAGAAGAATATTTAAAGAAGAGCAATCAAATGGATGACCAAGGGAATCGCCTGTTCGTTAATAATGAAATGAACGGAAGATTTCATACTGATTGGTTGAATATGATGTTCCCTAGATTAAAACTTGCAAGGGACTTAATGTCTGATGATGGAATTATTTTTATTTCAATAGATGATAACGAAATGGATAATTTAAAAAAGATTTGCAACGAAATTTTTGGAGAAGAAAATTTATTATCTACTCATCACATACAGGTAAGATATGGACAAAAATCTCTGAATGAAAGAAAAGATTTCCAAGAGTTGATAGAATATGTATTCATTTATGCTAAAAATAAACATTTAGTACAAGTAAATAAACCAAAAGAAGAATATCCTTTAGATAAGTTTAATCTCAAAATTACACACACTGAAGAGCCAACTAAAACAGTAATAGAAAATGGAAGAAAAGTTGATGTTTGGGATTCAAATTCATTTTCCATTGACAAAGTTGAACCAGACATTGAAGGATTTAAGGAAACATGGATATCAGGGAGTATTCTAACAGGAACAGGTCACGGCACAATGTATTTAAAGTGCGTAGACAAGAGAAGAGCTGAAGATGGAGATGGTTGTCTATATAGAATATGGGGAGTTGGAGAAGATGGCCTTGGATATCGTTATTATACAAATCCTCAAAACGAATCAGCAAATAGAGGGAAAATGTATACAAAAATTCCATTAGCAATTAAAGAAAAAGTTAAGTCTGGAGAAGCATCTAAAGATTCACCAATAATAAATTTTTATGATTTTAGTGGAGATTTTGGAAATATAAGACAAGAAGGCGGAGTAGCCTTTAACGCTGGGAAAAAACCTATAAAAATGCTAAAACAATTTATAAATTATTTACCATACAAAGACTTTATTGTATTAGATTTCTTCTCTGGATCAGCTTCAACTGCTCATGCGGTAATGTCTGCAAATGCTGAAGATGGTGGAAAACGAAAATTTATTATGGTACAGATCCCAGAGGATTGCAATGAAAACAGTGATGCATACAAAGAAGGTTTCAAAACAATTTGTGACTTAGGCAAAACAAGAATTAAGAATTCAGGCGCTAAGATAAATGAAAATAATAATCTTATAAATACTTATGTTGATGTTGGATTTAGAGATTTGAAGCTAGACAGTAGTTGTATGAAAGATATTTATTATTCGCCAAATAAAATGACACAAGACTTACTTACTCAATTTGAAGATAACATCAAAGAAGATAGAACTCCAGAAGATTTATTATTCCAAGTAATGCTCGATATGGGTGTAATGCTTTCAAGTGAAATAAAAACCTTAGAGATTAATGGCAAAAAAGTATTCAATGTAAACGATGGCGACCTAGTTTGCTGTTTTGATAAAGACCTTAACGAGACGATAGTTACAGCAATAGCAAAAATGCAACCATTGTATGCAGTATTTAGAGATGCAAGTATGTCAACTGACAGTATAGCAGTAAACTTTGATCAAATATTTGAAACTTATTCACCAACCACAACAAGAAAAATTATTTAGGAGCATTTATGGAGAATACATTATCTAATTTAGAAAAACAAAAACTTGTGAAATTATTTAATAAATCAGGTTGGGTTTTGGATTTTTCAAATTCTACTTTTGAAACTTTCACAAAGGCAAGTGTTGGAATTGATGTTCAAGCAGAGTATGGAATGTCAAAAGGTGCATCATTAGAAAAGTTTATTTTTAATGGACAACCAGACAAAGTTATCAAACTAATAAAAGATTTAATTGATTACTACCCACTAGCAAAAAATTATGAACGACAAAGGGCAGAAGATAAACCTTTATTTGATAATTGCGTTAAATTTATGGAAACGAAAACAATAAATAGTTATGAAACTTTAACGAAAGAATTTGCTGTAAAAGTTAATAGCGAATACATAACACAACAGTTGGATTTGATGACAAAATCACAAAAAGATAATCCTACTGAGGTTATTGGAAAGGCTAAAGAATTGGTTGAAAGTTGCTGTAAAACCATCCTAGACAATGTAGGGGAAAGTTATTCTAAAGATGATAATTTGAATGCGTTGGTTGATAAAACAATAAACAAATTGAATTTATCACCCAAATGTATTAAAGACACAGTAAAAGCATCAGAAATAATAAAGAAAATTCTTGGGAATATGAAGAGCATCGCTATAGGATTGGCTGAATTGCGAAATCCATACGGAAGCGGACATGGTAAAAGTGCGTCATTTAGAGGATTGGAAGAGAGACACGCTAAATTGGCTATAGGTAGTTCAATGACTTTAGTTAATTTTCTTTGGGATAGTTATGAGCTTCAATATTGTAAAGGAGAAAACAAATGAAACTTAAGGACTGGTTAACGATAATAATCATGTTTGTACCTGCAATTGTTGCAGCGTGCATAAAGGATTATGAATTGATGGGAATCCTTGCTGGGGTGTCGTTAGTAACAGTGATATTTATTAACATAGATAGACTAAAAAGTATAAAGGCTTTTGGTATTGAAGCGGAAATGAGAGATGCAATTAAAGAAGTTTATGCAACAATAGATCAAATGAAAGAACTTCAAACAACCGAAACTAAAATAATGTTAAACTTAATTTGCAAGAGAAGATATGTCCTAATAAACGATTTGCAACAAAATACAGAAGATATTAAAAACATATTGGTAATGGCAAAAAAAATAAAAAATGAAGAAAATATCCAGATAGAATGTAGAAAAGCCATGGCAAAATTGGTTGGAATGGAATTAGCAGAATTCATTGAAGTTATGAATGTTTCAAAAGAAAAAAAAGAGATTTTAAAAAAATATTACCGTGATGATCCCAATTCGAATTTATTAGAAAAAGGTAAAAAAATTCCGACATTTCAAGCATTAGAAGAAGCACAACTACTTCAAACTAATGTTGCAAACTTGAATTTTGGTAGACATTATAATGACTATAAATATATTGTAACCGAATATGAAAGATTGTTTGGAAAAGATGATCTTACAGATCACATTAGCCTTGAAGGCATAAAAGAGCAATAGGAGAAAACTTATGAAATTTAGATTCAAGACACAGCCATATCAACAAGAAGCTGTAAGTAATATCAGCAAGGTATTCAAAGGACAGCCAAAGTTGGATATGGTTAGATACACAAGAGACTTAGGTATTAAGAAAAAGACTGATGAGTTAAAGCAGGCTTCACTTTTTGACGCCTTTGAAGAAAATGATGATGGCTTTGAAAATGCTAAGATTTTGCTTGATGAAACTGACATTTTGCAAAA
>DLKQ01000025.1 GCA_002477805.1 Christensenella sp. UBA7584 | reverse complement strand
AATAGTGCTTGGTGTAAGAGTAAAACCTTGAGCTAAAGTGGTTGTTTCTCCCTCATTAATTGCTTTTGCTGTGATATAAAAGTCAACAGTTCCATCACCCTCAAAGTTTGGTGCTGTTACAACAATTTGGTATTTTCCAACAGTAGTTGGAGAACCTGTAAAGTTTTCATCAAAACCCTCACCACTACTATTGTATTTTTTGTATGTTATACGTGAGAATTTGTTTTTGTCTGTATCTGTATCATCTGATATTTTAGCATTAATTGTAATACTATTGAACGTAAATACTGGAACAACATCGTGACCTTTGGTGTCATATGTAATATTTTCAACTGAGTCAAATGTTCCTGCTGTGAATTCAGCTTTAGTTATGTTATATGAAACAGTTCTCTCACCATTATAGTTACCATAACCTTTAATTGTGATTGTAATTGTTCCTACATTCACAAAATCTGATGTACTATATGTAATATCAAAACTCTTGTGAACATCTCCGCTTGATACTGATACAAGTTCAGCATTAGCTTCACTATCTTTTACTAATGGTGTAAGTTTTTGCTCAGCACCTGTATATGTTACTTCACTCGCTAGTTCTACAGTAACAGTTGAATCCTCAATACTCTTTTGTGTAATTTCAAAGAGGTAAGCATTTTCATCTGTGATTGCACCAGAATAGTTACCTTTAAATGAAAATGTAATTTTTGCATTTCCAACATTTGTGTTGTTATTATAGATAGGCTCATCATAGTCAGTACCCTTAGTAAGTTTTATATTGCCCTCTTTTAAATAAACAGAAATCGTTGGAGTTTGAGCTTTTCCTGTATATGTGGCTGAATAGTTTGCTGTAGTTGAACTCAACTCATTGTCGCCAATTTTTACAATTATTTCACTTTGAGTAAGTGTTCTTGGTCCAATTTGCATCAAACCCGATGTATAAGCTCCATTATAGTTTTGATAATTGCTTACACCCTCAGTTCCGTCTGTTTTTAATATTGCACGAATGTTAATTGTTGCTGTTGTTTTCCAATAATCATCATTAACAGTTTCCCACAAAACAAAATTTTGTCCGTCTTTTGAAACAGTAATTTCACACAAGTTTGTAATATCAACACCTTGCTTGTTAATAACAAAGAAAGTTGGAGTGAAAGTGTCTGTTAAGTAAACAGAAACTTGTCCGTTTCCGTTTTTACTTACTACTTCATCACCTTTTTTGATTGTGATGTATGGAGGCAGTGTTTGCTTTGTAATACCAAATGTTCTAGAAGCCGTGCCTGTAAAGTTTGCGCTATTTGCAGTAACAGTAACTTTTGCTGTTCCCGCGTTTGTGTTATCATCATATTGTAAAGTATTAGAAATAGGAACAATAAGTTCTTTTCCATTGTATGTTGCTTTTACTTCAGTAACTTTTGGCTCTTTTGCGCTACCATCATATTCAGTTTCGTCTTTATCAAGTGTTATTATAACCCCAACACCTGAAAGGTCTAATGGTAATGCTTGAATTTTAAAGCTTACCTTTGCTGTACCTGTAAAGTTTGTTATTCCTTCAATAAACACATAGTAAGTACCAGCATTTGTAGGATCAATCCCTGTAGCATTACTATTATCCTCTGAGGTAAATTTAAGGTTTGCGTAATTAGATTTAGGAACTATCAATCCATCAATGGTAACACTTTGTATGTTTGGTTTTTTAACGGTACCATCGTAATAAGTTTCACTATATTCAAGTGTAATAGTAGCATTTTCTATATCTTTTGGTGATATTGTAAATGTAGTTATTGATTCAACAGTTCCACTATATGGCGAATCAGCTTTTGCTGATACAACAACATAGTACTCACCAGCAGCTACGGTTTGAGGCAAATATGTATCAGTAGAACTATCTTTTGACTTAAATTGTATGCTATAGTTTTTCGCATCAACTTCAGCACCAGTTGTTGTTTTAACAACAATTGCAGGAGATTTACTTCCACCTGTGTATGTAAATTGAGTCGGTTCTTCAAATTTAACACTGCCAAGTGTAGCTTTGATAATCTCAAATGTATGGCTTTTTGTACCTTGATAGTTACTCGTTCCTGTAATGATAACCTTGTATCGGCCTGGGTTAATCAACTTGTCACTAGTTATAGCAGTCCAAGTTGTACCATTATCTGCAGAAACTTGATAGCCAGTAATATCATATGTTACTGTTGCTTTGGTAGCACTATCAGTAACTGTGAGTGCAGGAAGAGTGACTGCACTACCTGTGTAGGTAATGTCAGCAATTGCGCCGATAGTTGCGTTACTAATATCACGAGCAGTAATAGTAAAGGTTTTTTGTGTATATGTATTAATCGTAAAGTTTCCACCACTTTTAGCTTTGATTGTGATTTTTGCTTCATTACTAGCATTAGTATTATTCGAGTAAGATACATCTAAGTCTTTACTAGAATTTTTTGTGTAAGTGTCGTCACCAATAGTAAAGCTAAAATCAGGTGTTTTTGGAGAGTTGTTAAACACTAAATCAGCCTCACTTGTTGTTATGGTAATAGCATTAGCATTAATAGTCGAAAGGTCTAACGGATTAATTGTTAATACTATAGATACACTACCAGTAAAGTTTGTTGAATCGTCTTTTACAGTAAACACAATAGTTGCGTTTTCACCACCTGAAACAACATTTTTAAAATCACCAGTACCAGGAGTAACAGTAAAAGTACTTGCTATCAAACTAGCATCTGTGTATGTTTTCCCATTTGCAGTGAACTGATCAACAATTGTTGTATCTGTTGGTTTTTGTTCTGTACCATTATATGTATATACAATCCTACCTGACAAGCCACCTGCAGATTTTGTAAAAGTTAAATCCGTAACTTTAGCTTTACTGATTTCAAACTCAACTTCTCTAGAACCAGAATATGAAGTACCATCTTTTGCTGTAACCACACAGATATAAGTACCAGCATTTACTATTCCGGTATCTGGGTCATTAATAATTGTCTTTGTGTTGCCAACTTTTGTGTAATATGCTACAGTGTAGTCTGTACCTTCTACCAATTTGTCTTTAATACCCTTAACTGTTACAACAGGGATTGGTTTGTGGTTTAGTGTATCATATGTTGCTGAGTACTTGTTAGTGCCATCTGTTGTAAGCGTAACTGTTGTAGCATTAGTATTAAAACCAGGACGACCAATTGAGAAAGGCAATTTGTTTTTACTGTAAGCACCTGTATAGTTACCCATACCAGTTATCACCGCATAATAATTACCAGCAGCGATAATAGCGTCACTACCAACCACTTGATCACTACTATTATAATATGTTATTTGATAATCTGTCCCCTCTATCAGTGTTTGATAATTGGCATCTTGCTGACTATCAGTAACTACTGCTTTTGGAGCTGTTATAGCCTCTCCAGTATATTTATACTGCAAACCATCTTCATCATCACCTACAAGTTCAGCGGTAATTTCAGTTGAATCAGCCAAAGATTTTTGTTTAACAGTCAAAGTAACAACTTTTTCCAGTTTAGACCAGTTGTCTGTTTCAGGCACTGTTATTTTCATATAATATGTACCAACAGGTGTCCTCTTGTTAAAACCCTCTGAAAGCGAATTTTTACAATCAGAATCTTTATAGTACCCTGTCGTAATACTTTTATTTATGTCAGCCTCAGCTGTTCCAGCAGCGTTTAAAATTGTCGCACGATAAGTTGGAAGCACTGGGTTTCCATAAATCGACTCTGTATTATTTGGAACAGTATCAGTTATCCAAAATGTTGTCGCTTGTCCAATTGACCAAGTAATATCAACATAAGTTTCGGTCACAGTAGTACCAGTACTAGTACCAGTACTAGTACCACCATCAATTGGAGCACCATTAAAACGGAAGTTGTTTTTAAACTCTTCCTTTACACTGATTTTAGCTTTTGGAGTGATTGCGACATTACCATCAACAACACCACCATACTGAACAACTTTTATGTCCATTTTTTCTTCATCAAAGCTACCAAGTTTTGCTTTAACATCTTTAGCAACTCTCTCAAAGAAAGCCTCATCGCTTTCGTCTTTGTTTCTACTAAATTCAGTAAGCTCACCATTAATTGATGGAGTAGCAAGAACTTTTACAACGTGAAAAACAAATTCAGAGTTGTCTGAAAAAGTTAGTTTGTATGTTCCCACTTCACTAATAGCGTTTACATTTTCGAATAAAACATCTTCAGCATCAGTTTTTCTATAAGATATAGAATAATCCGTCACATCACTCCCATTTTTTGTGATAGAAAGACTTAGATCAGAATTTTCTTCATATCTAACGCCAAAAAAGGTGTCATTTTGCTCCCATTGTGCTAAATTTTCACCTCGTTTTGCTTCAATTTTAAGCGTATTATATTCTATGTAATCCACTATTTGACCTACATTATTTTGTGAATTACTTGAGTTAAGAGATGAGTCTCCCCCTCCCTCTACCGTCTCATAATTTGTAGCATTTAATACTTTTGCCTGCTTAAACTGAACACCAGCAAATAGTGTTGCAGTAACACCAACAAGCAAGAAGCATAAAAATGCAAGATACGAAATAAACTTTTTAGTAAATTCCATAAAAAACCACTCTCCTACCTTTTAGTTTAAGGGTAGTATACCAAATTGTCGACAAAAATAAAACAAAAATGACAATATTTTTAGAAAATTTTTTATATAAAATCGCTTGACATTTCTAATTAAATATGATTCACCCTCTATTTTCTACCATTTTTCGAGGAAATTTAGTCTAAATCTCAAAAAAATATCGCCAATATTCTATCACACCAAAAAAGGAAGTGAAAAACTACCAATTTTTAATGGTGTAACACGTTTGGATTGCTTCAGGCAATTTTAATTGAAAGGTTTTTTAATTTGCTTTTTTAAACTGATAGGGTTATTAAAACAAAAAAATTACCCGTTCGGGTAATTTTTAACAAACTATGCAAGTTCGATTTCAGCTCCAGCTTCTTCAAGTTTCTTTTGAAGAGCTTTAGCATCTTCTGTAGGAACGTTTTCTTTAATTGTTTTTGGAGCACTTTCAACAAGCTCTTTAGCTTCAGAAAGTCCAAGACCTGTAGCTTCTTTTACAGCCTTAATAACTCCAACTTTGCTTGCATCAGGTTTTACACCTTTAAGAACAACATTGTATGCAGCTTTAGCATCGCTTGAACCAGCATCAGCAGCAGGTGCAACACCAGCAACTGGAGCAGCAGCAACCGCAACTGGAGCAGCAGCACTTACGCCAAATTCTTCCTCCAAAGCTTTTACAAGCTCACTAACTTCAACAACTGTTAATCCTTTGATTTGTTCAATCAATTCGTTAATTTTTGCCATTTTAATTTCTCCTTTAAAAAATTTTTTAGTTTTTGTTTGCTATTGCATTTAACGCATAAGCAAGTGAACGGATAGGCCCATTGAGAACACTAACCAATCCTGTTGCAGGAGCATTAAGCATACCAAGAAGTTGTGCAACAAGAACATCTTTGCTTGGCAGTGCAGCAAGAGCCTTTAATTCTGCCTCGTTTACAAAATCTTTTCCGATAAGACCAAACTTGAGAGAGATTTTGGAATTATCAGCAAATTTTTTGAGAACTTTGGCAGCATCAATTTCGCTGTTGTAACTAAATGCTACAGCGAGTGTGCCTTCGAGCTTATCATCAAGACAATCAATTTTACAGCCGTCAAGAGCAATTTTCATAAGACGATTTTTACAAACCTGGTAGTCACAGCCTGCTTCACGAAGCGCACTACGCATTTCCGTATCATCAGCAACTGTAATTCCACGATAGTCAACAAAAACAACCGATGCAGCTTTTTCAATCTTAGACTTAATGTTTTTAACTTGTTCTTTCTTCAATTCAAAATTCTTTGACATCTCGATTGGAACCCTCCTTATAATTTTCTAATAAAAAACCTTGTGCCACAGTAAAGCACAAGGATTGAGAGAATTTCCTTTTACGCTTCACCTCGGTAAGCTTCACACTGTGAAATTATGCTGTTTGCACTTACTGTCTTTGGCTAAGACTTCTTTATTAGTGTTTTCATTATATAACAATTTAATAATATTGTCAAGAGAAAATTAAGAGTTTTTCAAACAATACTAAACAATTCTTACCTTCCTTACAAAAACAACGTGAAAAAAAATCACAAACACAAAACCCCAAATTTGAGTTTATGTGGAGAAGTTGGTGTCTATAAAAATTTTCTTTTAGAATTTATTTCAAATAAACGTATGCAAAACTATCAGTGAAATCACATTTAGAATTTTGACAAAAAATGCCCCCTTTTTTCATTATATGTATAAAGTGCACAAGTTTACTAAAATAACACCCCTTCAAATACATCAGTTTATCGCAACTAATACCACACCACAAAATCTAATTATTCATCGTAGATTATTTTATCAAAACTTAAATAGAAAATTAGGTGACGCTTTTGCGAATGAAAAAATAAAACTCTCTTAATAATCACAAAAGTCAAATCAAAAAATGTTTGCAATAGAACACAAGAATATTGAATTTTAAACATTAAAAAACAGACCACAATTAAAACTACAAAACAATTTTTGCGGTTTGTGATTTTGTTTAATATCAAATCAAAAAAACACATCAGAATTAAGTTGTTAAATAGAACAATTAAACTACAAATTTCTGGTACAAAATACAATAGCACCACACCCACTTTTCATTAAGCAAAACTATGTTGTTTGTAGAAAAAAATCTTAATTTTTATTTTAAAAATAACCATAATTATTTTAAAATAATAAAAACGACCCACAACAAATATCACACCAACTAAGATTTTACACTAATCAAAAAGTAGCTAAATTAGCACAGATTTTTTGCATCTAAGATTCAAATCTGTTCATCAAACTTAAAATTGTAATTAAAATTAAAAATAACACTTTGCAAAAATTTAATAAATAAAAATTGAAAAAAGCGTGATTTTGATATATAAAAATAAAAAAGATTAATTTTTCCATAAAAATAGCATAAAAATTAACTCCAAACAGAATATTTAAATCAAACAAAATAAATTCATAACGATATTACAGAGTATATAAAAATTAACAAAATAAAAAACCCGTTTTTTCAAAATCTATATAAAAAATTCACGCTAATTTTTAGTGTGAATTTTTTAAAATATTATGCATTTAATTCTTCCAATACAACCGTTCCATCAAGCCAACTAGTAATATAACTTTTCAAATTTCTCCCACTTGCCCTTTCAAAAGTTTCAATTAATTGTAGTGGCGTTACTTCTTTCATTGCATAATCCTTGTAAAGTTTTTGCAAGCATTTGTTCATTTTATTTTGTCCAAGAACGTCAGCAATTCCATCAAACATTAACATACCTTTTACATACGTCAGATAAACATATTCTGTTTCAGAATTGAATGACGAGACTCTTCGATTCATTGATGTGTCTAATTTGTCATAAACCTCTCGATATACATCACAAAATAAAAGATACGAACTCAGGGCATTTCCAATTACCAATTCTTTTGTATTTTCATAACCAGAATTCAAATCATAGAAAAGTGCTGTACTATATTCTGCCAAACCTTCATCTATCCAAGCATACGCTAATTGATTATCACCAACAACACCATACCACCATTGATGAGCTATTTCGTGAATTATCACATTGTTATATTCACTTTCATTTTTTACTTGATCTGAAATATAAACAAGATTTGGGTATTCCATACCACCTTGCAAAAATCCAGTTTTAACAACATTTAAAACACTATAAGGGTATTTTCCAAAAACATCATTAAATGTATTTAATGCATCAACACTTGTTTTAAGATGTGATTGCGCGTTTTCGTCTTCATAATAAAAATAGTTTACTGTAGTGTCTCCAACTTGTTCCGATAGGATTTGAAAATCTTTTGAAAGAACCATAGCAAAATCTCTCACCGCAAGAGCCTCATACCTATCTGTTGTTGTGTTTCCACTTGAAGTACGTTTTTGTAAATTTCCAGTACTAGCTATTGTTAAATCACTATCATAGCTAATTGTAACGCTATAATTTGAAATTTTAGAATAGAAAGGGTCTCCAGAAGGAATATACCCTTCAGTATCCCATTCACCATTTTCAAACACACAAACTATTGGATACCAGTTTCCCAGATTAGTCGTGTACTTTCCATATCCAAAGCGATGATTGCAATTTGGTATTTTTAGTGAAAACCCGATTTCAAGCACAACACTTTCATTTTGTTTGATTGGACTTTTTAACTCAACTTTTAGAAGATGCTTGTCTACGCCTTCTACTTCAAATTTAGACTCGATACCATTTTCTTTAACAGCAAGAATTTCAATGCCACCGAACGACTTCCCATTATCATACGCTCTAGCTTCTTGACTTTTGCTTACTGCAGAATTTTTTGTAACCCCATCTCCAAAAGCATTTGGATGCAAGTGTAACATTATATAATCAAGCGTATTTTGACTATCGTTTTTATATGTTAAAGTTTCAGTTGCTGTAAGTGTTTTGTTTGTATTATCGTAACTCGCAATTATCTCATACGTATTAGCCTGTTTACTTGCCTCAACGATAATATCACCTGTACAGCCACAAAAACAAAAAGGCATTAATAGTATCAAAGCATAAAGAAAAAACTTTTTCATAATTCCCCCTTTAATCTTGCTTAATATATGTAAGTAGTTAAAACAGTTATGCACTAATTTTAAAGAATTTTTGTCTAAACTATTGTTTTAATTCTAATTTTTTGCTATATTTAAACATAAGAGGTGTGAAATGTCTTTTTGCAAATTTTCAAGTGAAATATCTTCTAATAGTGTTACAATTATTGATAATACATTTTTAGAACGCTATCTTCCTTCCGCAACAGGAGAACAAGTTAGAGTTTATATTTATGGACTTTTTCTTTGCAGTGGTGGTAATTTTCTAAAATCCAATTTATCAAGCCTCACAGACTTTGCCAATAGCTTAGGAATTTCAGAAAATGACGTTATTGAATCTTTCTCTTTCTGGCAAGAACAAGGATTGGTTCAAATAATAGACACCACTCCACCGCAAATACAATATTTACCAGTAAAAAGCGCAACTGTAAAAAGGAAATTCAAACCAGATAAATATCAGCAATTTAATTTGCAAGTTCAATCAATTCTTTCTGGAAGAATGATTATGCCAAATGAATTTTCTGAATACTACACACTGCTTGAAACGTTTAATATGAGCCAAGAAGCCTTATTGATGATAATACAGTATTGTGCTGAATATAAAGGTAATGATGTTGGATATTCTTACATTCTTGCTGTTGCAAAGAAATGGGCTTATGATGGAATACTTTCACTTGAGCAAGTTGAAAACAAACTTAAAGAATTTAATGAAACAGACGCCAACATTAAAGAAATTATGAAAGCACTTGGTTCAAGTAAAAAAGCTTCTATGGAAGAAAGACAACAATATCTCAAGTGGTACAAAGATTTTAAATTTGCTTTTGATATAATTTTAGCAGTCGCTAAAATGGTAAAAAAGGGTGGATTTCAAAAACTTGACAATAGACTTACAAAATACTATGAACTACATCTAATGTCAATTCGTGAAATTGAAGCATACGAAAAACAAAAAGATGATTTGTACTCTCTAGCAAAAGAAATAAACAGAATTATTGGTGTTTATTATGAAAATCTTGAAAATGTTGTTGAGAGCTATATTAACCCCTGGTTAATCAGAGGATACAGCCAAGATACTCTTAAAATTATTGCTAATTACTGTTTTAAAAACAATATTCGAAACCTCGAAGGTATGGATAGTGTTGTACAAAAATTCTATAAAATGGGTCTGACAAGCACTGAAAGTTTAGCACAATTTATCTCCCAAATGAAGGCTCAAGATAGCCAGCTAAAAGAAATTTTAGAAAAAGCCAAACTTGTTAGAAATGTAACCAATTGGGACAGAGAGTTTTACAAAACTTGGACTTTTTCGTGGAATATGCCTTTTGAAATCATCGAATATGCAGCAACACTAGCATCAAACAAATCACAACCTATTCAGTATATGAATAAAATTTTATCAAATTGGTACGACCAAAAAATCAACACATTAGACCAAGCAAAACTTTGCGGTGACCTATTTAAATCAGGAGCTGGAATTGAAGGTAAGGAAGATTCTACAGTCATACATACAAGAAAGTATACAACCGAAGAACTGCAATCACTTATCTGTGATATAGATGAAATAGAAATTTAAACGAGGAAATTATGAATAAAAATACTATTGCAAATGAGGCGATAAGTGAACTAAACCAATTAAGACTTCAAAATGAGATAATTGCTAATGAAAATTATAAAAATGCAAGAAAACTTAGCAAAAAATTTACTGAAGCTGATAATTCTCTTAGAACAATAGTTGTTGAGTATGCAAAAACTCAACCAAATTCAAGTGAATCAAAAATTTTGAAAGAAAAAATTGATGACCTTAAAAAGCAACGCCTTGATGCTCTAAAAGAAATCAATATGAACATAGAAGATATAAAGCCAAGGTTTGAATGTAAACATTGTAATGACTCTGGATTCAATGGAGACAATATTTGCCCTTGCTTGCAAAAAAGAATACGAGAAAAACTATTGAAATTCAGTGGAATTCCTAAAATTAACTTACACAAATTTTCTGATTCAGACGAAAAAATCTTAAATGATAATTTAGTCCTTAAAAAAGCGTATCAACTTGCAAAAACATATGTAGATAAATTCCCAAATGTAAAAACTCCAAACTTAGTTTTTATGGGAGAAGTTGGAGTTGGCAAAAGTTTTCTTTTAGAATGTATTTCAAATGAACTTATGCAAAAAAATTTTTTTGTAGTTTATGCTACAGCGTTTTCTTTAGCAAATTCAATGTTAAAAGCTTTGACTGTTTCACCTAGCGAAAGTAACGCAATTATCTCCACTTTCTTGGAATGTGATTTGTTAATTATTGACGACCTTGGAACAGAACCTATAGTTAAAAATTTATCAGTATCAAACATTTTTACAATCTTAAACGAACGCGAATTAAAAAATAAAGCAACACTAATTAGCACTAATCTGGATTTAGACAAAATTGAAGAAAGATACGGAAATCGTGTTTTTAGTAGAATTTTTAATAAAAGAAAATCAAAAATTATTTCATTTGTCGGAAAAGATTTAAGAATAAAATAATTATGCAAATTTCAAGGAATAAAAGTTAAAACTTTTTAACCACGAGTCAATTCGTGGTTTTATTATGAATTTAAGTAACTTTTAAACACAAAAAGGAACTTATTAAAAAAGTTCCTTTTTAAGAATAAGTTAATCATCAAGATTAAAGGCTGTCATTATTTCCTCTAAACTTTCTTTTGGCGTAAGAGCTTCCTCAAGCGAAAAACCTTTTTCCTTTTTTTGAGACAGCCCATCAATAAATTCTTTTGGTGGAATAGAAAATTTTTCTCTCCCAAGACCAAGTGACTTTGGAATTGAGTTCGTTTCTCCGTTAAGGAATTTTTCCGCTTGAGAAGGAGTTTTTTGCGAACTTAAAACATCTTCAGGAGCGTTAAACACGTCAACCCTATCTTTTTTTGAAAGATGTGGAACACTTCGTTTTGAAGTCTTTTCGCTTTGAGAAACAATCCCAGTCATTCTTGTCAAAACACTTTTTGCATAACTAACAGTCGTATGTTTTGATGATGTAGAACTATCTACAATAACTTTTAAGGCATATTGAAAATCTTGCGTTAGATTAACTAACTCCTCACTAGAAATGATTGGTACAACTTTACTTTTTAACTGCTGTAATGTCGTGTTCCATTTTTTATAGAGAAGTTGCAATCTCTGTTCTTCTAACGAACGAACATTTTGAGTTGATTCCAAGATACTTTGCGTTTTTTCCTCTCGTTGCACATAATCAAGAACAATATCTTGTAAACTATGTATCTTTTTTTCCAAGGAAGAAATTGTTTCATCTTTTTCCACTAGTTTCGCTTCATACTCAGCCCTAAGCCTGGCAAGTGTCATATCAACTTCACTTACGGAATATCCATTTTGCTCTCTTGAAAACATTTATAAATCACTCCTACACAATTTCTTCTTTTTCGCCTCAATAATCACCTTACATACAATTAAACACACTCCAGCTATTATAATGATTATACTTAAAACCTGACTAACTTTTAATCCACCAATAAATAATGCTGCCTCACTATCTCTCAATCCTTCAAGAACAGCCCTCAAAATTCCATAAAGAACCATATAACCACCAAGAATTATACCCGATATTTTTACCTTTTTAAGCACTAACACCAAAACCAAGCAAATAATCAAATCAAAAAAACTTTCATAAAAGAATGTTGCCAAATGCCATTGCCCACCTATCAAAACCGAAAAGGGGAAAAATTGCAAGCTTGCGTTAGTCGTTTCCACACCATAACAACAACCAGCAAAGTAACAACCAATTCTTCCAATTCCCTGTCCCAAAACAAGACACGGGGCAGCCACATCAGCCACATCAAAGAAGTTCTTTTTTCTAATCAAGCAAAAAAGCAAAACACCAATCGCACCACCTATTATCGAACCGTACACAGCAAGCCCACCAGACCAAATAGCGAAAGCTTCCCATCCCCACGGGCCACCATTAAAAATTAAAAAATATAACCTTGCCCCTATTATTGCGGGAGGCAAAACCCAGAGAAGTAATTCAAAAATATCATCTTTTTTAAGTCCACGATATTTGGCAAGAAAGCAACCTAAAATTACAGCACAAGTTATGCCAATAGCAATCATAATCCCATACCAACTTACTTCCAAACCAAACAACGTAAAAGCTATCGAATTCATCGTTTTCTCCTTTGAAAATATTATAATTGTTATTCTACTTTTTGTCAAATAAAAAGTTGTCCAATTAAGCACTTTTATAAAAATTTATTTTTTGACAAAAAAATCATCTTGGCATCGCCAAAATGATTTTCTATAAGGTTGGAGCTTTTTTTGAATCAATATTGATCTTTAAAGCTTCAATTTCTTCATTAGTATAGAATTTCGATTCGCTGTTCGGCTCTCTCTCTTCAGTTGTTTCCTCTCCGTTCACCTTTTTAACAACCTTGATTTTTGCAAGCCCTTCTGTTTTGTTTGCAAGTTGCATTAAATCAAGATTTGCAACATCAAAACTGACATCATTTTCCGCCTTAATTAAATCCATAATTACTATTGGCCTTCCTGTTTGTGGATACAAAACGACCGATTCAATAGTTGCATCCATTTTGGTTGTATTAAATTCATCAACTACCTTTTTTTGAGGAACTTCGTAATTATAAAGAACATCTTGAGCCTCTTTTAGGGAAATATTTTCTTTTTGGCGCCAATTCACTTCTTTTTCTTCAACTTGAGGCTGCTTAGTGTTATCAACACCTTCATTTACCATTTTTTGAATATATTCTTTTTGTGCTTCAGACAAAAATTTACTTCCTCTATCATAATGCTTTAAAAGATTTCTTTTATTTTTTTGTATTGCTTTGTCATCTAGTACTTTACTATTTTTCATATGATTCTGACTAATCTTTGCCTCTCTCAAAATCTTAAGTTTAGCGTTATTTTTTCTGTTAAAAATTTTACTTATCACAGCACCAGCCAAGCAACCTAAAACAGTAATGCTAAGTGTTAGGTTCACAGCATAAAATGCCGTAGTTAATGCAGCAATACCTCCAAATGCACTGAGACTCAATGCAAGCAAACCTAAAAGACATAATGAGGCTATGCCGAAACCAATGTGAAACCATCTTGAACGCTTTGAAGCATTTTCAAGGTCTTGTATTTCAGCATCAATATCTTGAGTTTCTTTTACCTGACTGTTTTTACGGTTAAAAAAGTTCATTTTTTTACCTTCCCTTTTTTCTCTTAAGCATTTATATTATAACACACGACTGAACTTTTTGCAATACCCTTTTTTGTTTTTTTTTATTTCTTGCCTGAAGCTGTAATTTCATAAATCATATCAGAAAAATACCTATCTTTTAGTGCACTAAGTTCAAGGGAATTTGCCTTGTTTGTGATAATATGGTTTCCTGTTACTAAAACATTAGTTAGCCTATAAAACCTGAGTTCTCCAAGCGTTAAATTTCCTTCATCAAAACAACGATTTGTTGCCACTGGTGAAAAATTAAGTTCTGCAACTAGACCTAGTTCTTTACAAATCTTTTGCATAGAAATAAAATTTCCACTTAGCGTCTCTCTTGAAAACTTCCAACCAAAATGAGACATTCTTTCAAAAAATGTTCTTTTATTTACTATAAATCCATTAAATCTACTCACAACAGATGTGTGTAAGTTGTAATTTGTAAGTGAATAAACATCACGATAAATTTGATTAAAAGGAGAATTACGCCCATCAAATATATATGACCAATCTGCCTCACTTAATTCAACAGGGTGAAAAATCCCAATCATATAATCTTGCGAATTACAAGTTTTTACAGAAACAAGATTCTGTAGTTTGTCTCCTTCAATTTTAAAAACACTAACAAGATTTCCTTCCACATACTTACCCCATAAAAGAGTTTGTGAAATATGGTTTATGAGTGAATTACCAAAAACAAATCTCTCCCAATTTTCTTCTGTCCACATCCTTCCACACAAAAAAGCAGTATAAAACCTTCTTGTTTGCCTTTCAATCTCTCTCTCAAGTTTTTTCTGCTCTACTAGTGCCAATTTAGTTTGCTCTCCAACAAGTTTTACAGACCAATCCCTTTCAATACTAATTACAGCATTAGAAATTTTTATCTTACAATCTTTTAAGTCAAAATTAGGAACCATTTTATCTCTAAGATTTTCAATTTCAGAGTACGAATATATGTTAGATTCTATAACACATTGCAAAAGTACATCAAGCACAATTTTTGAAACGTTATCTTCTTTGTCTAATTCATTAAAAATATTTAACACTTCTTCTTTGTGTTCAAAAATATATAGTTTTGCAAAGTAATTCATATTTTGCGAATACTTCTTTCCTAGTGAAGCCATTTGTTTTAAGATTTCAACAGCACAGTTTGATGTAATATTTTGAGCAACAAAACACATCGCCCATTCATTTTCTACAATATTACTAACACTTGCAAGATTAAACACATACTTGCAAAAATTATTTAAACTTTTAGGCTGAAAAAGTTTTGAAAAATATTTTAACTCAAAACTAGCCTTCGTTGAACACAAATTTTGATAACAAATTAACATATAAGCCTTCATCTTAGCGTCAGCAACTTCATTATTATAAAATAAAAGCTCTGGAAACTCCTTTATGTTTTTAGAAAGGAAAATTTGATTTCGCTCTAAGTTTACCCTTGAGCTATTCTTTTTCACCTGTGTCAAACTTAAGCTTACCGGCTCAGAAATATCTATATTCTCAACAATAAGTTTTTTTATCTCTTTGTCTTTTTCTTTTTGATATATTTCTTTCAATATTTCTTTTACATCTTTTTCTTGCTTAAAAAGTAACAACATTTGGACAAAAGTTTTGTTGTCCATTCCAAAATCTTTCCGAACACTTTCAATATAATTACGAACTTCTTGATAGTGCTGTTTTAAAATATTTTTTACCTGCCTTTTTTCAGGAAAATCACCAGAAAGATAAAAATTTACAAGTTTTCCTGCCACTTCTGGAACATTATGATTTAGTAAAATATCAAAAATTCTAATACCATATTTTGAAAAGTTTTTAAATGTAAAATCATAAAATTCTTTTTCATTTCTAATTTCAAAATCAATAACAAAATCAACAGCTGGCACTTTCCACTTTGCAATATAACTATTTGGCAAACTTTCAATTATATCAAAAACCATATCCGCCCATTTTGTAAAAGGAATATTTGTCCAAACTGTTGCTTCTACAAATTTGTCGAACGCTCTTTGAATAATATCATACTCTTTTACATTCCTACTTGTGTAAACAGCTTTCCCAATGTGAGTGTTAAATACCTTAGTAAAAAAGAAAATTAATTGTTCATATTTTTTTGTTGCAATCAAATACTTTAAATATGCACGAAAAAATCTTTCACTACCTTCATAAGGCAAGTGCTGAGCAAGTTTAATCACTTCTTCGGGCGTAAAATCAACTTTTTGAAGAACTGCTGGAACTTGCAAAATATTTATAGTGGTTAAAAAATTTACTGCTTCGCTTTTCTCACTTTCTGTTAAATTTTTGTCACTAAGCATAACACTATAAATTTGATTATAAAACTCTCTCATCTTTTTCCTTCCAAATATTTTCTTTAAGTTTACCACATAATTACAATTAACACAATTAAAATTCATTAATTAGCTTAAAATTGTTTTTAGTGTTGCACTAGCAGGATATATTTGCACTAACTTTTCAAGCTCTTTTTCATTTATATAGCCCGCTGTGGTCAGATCGTCTTTTAAGACTCTAAAATTAGTGATGGAATCTGGCCTAACCTGAGAAACAAGTTTGTAGAGGGTTGTTTCTTCCCAGACAGCCATTTCTCTAACAATAAGACCATTTTTTAAGTTGGAACCTTTACTTTCTAAAAAACTACTTTTTTGGTAAAAGTTTGTTTTATCATCCCAAATCACAGTTAAAAAACTAAAGACTCCTAAAATTAAAAAAGTATAATTTACATCGAAAAATGTTGATACAACAAAAGCCAAAATTAATAAAATAGATAAAATTACACCAAAGATTTTAAGACCCCTAAACGCCTTTTTTCTCGTAAACTTTCTGCCTAAAATTGCAAGTGCAATTCTTCCACCGTCCATTGGAAAAATCGGTAAAAAGTTAAAGAGTCCTGTAAAAATATTAGCAAATACAAAAGTTTCTGTATAGGCATATGAAATAGGAAAAATCCACCATAACGCAATCAAAATAATTGCAAGACACAAGTTAAAAACAGGCCCAGCAAGAGCAATTAAAATTTCGTGCTTGTACGAAAACAAAACATTTTGACCACTAAGGCTTATACCGTGTGGCATCAGTGTAAATTTATTTAAATGATACCCTAATTTTCTTGCCACAAAGTAATGAGCAAATTCGTGTAGCACTATTGTAACCAGATAAGCAACTAATACTTTAAACAAGCCTTGATAAATAAACAAAAGCACAAGAAAAATAAATAATGGGTGTATTTTAAATTTTAGTTTTTTCACTTTACACCTCACTCGGTAGAATTCCCATAATCTTTAATCTTTTACATTTTACTTTACACCTTAAAACATAATTTCCTTCTTCATCTATAGAAATGTTTGTCATTACATTTTCAGGAGCAATTTCCATATAGCTAGAAAGACATCTAAAAATCTCACTCTTTATCAAATCATTAAATCGAGATGGCTGAAAATGTTTGTCATTTATTAAAATTTTTTTTAATCGTTCAGCTCCAACAATTTTTCCAAACATCTAAATTCTCCTTTTAAGTCCTCTTTTTATTTTTCCAACAAAGCCCTTATATTTTGATATACAATTATACTCATTGAAATAGCCATTGTGCAAGTTATCCGCCAAAATTGCAAAAGCCTTGCTACTTTCAAAATCTTTAGACACCGAATTTCCATAAATACTAGATAATGTTTGTAAATCATCACTTTCTGGAATCACACCAACCAAGGGTAAATCCAAACTTTGAGCAATTTCTTTTTGTTCAAGCATATTCTTGCTAGCAACAAGGTCACCTCGCACTCGATTAATAACAAGTTTTATAGAAGAAAGATAATAACTATTTAAAATCGATATAACTTTGTTTGCATCTCTAAGTGCTGAAATATGAGGTGTTGTTACTATTAATGCTTCATCTGCACAAAACACAGCTCTATGGAATCCAAGTTCTATACCAGCAGGACAATCAATGAGTATGTAATCAAAACTAGAAGAAAAATGATTTACAACAGCCTTAAGACTTTCTCCATCAACTTTTCCAACGTTGTATGAATGAACACTAGGTAAAATATAAAGAGATGGCAAATTTGTATGCTGTATAAGTGCTTGTCTTGGTCGACATTTTCCTTCTATTATATCAACAATGTCATACACAATTTTAGTTTCTATCCCCGCCACAACATCAAGGTTATTAAGGCCAATATCTACATCTAAAATCATCACTCTAAGCCCCATTTTTGCCAAATTTACCCCCAAATTTGCGCAAACAGTTGTTTTCCCAACTCCTCCTTTACCGCTAGTTATTACTATTTTCCTTGCCATTTTTTCACCTCTTTTACACCAATTTTAACAACAAAAAAGCTTGTAGTCCAATAAAATTAGTATAAATTTTTACATTCGCTATTTTCTCTAAAATTTTTATATTTTTCTTTATTTTTAATGTAATTTGACACTTTTTCGACATATTCAAACACTTTCTATAGTTTAATTACACATCATACGTCATAATTCGCACGAAAACAGCAACTATTTACAAATTTTTATATTATAATAAAATCAATAAAGGAGAAAAATTATGACAACAATAAGTTCTTTACAAAATTCGCGTGAGTATATTTCAGTACGAGTAAAAGGTTCAAAACCAATCCCAAGAAAAAAAGAAATTGATGATGACCTAGACGATAAAAAAACAAAAAGAATGGTTACCCAAGATATTAAAGTTGCTAGAAATATTGCGCTAAGAAAAAAATTATCTATTTTTGATGAAGATAACCTTGAAGAGGAAACATTATTTTATAGTGCACTAAGTTACCAACTGAGTGCAGAGGATTCAATCAGACAGCGTGTAATTTGTTTTATACCGCTTGAAGTTGTAACTTTAACTACATATACAGTTCAAAAATACGCCCTACTTTACTTTAGTCAGTACATATTGAAAAAATTTAAAATTCCATTTAATAGGCACGAAAATGTAAAAGAGCTTTTTTTAAGATTTCCACCTATTATTGATGAACTCGTTTTCCAAAAATTATCTTTTGATATTTCTAATTTTAAAGATATTGATGTAGAAAAAAATGATTTCGACCATCTCAGAGAAGTATTCTCAATATCCCAAAGTCTTTGCGAAATTTTAAGAAAACTTAAAATTATAGCTATGGATATTCATCAAAATAATTTTTATTTGTAATAAAACTATTAAATACGCTTGCAAAATCTAAATTAATGTGATATAATATTCTTATATCGCATAAGGACGATTAGCTCAGTTGGTAGAGC
>DLKQ01000032.1 GCA_002477805.1 Christensenella sp. UBA7584 | reverse complement strand
AACAATAACAATTACAGCAAAGGCAACTGCAGATTCAGCAAATGATGCAAGTCCATTAGTTGGAACAGATACTAAAACTATAACAATTTCAAACTACACAGACCTTGTTGCACCAACAGCTACAGAATTTGATGTTGATTCTGCTGTTTGGGGAACTGGTGACTTCAACGAGTTTGAAGTTGGAACAGAAGTTACTCTTCCAAAAATAACATTTACTGATGAAAATAAAGGTCTTTCAACTTTGGTAAAAGTTTATTGTGGAGACCAAATTATTGCGGGGGGAATGTTTGCTAGACAAACATTTAATGGAACAAGCCTTACAGTTCAAAATCAAAAAGTAACTTTGACTCTTGCTGGAAATTACAAAGTTGTATATGAAGCAACTGACGCAAAGGGAAACAAAGCAATAAAAGTTCTTACATTCAAAGTAAACGGAATAAGCAAACCAAGTATTGATATTGATGGTGCATTTGAAAGCAAATATGAATATGGCAAAGAAATTGATTTAACAAACATTACTATTATTGATGGTACAAATGACGCAAATTACAACACAAACATTGAAATGATTGACGATCCAGAACTTACCGATGCTGAGATTTTGGCTAAACTTCAGGCCAACAAGGATGATCCAAATGGTGATAGAAGCATTGTTTGGGTCCAAGTAAAAGGTAGTTTTGAGCAATCAGATAAAAATGGATTTATTAAAGCTGGTCAAACAGGAACACTTACAATTAAATATTGGGCAATTAATGCAAATGGTGACTTTAATGAAACACCTGTAACAACAGGAGAGAATTGTATCTCAGTTAGTGATACTACTAAACCAGAAATTTCAATTAAGTTTGGCGGTCCTGACGCAACAGCTAAATATGTAAAGGATAGCACAAACCCAGATGACAATAAAGTGAAAATTCCAAACGCTACACCATATGATCTCTCTGGAATAAAAAGTATGTCAATTTCTGCAAAGTATGACAAGGAATCAAGTAAACTTACTATCCACAAATACGCTCAAACTGATGATGAATACAAAGCTGGATATTATGGATATTTTGTTGCAACAACAAACGGATATGTAACTGTAACATATGAAGCAACAGATAAGAGTGGATTAACAACAACAATACCAAAATCTATTGCTGTAGGTGATGTATCTGCTCCTGAAATTAGCACAAAGAAACTTCAAGACACACTTAAATTAGAATATGGTGTTGGTAAAGTAACTCTTGACTTAACAAAACTTGACATCACAAAAGGACTAAGCGTAGATGATATTACTGTAACAGTAACTCGTGATGGTGAGAAACTTGCAGATAGCAAAGTGGTAAAAAGTTCAGACGGAAAGTCAGTTACAATTGAACTTGAAAAGATTGGTTCTTACACTGTTTCATTTGATATAAAAGACTCTAATGGAAACAAGGCTGAAACAAAAACAGTAACTCTTACTGTACCAGAGAACTCATCTACAAACGGCGTTTCTGCCACAGTTTGGGGAACAATCTTAATCGTTGTTGCTTTGATTGCTCTTGGAGTTGTGATTTACTTCTTTGTTAAACCAAGTAAATCAAAAGTGTCAGTAAAGACACCAAGCGAAAAGAAAAACGAAGAAAGCAAAAACGAAAAATAAAATTAAAATAATCAAGCATGATGCTTGATTATTTTCTTTGTAACACAAAGCCATACAATATGGAAAAACAAGGTTTATAATAATTGGAGAAAGTCCAGCAAAAGATGGGTGGATAAAAAGTAAAAGACCTTTTTATAATAAAGCTGGAAAATTACAAGGTACTGGTAGAATTTTAGAAAAATTATTAAACAATATAGGTTTGTCAATTGTATTCTAGAAGATGGAACTAAATTAAAGAGTTGTTTAAATAATTGTATACCCATATTGATAGATCAATTAAATTGTGTCCCTTGTGATATTATATTAACAATGGGAGTGCATCCAACTCAGGCACCTTTGCAAACTAAAATCAAGAATTTTGCAGTAATACGTTGGAAAAGAATTTTATGTTACATTGTGAGAAATATAGACTTATTCCAATCTACCATCCTAGTCCATTAAACCCTAAAGGATATAAAAACAATGTTCCTATTTTTGAGAATATAAAAAAGAACTCAATTTAATTTTTGGGTTCTTTTTTACACTAGTTTCAAATCACCTATACTTTTTCTTGTGCTTTTTTTGTTAATAGTCAAGTTATTTTCTCTTGGTTATTTTGTTTCCTTTGAGGTCATCTTTTCTCATTCGTTTTTCTTTTGATTTTAATGTTTCTTGTTCTTCTTCTAAAATTTGAATATCAGCTTTGATTGAAGCAATATTGTTTTCAAGTTCTTGAACAGTTCGTTCAAAGTCAGTATATTTTTTATTTGGTGTTTCAAGTTGTATACTTTTGTCTTGCTCAGCAATTTCTTTTGCTGTTTGATAAGCTTCCATTTGTTTTTGATGTTCTGCTTTTTCATCTTCAAGGTATTTTTCAGTTTGGGAAAGTTCTTCGTGAAGAAGCTTTAAACGGTGATTCAAAGATGTTTTGTAGTTTCTGTGGTCTAGCTCTTTTAATAGGGTAGAAGAGCGGTCATAGTTGCTTGTAACTTTTACTTTTACTGGTCTAGAGTTTAGATATTTCTTGATACAGTAACCAGCAATCGCTATTATAATACCAATTCCAATTATAACAGTAGGGATGGAGAGCCAAGCCAGACTTTCAGTATATGTTGTGTTGTTTGTAGTATTATTGTCCTCAGTATTTTGAGTAGTATTTACAACACTAATAACACGGTCTTTTTTATTTACATCTTCTTGGTCAAGTTTGAGTGCTAATTCATAATCATCAACTTCCATCTTTTCAACCACAATATCGTCAAAGAATGCGTATCCACTTGTCCAGCCATTTGTACTACCAAGTCCAAGGTTAATAGAAAGGTCAATAGCGTCTGTTGTGTTTATATAGAATGTATAGTCAAGCCAGTCATCATCGGTTGCTTCCCATTTTCCATTTGTGTTGATACCTACAAAAGATTGGTCAATATTATCTAAAATTATGCTTGCACCAAAAGGAACAACGGCTTTGTTTACGGTCTTTTTATTTTCATCATTTTGAGTTAAGTCAACAGTTTTTGCTTTTACTGTTAGTTTGTAATATGAACTTGATGATAGTTGCATTTTAAGTTTATTTTTTTGAACATAGTAAGTGTCAGTAGGTGAGTATATCATTAAAAAGTCTGCATTTATATCTCCTGCAACTTTTGTTGGAAGAACTTTGCTTATGTTGTCAATGTTTATAATTCCAGATTTTATGTCATTTCCATCAAGTTTTGTTGTAGTTTCATCTTCGTTAACTATTTCTGCTTTTACTTCACCATTCCAGTAAAGAGGGGTGTTTGATTTGTTTGTTGCTGAAATTTCTTTGTTTTCGTAGTTTGAAAAACTATCTGAATAGAAAGCATTTGTGTCATCGTCTATAGCTTTTGATAGGTTAACAACTTTTGTGTAAGAATTTTCTTCAATGTCTATTATCTTCTCTGATGCTTTTTCAAATTCACAATTGTCGAAGTATGCCCAACCTCGTGCTTTATTGTCCTCGCGCCCAAATCCTATAGTAAGATTTAAGGTTTGACTGGTTGCATAGTTATTGAAGTAAATTGTATAGGTTTTCATTATACCATTGGTGTTAATATCCAAAATTTGTGAGATAATTACTCCGTCACTATTTTTGAGATATATGTTTGCGCCACCAAAGTTGTTTTGTCTTTGTGTACAAATGTCGATACTGAGTTTGTAAGCAGTACTTGCACTTGCTGAGAAAGTTGAAGAGGTTGTATAACTTTGGATAGAGTCATCTTTGTTGTAAAGCATTAACACATTTCCATACTTTCCACTATCAGCATTTGAAACAGGGTTTACAGGAGAGCCGAAGTCTTTTTTGCTTGCGTTAAAAGTGCTGTCTGCAACATTAATAATACCGTGCAAGTTCAGAGATGAGGTAATACCATTGTATGTCCAGTTTGCAACACTGAGTGGGTAGGTTACGTTGATATCAGCACTTTCGATGGTGTTGAAATACCCATTTTGAATACTATCACTACTATTTGACTTGTTAATATTTAGTTTTGTTGTTGTAATTGTTGAAACATTGCTTGAATTGTCGCGGTCTTTTGTTGAAACTTGTTGAGAAGTAACATTGTCATAGAAGACATATTTATCCGCAGTGTTGGAAGATGTTTCAAGTCCAAGTTTTAATTTTACTGTTGTGTCTGTTAGGGCATTTCCTGTTACATAGAACGCATATTCGTTCCAGTCATTTGTTAAATCGCTTGTTGAAGAACTAGCACTCGTAATTGTTGCTGGGTCGTAAGTGTTTCCATTAGTTGTTGCGGGAACGAGCTTTGCTGAAATCGAACTAGCGTTTGTTTTTGCCCAAAAACTAATACGATATGTTGTATGTTGTTTTATTGTTATATCTTGTGAAACAGCGTATCCACTTGCACTTCCATTTTGATTTGCTCTGTTAAAAATCATAAGTACTTTTTCATCATTTACTCTTTTATTGGTAAATGGGGTAGTTACACCATAATTTTCATAACTTGAGTTTACGATTGCAACTGTAGAATTTCCAGTAATTTCGCTTTGCCAATTTGCACCCTGAGATAGGTATGTTGTTGAAGTGAAATCTCCATCTTTGACAAAACCATTTCCTGATGTGATATTGCTGTAGCTAATATCTACAAGCTTGTTTAGTGAGTGTTTTGTGTAATCCATTGTATCTTTATTTTGTGAGTCAAAAAAGTTTTTGGCATACTTGTTTAAAGTTACATTTTTGAAAAGGACATAACCGCTTGATGTTGAGGCAGTTGAACCTGCAACAGAAGGCATTCCTAAATATAGTTCAAGTTGAACTTTTGTTGTCTTTGTTTGATTTGTTTTTATCCAAAAAGTTGCAGTTCCCCAGTTCTTGTCTGTTTGGGCTCCAAGTATTGCACTTGATTCCGCTCCAAAATCATCACCTGAAAGAACAAGAGAAGCAACTGGGGTAGAATTTGAGTCATTACCTGTATAAAAACTGACACTAATAGAATAGAAACTGTTTGCATCAAGAGTAACAGTAGAACTGCGATAGCCATATCTAACAGCGTTGTTATTTGTTGAATTGATCATCAAGGCATAGGTGTTGTCTTTATATACTCCAATTTGATTTACATCATTTGGTGCAATGCCATATGACTTTGCAAGTTGGTTAAGATTTTGTTGTTCAATATTAACAACGCCAGTTAGGAGGTTTTCTGTTATGGTTCCAGACTGGTTCACTCTTTCCCAAGATTTTGGGCTGGGAATTTTTTCATTTCCAGTATAAGAAGAACTAGATGTAGATGTACTTCCATTTGTCGTTTGGCTAAATGTGTTATTTGAAAAAGTATCAGTAGGTTCTTCTCTGTCAGAAGAATTACTTAAAGCAATTGCGCTTATCTGTGTGGAAATACTACTTTGGAATTGGTTATTTTTGAACAAAATGCCGGTTTGTGCAAAAAGTAGCGTAACTATAATAATTAAACTTAAGAAAATTTTAGTTGTAATGTTTTTTAATTTTGTCATTGTTTCACCCTTTTGAAAATATCTTTCCTAATTATAATACAAATTGTGTATAAATGCAAGAATTTTAATGCTTATTTTTTGAAATTTCGCTAATACTTAAAGTATTATGGAAGAAGATAACAAAGAAAAAATAGTAAATTTTTTTATTTTGATTGGTGCTGGACTAATGATTGGGGCAGTAAATGGTTTTTTTGGAGGGGGTGGCGGAATGATTTGCGTGCCGATTCTTTTAGCGGTTGGACTTAGTAGTCAAAAAGCTCACGCAACAGCAATTCTTACTATGCTTCCTATAAGTATTGCCAGCTGTTTTGTTTATTATTCCAAAGGTGCGATAGATTGGAACATTTTTTTATGGCTTGCACTGGGTTCTAGTGTGGGTGGAATTTTAGGTGCAATGCTGTTAAAGAAACTTTCTAATGTTGCACTTCAGTTTATTTTTGCACTTTTGATTATTGCTGTTGGCGTAAAAATGTTTATTTAAGGGGAAAATTATGTGGTATTTGTTTATTTTAGCAGGGTTTTTGGGTGGCCTTATTGGTGGAATGGGTATGGGTGGAGGAACTCTGCTGATTCCTATTCTTACACTTTTACTTGGAATTTCACAACATCTTGCACAGGGGTTAAATTTGCTAGTTTTTGTTCCAACAGGAATAGTTGCTTTAATTATTCACGCCAAAAACAAGTTGTTAGATTATAAAACTTTTCTATATATAATTTTTCCAGCCATAGGAGCTTCAATTGGTTTTGCTTTTTTGGCAAATTCACTTGATGAAAAAGTGCTAAAAATAATTTTTGGTGCGTTTTTGGTTCTAATTGGTATAGTTATGCTGATTGTTGCGATAAAAAGTTACATTAAAAGCAAGCAAAAACTTACCGATAATCTTGGAATTTAGCTTGGACAAGCAAACTATCATTATCCTTTTCATATTATATTTATTATTGGGAGGGGGTTTAATGATAATAGAGAGCTTTATTACTTTTATGAACAAAATAATGCTCTTTTCTTCTTATGTTGACAATGTGTCTCATTTTCCAAAGCCACTTTCTCCAGAAGAAGAAAAAATACAGATAGAAAAATATAAAAATGGGGACCAAGAAGCAAAAAAGATTTTGATAAATCACAATTTAAGGCTTGTTGCACATATTGTAAAAAAATACAGTAATAGTACCAAGGATGCTGATGATTTGATTTCAGTGGGAGCTATTGGCCTTATAAAGGCAATAAACTCTTATTCTCAAGATAAAGGCACACAACTTTCGACTTATGCCGCACGATGTATTGAAAACGAAATTTTGATGCTTTTTAGGGTTCAAAAAAAGCACCAAGGAACAATTTCGCTCGAAGAAACATTGGGTGCGGATAACGATAATAGTGAAGTAGTCTTGAGTGATATTGTTGCAGACATTGAACCTGATGTTATGGAACAGGTGGAATCTAATATTTTGACAGAAAAACTTATCGATCTTATAAAAGAAACGCTTACTACCAGGGAGTACAAAATTCTAGTAATGCGTTTCGGGATTGGCGGAACTGTTGCTTATACACAAAGAGAAGTGGCGAAAAAAATGGGAATTTCAAGGTCGTATATTTCAAGGCTTGAGAAAAAAGCACTTGAAACAGTAAAAAAGAAAATAGAGGACGAAGGATTGTTTCTAAATAGTTGAAATGGAATTTTTTTGAAGACAAGCTAATTTTTAATATTAGGTATTACGAAATAATCGCTAAAAAACTTATAAATTATTAAGTAAATAATTTCAAAAACCCTATTGAAAATTATATGAAATTGTGTTATAATTACCACGTGGAAAAGGAGTGAAATTATGACGCAAGAGATAATTCAATCTGCTTTGATAGAAGCAAAAGTATGTTTAAGGCACGCTAAATATGAAGGGGGAATACAAAGCGAGCAAGTGAGAGAGGAACTAGAAAAACTTACAAACAGAATCTTGGTTGGAGTTAAAACTAATCCATATGGTTGGCAACAAGCTTGGGATTTTATCTTTGAACACAGTAGTTCAGAAAACAAGGCTAAGTTTTTAAATTATGCTTCAAAAGTAATGGATGAAAAGGATAAAAAGATGATAGACAAGCAAATACTTAATGAAGGTAGTTTTAATGATTCTATTTATTTTTGTGCAAAATGTGATTGGGCGAAAGTTGCAAGACATCAAGACAAGGTACTTGCTCAAACGACCTCTCCGCTAATGTGCGAAAAATTTTACACATTTGTTCCGACTGCGAGTTACTACAAAACTCAAAAAAGACTTATAGAAATGAAAAATACCCAAAAAAGAGCAAATGCAGATAGTGATGTTCTTGGTGTTATTGATCAGACAATGGCTTCAATTGAAGCCACGATGGAACACAGTAAAGTTAGGAGAACTAGAGCAGCAAGAGAACTTGAAAATGAATTTAGAAATCTATAATTAGTTTGATGTATATTTTTCTTAAGTACTTAATTGACAAAAAAAGAAAAACTTAACCCTTTTTAAATAGTTAATTAATATCTAAAATATACGAAAATTTTAAATCCTCTATCAGGTTGTGGTGGGGGATTTTTTAAATTTTTTTGCAAATTTTTTCTAGTTGTGACAATTTAATACACGAATTTGTTTGCTAAAAAAAATAAAATGTGATATACTTGCAATCGTGAGGGGTAAAATGAGAAAACTTGGCGTAGATTTTGGAGATGCGAGAATTGGTTTGGCAATTAGTGACCCGCTTGGAATGTTTGCAAGTGGACTTGAAACTTATCATCGAAAAAATTTACAATCAGATGTTTCTTATATTGCAAACCTTGTAAAAGAAAAAGAGGTTGATACACTTGTTGTTGGTTTGCCTCTTAATATGGACGGTACTTCGGGAATCCGCGTTGAAAAGACAAAACAGTTTTGTGAGGAAATTTTAAAAATATGCAATGTAAAAATTGAGTATCTAGACGAAAGACTGACGACTGTTGAGGCTGAAAAAATGCTTATTTCAGCTGATGTTAGGCGTGAGAATAGAAAAAAAGTTATTGACAAGGTTGCTGCCACACTTATTTTACAAAATTATTTAAACCGAAATTAAAAAGGAGATATATTATGAGTAAAGAAGAAAATCCAATTGAAAAATTATTAAATGCAGAGGATAGTGAACCAATTGTTCTCTATGATGAAAAAGATGAAGCTGTTCGCTTTGAGCAAATTGCGCTAATTCCATACGAAGAAAAGCTTTATGCGCTTTTAAAACCAATGGACAAAATGGAAGGTGTAGCTGATGATGAGGCTGTAATTTTTGTTGTAGATGAAGATAATGAAACAGGTGAGCAATTTTTGAAAGTGGTTAATGAAGACAAAATTATTGACGATGTTTTCAAAATTTACTTGGAGCTTGTAGAAGAACAAGAAAAAGGCGAGCACTCTGATCACTGCTGTGAATGTGAAGACTGTAAAAAATCTGAAAAGAAAAAAGCCCCAACAAAAAAACCAGCCGAAAAGAAAACTGCAAAAAAAGAGACTAAGAAGTCCGATAAATAAAAGAGGAAGTATCCTCTTTTTTTTGTAATATAAAACCACCAGATAGTATGGTGGCTTTGTTTAGCAATAAGGCATAGTTAGGCTACGCACGATTTCGTACTGCCTTTAAAGTAGGGCTTTACCCGTTATATGAAAAACCACAGGGATACTGGGGGGTATTAAAGTCTATTAAAGAGCATCAAGTTTTTATAGGAGAATTGATAGGATTTTACGAGCACTAAAAGATTAAAAAATAGGAAGAAATTTAGAATTTCTTCCTAGTGGCTTTTTGTTTTCAGTGTATCCTGGTGGCTTTTGTAATATAAAAAACATCACGAGAGTGATGTTTTTTAGTTGCAACTCTTAATTTTTTTAAGACAACGAGTGCAAACTGTCTTTTTTACATTATTTCCATTGTCATCTTCAATATGAACTGTTTGTAAATTTGGGTGACGAGGAGTATTTGTTCTTCTCAAAACCCATTTACTTTGACGTTTAACTTGGTTACCTGCCATTTTAGTCTTGCCACATATTTCACATTCTTTACTCATTTGAAGCACCCCCTCTTATGTTTTTAGGAAATTGCAAACACATTTTATCATAAAAAAAGAAATAATGCAAGGTATTTTTGAATATTTTATTAAAAACGCTTGATAAATTTAAAAATTTTTAGTAAAATACCTATGATATAAATGATTATATCAAAAGATTTAATTCAAGAGGGGGAAATAAATGTCTGTAACTACTTCCAATTATTATGGTAAAATTACAATTTCAGATGATGCTATTGCAACCGTTGCAGCTTCTAGTGCATTAGACTGTTGTGGAGTGGTTGACCTTGTGAGTAAAAAACTTTCAGACAACTTTGCGGACTTGTTTAAAAAACAGCAACTTGGCAAGGGAGTAAAGGTTCTTACAAATGAAAATAGAATTTTTATTGACCTCTTTGTTATTTTAAAGTATGGTGTTTCAATCAGTGCGGTTGCCGAATCTTTGAAAAAGACAGTAAAGTATAAAGTTGAAGAATTTTCAGGAATGATTGTTGATACTGTAAATGTAAACGTTGTTGGAGTAAGGGTCTAACTCTTTCTCTTGTTTTTATTTTGAAAATAATTAGTAGGTGTTATAAATGCAAAAAAGTTTAAATGGTGCGATTTTTCGTAAAATGGTAATTGGAGCTCACAATTACCTTGACAGTAAAAAGAAATATATTGATTCATTAAATGTATATCCAGTTCCAGATGGAGATACTGGAAACAATATGTATCTTACATTTAAATCTGCAACAAATGAAGTAAATAATTGTGCAACAAATAATATGGAAGCTTTGGCAGAGGCGTTCAGTAAGGGTGCACTTCGTGGCGCAAGAGGAAACTCTGGCGTAATCCTTTCACAAATTATTCGTGGAATGTCTAGTGAGTTAATGAGACAGCCTGAAATAACAACAAAACTCTTTGCTCAAGCTATGCAAAATGGTGCAAGAATGGCTTATAAAGCTGTAGCAATTCCAAAAGAAGGAACAATTCTTACAGTAATCAGAGTTATGGCAGAAGCAGCAGAATCTGCCGCTAAAAAGTATCCAGATTTTGAGGCTTTCTTTAAGCAAATTCTTTCAACAGGAGAAGAAATTCTTGAGCAGACAACAGAGATGCTTCCTGTTTTGAAATCTGCTGGTGTTGTTGATGCTGGTGGACGTGGAATTTTGACTGTTTTCCACGGATTTTACAAAGGTTTAACAAGTGATGATGATTTGACCATAGAGGTTGATGAGACCGCGAAGAAAATAGAAGAAATAGAGCAGTTTCACATAAATTTTGAGGATTTAGCTGAAATAGAATTTGGTTATTGTACCGAATTTATGATTATTCATATGAATAAAAAGACTACCGAATCAGACATTGACAAATTGAGGGAAAAGTTGATGGCTATTGGCGATAGTGTTATTTGTGTTGGGGATTTGTCCTTAATTAAAATTCACGTTCACACAAACCAACCAAATGTTGCACTTGGTTATGCACTTGAAATGGGTGAAATTTGGAATATTAAGATTGAAAATATGCTTGAGCAAAACAGAGAGCTCAAGAAAAAGCAAGCACAAATGCAACAAGCACAAAAAGCGTTTGGAATGGTTTCTGTTGCTGCTGGTAGTGGAATTGCTGAAGTGTTCAAAGATTTAGGTGCTGATTATATTATTGAGGGTGGTCAGACAATGAACCCAAGTGCAGAGGATATTGCAAATGCTGTAAATAAAGTTCCAAGTGAACACGTTTTTGTATTCCCAAACAACAAAAATATTACTTTGGCAGCTGAGCAAGCACAAAATTTGACAAACAAGTTTATTCACGTAATCCCAACAACCTCAATTCCTGAGGGAGTTTCTGCGATGCTCGCGTTTAATATGGAAGGAACGCTTGATGAGAATATTGAAACAATGAAAGCAGCAAAAGAGTCTGTTTCAAGTGGAACAGTAACTTATGCTGTGAGAGAGACTCACGTTGATGGCTTTGACCTTAAAGAAGGCGACATTATTGGACTTACTGGTGGAAAAATTGTTTCAAAAGAGAATCTCGTTTCCGAAGCAACAATAAAACTTCTAGAAAAAATGCTTGATGAAAATAAAGTAAATATTACGCTCTTTTATGGGCAAGATGTTCAAGAAGAAGACGCCAATAAACTGCAAGAAGATGTTGCAGAAAGATTCCCACAATGCGAAGTAACTGTTATTTCGGGTGGTCAGCCTGTTTACTACTACATTGTTTCTGTAGACTAATTTTGATTTAAAACACCTAGTACAATATTTGAACAAGTATATGGCATAGATTTTAGATAATGCTATACTTGTCTTTAAGATTTATATTTCCAGTGTTTTAAGCCTAGTATTTTATGATGTTTGTACAAAAACTAATAGTTTTCTATGTATTTAATTCCTTTAAACTGTTAAAATGAATTAATATGTAGAGTTGTGAAAGACTAATGCTACTTGTATCTTTAAGTAACAAGCTAAACAAAAGTTGTTTTCCAATCTGGTTTTTATTTTAGTTTATTATGCTTAAAACAAATAACTGAGAAAATTAAATCTGTTCATCGGCATACTTTAACCTATTACAATAAAAAGAGCCTGATGGCTCTTTTTTGGTGTTAACTATTTTTTACTACAACTTGCTTTACAGCAAGAAGCTTTACAAGACTTGTAGCCCAGCTCTGCACCAGCTTCGCATTTTTTACAACTACACTTTTTTTCGCGAGTTTTTGCCTTAGCTGTCTTTTGTTTGGACTCTGCTTGTTTTGACATAGATTTTCACCCCTTTTCTAGCAAGCATTTTTTTCGCTTGCAATGGTAGTATGTGCACAATATGCAAAAATTAATTATGAAATAAATGGAAATATAGATTGGGCATCTTAGATTCAAATTAATTTTAGTCAAAGCACGTTGTGGAAGAGTATATTTTAAATAAACTTAAATAAATATTAAATTCTTGAAAAATTGGGTA
>DLKQ01000024.1:664-52369 GCA_002477805.1 Christensenella sp. UBA7584 | reverse complement strand
GCGTGCATCTGCTTTTTTTGGCGTGGCGCGTTCGCTTTGCTCTTTGAAAAAATTTAATTTAGCATTAGATTATCTTGAAGCTACAATCAAGTGGGATATGACGGGCACTTTTTGTGGAGCTGTTTTAGAATGGACTCATTTTATAAAAGAAAGCCTCAAAGACCCTAAAGCAGAAGTGGAAAGTTTAATGCTTTCAGCAAAGCATTTTTTAAGCCAAAGAGATTTTAAATGTGCACGTGAAATTTTATCTTCACTAAAAAGTGATAATGAGGTTTTGGGGCTTTTGGCTCTTTTAAATTTGTTTGAGGAAGATTATTTTCAGTGCGAGCAGTACGCAAAAAAGGTTCTTTTTGAAAACGAATTTGACCCTTTGGCTAATTGTGTTTTGGTAGAAGTTTATCAAAAAAAGAATAATGAAAAACTATGCAAAAAACAACTTGAAAAGTTAGAAGAAATTGAGACCGAAATTCCAGATGATTTACTGAAAATTGCACTCACGCTTTCTCGGTTTCAGAAATTTGACAAAGCCGAAAAATTTTTTGAAAAACTGTGTTTAAAAGATGAGTTTAATGCTAAGAATCATTTTTTTTGCGGTCTTTGCAAATTTAATATTGGAAAGATTGAGGACGCACTTGTTTGTGAATCAAAAGCACGGTGGCTTGACGGGGAAAATCCGTTATATTTGTTTTTCTTTGAGCTAATAAAAACTGGTGATATTTTGCCCTTTGTGGAAATCAAGGCAAGACTTCCAAAACAAGTTCAAAAAGAAAAAATAGAAAATCTTTTAGAAATTTTCTTTAGTGGGAATTTTTCAAAAGAGGTGCAAAAGAGTTTTTATCTACTTGAAGATGTAAAATGGTCATTTTCGCTAAAAGACCTTTGCATTACTGACCACGCCTCGAACGCGCTTTTTTGTTCTGGAAACAAAGAGGCTTTAAAGCTTGCACAAAATTTGATGCTTTCGCCAAAACTTTCGGCTAGGCAAAAATTTTTGATGACAAAAAATGCACTGCTTTCAAACAAGGTTTTTCAAATTGACTTTGTGTGCAATTTTCACTTTTCTAGTTTTAAAATTTCTAAAAACGAACTTTCAGTTTTCTCAAATCCAAATATTAAAAACGGTGTCTGCGAAGCAATTAGTTATGCTGAATGTTTTTTTCCAAAAGAAATGATTTTAGAAAAAATTGTAAAAAAATCACTAAAAATTAACAAAATTTCGACTTTTTTAGACATAAAAAGCGCAAAAGTTGCTTGTTTGCTACTTTGGGAGTACCCAAGTATTTTTGTTTCGGCTTGCCTATTTTTTGATGTAAATCCAAAAGAAATAGAGGATTTGGATTTGGGTGAGGTGCTAAAATGAAAAAAAGTATTTTTTTTAATCAATTATTTATTGGACTTACAATGTTTGGAACTTTAGTGGGCGCTGGATTTGCTTCGGGTAAAGAAATTTGGTATTACTTTGGGCAGTTTGGTAATATTGCTTATTTAATGATTTTGCTCACTGGGCTCTTGTTTTTGGGAGCAAGTTATTTATTTTTTAAGTTCGGGCGAGATTTTCAGATTAAAACAGTTCAAGAGTGTAACACAGCGTTGTTCGGAAAATTTTCTGCAATAAGCGAAATAGTTTTAGTTTTTTCTAACCTTGTTTTATTAGCTTCGATGTTTGCGGGAGCTGATAGTTTGTTTGGAATTATTGTACCAAATCTACCTTACCGAATTGCTGGCGTTGTGACCGCTGTTTTAACTTTTGTTGTTGTCTGTTTTGGTTTTAAGGGTATTACAAAAACCAATATGCTGATTGTACCAATGCTACTTTTGGTGGTATTTGTTGTGCTTGTTTCGGGATTCGCGACTGGAGGTTCAGTAAAATATTCGACCAATTTGCAAACACTCGAAATTTTTAAAAGCCTTGGCTTTGCTCTTTTGTTTGTAGGAAGCAATATGTTTTTTTCGGGCTTTATTTTCGCCAGAATGGGAAAAGATTATTCAAACAAGGAAATTTTAGGCGGAAGTATTTTCGGAACGGTTTTTCTAATTTTAGGTATGCTTGGAATTACTATGGCACTTTTTGCTAACCCAACAATGACTTCAAGCGATATGCCTATTGTGGCAATCAGTGCTTCGCTAAATAGTGTTTTCGGTTTTGTTGTGTTGGGGATTGTCTGGCTGGGGTTAATTACAACTGCATTTGCACTTTTATATACAATTAGCAACTGGCTGAAGGCTTATTTCGGGAAAAGTAATCTTGTAACTCTGCTTGCAACAATTTTGGCGCTGTTAATGTCTGGAATTGGTTTTTCGTCTTTTGTTCAAATTGTTTATCCGCTAATGGGTATCTTTGGGTTTGTGTATGTAATTTCGGTTTTTGTCTGCTTAAAAAGAGCAAAAAAGGGGAAAAATATTACAAAAAAATGTAATTAATGAGGCTAATTAATTACATTTAATAGATATAAAACTTATTTTAGTTGTTCGTATTTTACTTTTGCTTCGTCCAAAAGTTTTAGCGAAAATTCATCAGGGTAGTTTTCTTTGAACACAACTCGTTTAATTCCTGAATTAATTATGAGGCGGGTACAAATTGAACAAGGTGAGTGGGTGATATAAATTGTTGTGCCCTCAAGTGGGTGACCCATTTTTGCGGCTTGCGCAATTGCATTTTGCTCGGCGTGAACAGCATAACAAACTTCTTGTCTTGTTCCGCTTGGAATTCCGAGTTTTTCACGCAGACATTCACCACGCTCTGCACAACTTTTAACTCCAGAAGGAGCTCCGTTATAGCCTGTTGCTAAAATTCGGTTGTTGCGTACAATTACTGAGCCAACTTGTCTGTTTGGTCTAACACAACTAGACCAAGTACCAACAAGTTCGGCAACGCTCATAAATCTTTTGTCCCATTTCGTGCTATTTTCCATTATTTTCTCCTTCATTATTTGGTTTTGGTGGTAATTTTAGTTTTGGTGGTAATTTTGGCGGAAGTGGTGGCAATGGCCTGCCATTTGGTCCAATTCTTGGAGGTATTGGTGGTCTAGGTGCTATGCCATTTGGTCTTACACCATTACCAAACTGAGCATTTGGAGTAAGTGATGTTGTTCTTTGAGCCATATTACCTGCTTGATTAATGTTAGAGTTTTGCGGGTTAAAGTTAGAATTTAGACTGCTAGGTTTTGTGTTTTGCAAACCAAAGTTAGAATTTTGACTATGTGGCTTAGCGTTTTGGTTGTTAAAGGTGTTGGTGCTTTGGGTGTAAAAGTTATTCATAGTGCTACCACTAGCATTTTGGCTATTAAAATTGCTTCCTTGATTAATTGGGTTAGTAACATTCTGACTATCAAGGGTAGCTTCATTGTTAGCTCGTTGCGAGTTAAGGTTATAGGGTTGAGCATTTTGACTACTAGGGCTAGCTTTTGAATTGATGTTTTGTGTGTTTAATTTTTGCGACTGAGCATTTTGTGTAGTACCCTCAAAAATAGCTTTTTGACTAGCAAGGTTTGGACTTTGATTTACCAAATTGCTTTGGTTGAGGCTATTATTTGGGTTATTTCCTGCCATATTCTGTCTTGCAGGAGTTGGGTTATTAGTATTTAAGTTTGTGTTATTCACATTGCTTGCATTTTGTAAGTTTTGTGATGTTTGATTTTGCGGGCTTAGGCTTTCGTTTGAGTTGTTTCCATTTGCTCCAGAGTTAACTGCCTGAGGCTGAACACTTTGCTCAGTTTTACCATCGTAGTTTGAAAACTTTCGTTTACAACAGCATAGCATAACAAGTCCGCCAGGGAAACCAAAGAGGCAAACTCCAATTGGAAGAACCCATTTCGTAAATTTTTCAGCTATATTTGCAAGCGAAAGACTTGCGTCTAAAATTGCGAATATAGCCCAAAAGATTGTGGTAAATATTAAGAAGAATGAAGCTTTTTCGGCATACTTTGGCTGTTTGTTTTTTTTGATAAAAGCAACAATTAAAAGTATAATTCCAATTGCGAAAAGCCCTAGTGAAACATATGAAAATATAGACAATATGCTTTCAGCGGTTAAAAACTTTTGTGGAGCGTATTTTATGGCAAAGCCAAGAAGAAAACAAAAGCTTGAAGCCTTAAAGTATTTATCCGTTTTGCTTTTTCCAATAAATAGTCCCACAAAGTTAATAATCACTAAAATTAAAGGCAAAACAAAATAGGTCATCAGAACGCGTGTTGAATTTATAAAAATAACATTTATACCGAGTCCAGCCATATTCCAATCCCAAAGTGAAAAATTGAAAAAGTCATCGGTAATATAAGGTAAGAATAATAATAAAAGTGGCATACCAAACAGCAGAAGGAAAATTCCCCCTCCGATATATGTGCCTTTTGTTTTTCTTTCTGGAATCTCTGGATACAACACTTTTGTTTCCTCCTTTTTAAGTTAGTGTATGCCTATATCTTTTTTGTATGTTTTTCATTTAAAAATTTTTAGTTAAGTTTTTTTAGTGCTATTGTATAATTTTAAACAGACGTTTTTTATTTAAAATTGCCTTCCCAATCTTTGCAAAATATTATGTTACTTCGCACTAAAATTAGGCATAATTTAACAAATATATTTTTATTTTATCAAATAAATTTTTATTAAGCAACTGAATTTAGTTTTAATCTTTATTTTCGCTTAAAAGAGTTTTGATTTTGCAAAATTTTTATCAAAATTTGTAGAAATTTGTCTTTATTTGGATTTTTTTACACAAATTTTGTTTAAAAAATCTACCACAGTTTGCCAAACTTCATCTCTGTTTGTTTCGTTTAGAATTTCGTGCCTACCTTCATTAAATAATTTCATTTGAACATCTTTAACGCCAAGGCTTTTGTACTGATTTTCCAGTTTTACAACTAGTTTGCCAAATTTTCCAACAGGGTCTTTTGTGCCACTTAGAATTAAAATAGGTTTATCTTTTTCAATTTGACTAAGTGCTTCTTTTTTATAAGTGAGTTTTAGATTTTTAAAGAAAGAGTAGTAAAAGTTTGCACTGCAAATTTGTTGGCAATATGGGTCATTTTTGTAAGCTTCAAAAATTTTAGTGTCCCTAGTTAGCCAGTTTCCGTCCTCAAAATTCTTTTCATAATTTTTAAAACTTGATTTGTAAATGAGTTTTGCCTTTGCATCTTTTCCAAAAAAGAATTTTGTTAATTTAGCAACAAATAGTCCAAAGTTCACTTCAAAACTTTTTGCCATACAAGCGCTTCCGACAAATACTGCTCCGGAATAATTTTTATAACGCTCAATAACTCTCTGCAAAACAAAACTTCCGTAGCTGTGCCCAAGAAAGATAAGTGGGAGTTTGTATTTTTCATTTAACAGATTTGCAAAAAACATCGCATCGCAAACGCAGTCTTCGAAAAGGTCGCCACGATATTTTCCGACATCTTCAGCTACTTTTACTGTTTGTCCGTGAGAGCGTTGGTCATAAGTTAAGACCACAAATCCGTTTTTGTTTAAATATCTAGAAAAAGCGTCATACCGAGCACTGTGTTCCACCATTCCGTGAATTAAAAGTACCATACCTTTTGGCGATTCGACTTTGTCATAAAGTCTAAAAAATACTTGTGTCTTGTCAAAACTTTCTACATATTTTCCTGGCAAAATTTTAGTCATTTTTTCCTCCTTTTGAAAGAGCTTTTTGTACAGCTTCTTTCCAACCATCGTATTTAATTTTCATATCTTTTTGGCTCTTTTTCGGTTTAAAAACTTTACTTGTTTGGTAAAGTTTTGAAAGCTCTTTAAGGTCTTTCCAAACGCCAAGACCAAGTCCGCACATAAAAATTGCGCCTAGGCTAGTGCTTTCTTTTTCTTTGCTAACTTCAAGTTTTTCACCTAAAAGATTTGACTGATACTGCATAGTAAAATCACTATTTGAAACACCACCGTCAACTCTAATTACCCCAGCGTCACATTTTGTTTCAGCAAGCATTACATCAAAAACATCTTTCATTCCAAAGGCAATACTGTCTAAAACTGCTCTTACAATATGCGCTTTTGTGCTACCGCGCGAAAGTCCACAGACAAGTCCGCGTGCGTTTCCGTCCCAATACGGCGCTCCAAGTCCAGTAAACGCGGGAACAAAATACACACCTGCACTGCTTGTAACACTTTCAGCGAGTTTGTCGCTTTCTCTTGCACTCTCAATTAGCCCAACATCTTTCAGCCATTCAATGCTACTTCCGCAATTAAAAACACTTCCTTCAAGTGCATAAGTTGTTTTGCCATTAATACTCCACGCAACCGTTGTTAAAAGTTTGTTTTTACTAAGAACAATATTTTCGCCAGTGCTCTGGAGTAAAAAACTACCTGTGCCATAAGTATTTTTGAGGTCGCCAGCAGAAAAGCAAGCTTGCCCAAAAAGAGAACTCTGTTGGTCGCCAATTAGTCCGCAAACTGGAATTTTTGTTTTTCCGTAAACAAAATCTCCAACAATTTGGTTGTTTTCGATTACGCTTGGCAAAATTTGTTTGTCTATGTTAAATAGATTTAAAAGTTCAGTATCCCAGCATTTTGTTTTAATATTAAAGAGCATAGTTCTACTTGCGTTTGTAATGTCGGTTACAAATTTATTGCAAAGTTTAAAAGCTAAAAAACTTTCAATTGTACCAGCGCAAAGTTCGTTTTTTTGCAGAAGCGTTTTTGCTTTGGGAACATTTTCAAATAGCCACTTGATTTTTGTTGCACTAAAATAAGCATCTGGTAAAAGTCCTGTTTTTTGGTGAATCTTTTTTGCAATCTGTCCACCAAGATTATCTTTTACATAGTCAACTGTTCGCCTACATTGCCAAACAATAGCGTTATAAATTGGCTTGCCTGTTTTTTTATTCCACATTACCACAGTTTCACGCTGATTGGTGATACCTATTCCAAAAACTTGCTCTGGGTCTATTTTCTTTAAAATTTCGAAAAGACAATATTTAGTCTTTTTCCAAATCTCCTGTGCATCGTGTTCAACCCAGCCTTCTTGGGGATAATATTGGCGAAATTTTTGGCTTACGCTGTCTATAATTTTGTTGTCTTTTACACTGTAAAGCACACATCGAACACTTGTTGTTCCTTCATCAATTGCTAAGATATATTTTTTTTGCATCAAAACTTTCTCCTCTTTTTGTTATTATTATAACAATTTATAAAAAAATTTACAAACAAATATAACAAACTTCTTGCGTTTTGTTTGATTTTTTTTTGTACCTTTAGTAAAATATTCAAAGTGAGGTGAAAATGGAAAATTTTGATTTAGCAGTTATTGGCGGTGGAATTGTTGGTGCAAACCTGTTTAGTCAGGCGGTCATTTCGGGAATTAAAACTGTTTTACTTGAAAAAGAAGAAGATGTTGCTGTGGGTGCAAGCAAGGCAAATAGTGGAATAGTGCACGCGGGTTATGACCCAATGCCAAATACTCTTATGGCAAGGTTTAACAAAGAGGGCAGTGAAATGTATCCAGCACTAGCGAAAAGGTTAGGTGTTCCGTATGTACAAACGGGAACGCTTGTTGTATGCTCAGATGAAGAAAAAGAAAAGCTTGAAATGCTTTTTGAGCGTGGAAAGAAAAATGGAATTTCAGGTCTCGAAATTTTGGATAGAGAAAAATTACTTGCTTTGGAGCCGAATTTAGCAGACAGAATTTCGTGGGGGCTTTTTGCTAAAAGTGGCGCGCTAATTTCTCCCTACTTAACCTGTATTGCTCTTGTTGAGGAAGGGATAATTAATGGCGGAGTATGTAAAACAAACTTTGAAGTTAAAAAGATTGAAAAGCAAAATGACGGGTTTATTCTTTGCAGTGAAAAAGACAAAATTTTTGCAAAGTATGTCGTAAACTGTGCTGGGGCAAACGCGTCAGAAATTAACGACCTTTTAAGTGCAAAACATTTTGATGTGAATTTCGTAAAAGGCGAATATCTTCTTTTAGACAAAAGTCAAAAGGGGTTTGTTAGTAGGCCTATTTTTCCTCTTCCTTCAAAACTTGGAAAAGGAATTTTAGCAAACACAACAGTGCACGGAAATATTCTTATTGGGCCAACAGCAGTACCCTGTGAAAAAACCGATACTTCAGTTTCAAACGCAAGTGTGCCAGTTTTAAAAGAAAATGTGTTAAAGACTGTCAAACAGCCAAACTTTAGAAAAACAATCAAGATTTTTGCAGGAGTTAGGTGTAAATGTGGTGAAGATTTTGTGATAGAGGAAGACGAAAAAATAAAAAACTTTTTCTACGCAGTTGGAATTTGCTCGCCAGGGCTTTCTGCTGCACCAGCAATTGCAAAATATCTATTGTCGCTTGTAAAGGGAAAAGGGATACAAACAAGTCAAATAATTCCCAAAAAACGCAAACCATATATAAATGTGCAAGAACTGTCGAAAAATGAGGCGCAAAAACTCATTAAAAAGAATCCGCTTTACGGAAAAATTGTTTGCAGGTGTGAACATATCAGTGAGGGCGAAATTTTAGACGCAATTAACTCACCCCTAAAGCCGAAAACTATTGACGGAATAAAAAGAAGGGTTAGACCAACAATGGGTAGATGTCAAGGCAGTTTTTGTTTGGCAAAAATTTTAAGCCTCATTGCAAAAAATGCTAAAATTTCGGAAGAAAAAGTATCTCTTTGCGGAAATGGAAGTGAGATTTTGGTTGGAGATATAAAGCGAGGTGGAAGTTATGAATGTTGATGTTTTGGTCGTTGGTGGAGGGCCTGCTGGGCTTTCTGCTGCTTTTTCGGCTTCAAAAAATGGTGCAAAAGTTGCTTTGATTGAAAGAGAAAACAGACTCGGTGGAATTTTAAATCAATGTATCCACAATGGGTTTGGTTTGCATTATTTTAAAGAAGAGCTTACTGGCCCTGAATACGCATATAGGTGGGCTCAAAAACTTGCTGAAACAAAAGTGAAAGTGTTTTTAGGTAGCGTTGTTTGCGATATTCAAAAGGTTGCTGAAAAACAACTTTTAGTAACTACCGAAAATCAAAAAGGGTTTCAAACTATTTGTGCAAAATCAGTAATTCTCTGTATGGGCTGTCGTGAAAAGCCAGCAGGTGCAATTCAGCTTTGTGGAACAAGACCAGCTGGAATTTTCTCAGCGGGTGAAGCGCAGAAAATGCTCAATTATTACGGAAAACTTGTTGGAAAAGAAGTGGTCATACTAGGTTCTGGTGATGTGGGACTTATTATGGCAAGGAGGCTCACTTGTGAGGGCGCAAAAGTTGTCGGCGTGTACGAAATTATGCCGAAATGTGGCGGACTTGCGCGTAATGTTTCGCAGTGTCTCAATGATTTTGATATTCCGCTTCACCTTTCAACCAGTATCGTGTCCGTGCTTGGGAAAAAACGTGTAGAAGGTGTTATTGTAGCTCCTGTTAATCCTGATTTTTCGTTTGATTATTCAAAAAAACAAACTGTCAAATGCGATACTGTTTTACTCTCAATCGGACTTGTGCCAGAAGTAGAACTTGTGCAACACTTTAATCTTCAAATGATGCCAGCGACAAATAGTTTTGTTGTAAACGAATACTATCAAACAAGTGTTCCCGAAATTTTTGCTTGCGGAAATGTTATGCACGTAAACGACCTCGTTGACAATGTTACAAACGAGGGATTGCACGCGGGTGAGTGTGCTTCAACTTTTGCAAATGGGAAACTTGAAACGCAAAATCCGATTGAGATAAAGCACGATGAGCACATTAAGTACACTGTTCCAAAATATGTTTACAAAGGTGATGGGCAAGTTTCTATTTCTTTTAGGGTAGATAAAGAGTACCGCAAAGTAATGATTGTTGCCGAAAGTGGAGGCGAGAGAATTTCGGTTTCGCCCCACCCCGTTGTTCGTGCTGGTGAAATGGAACAACTCAAACTAGACAAAAGCAAAATAAAAGATGACCTAGTTATCAAAATGGAGGTGCTGTAATGGAGCTTACGTGTATTCGTTGCCCAATAGGGTGTCACTTGGTGGTCACAAAAAACGCAGATGGCACTGTTAGCGTAACGGGCAATTCTTGTCCGCGTGGCGCTGAATATGGCAAGCAGGAGATGACTCAGCCAAAACGAACAATTACTACCATAAAACAAATTCGTGGCGGGACAATTAGCGTAAAAACTTCGGTCGCAGTGGATAAAAAATTATATTTCGAAGTTTTGAAAGCTATCCGCGATGCGAAAGAAAAACGCAGTTACAAAATTGGCGATATTATTCTAAAAAATGTTTGTGGCACAAATTCTAATATTGTTGTGACTGGCGTAAACAAAGAAGATGAAATATAATTTTCTACTAAAAATTTCGTTAAAGACACAACTAAGATGAGGGAAAAATGGATTACTACACTTTAATTACTGGTGCAAGCGGTGGGCTTGGAAAAGTTTTTGTTTTGGAATGTGCAAAACGGGGAGAAAACTTGGTTTTAACTGGCTCAAATTCCGAGCGTCTTGAAAAAGTTTTTTCTGATACCAAAAAGGATTTTCCAAACATAAAAATCATAGAAAAAACTTGCAATCTTGCTATTAGGGCTGAAAGGCAAGCATTTTTTGGTTACCTCCTCGCTGAAAATATAAAAATAAACAAACTGATTAACAACGCAGGTTTTATTGCTGAAGGCGATTTTATTGAAAACAGTGACGAGAAAATTTTAGATGTAATTGAAGTTAATTGTGCTGGAACAGTTGATTTTACGCAAAAGACCATAAAACAAAGAGATGAAAATGTTCCGCTTGAAATTCTCACAGTTTCAAGTATGGCGGGCGATTACCCAATGCCTCATATGGCAATTTATTCAGCAACAAAAGCACTTTTAACAAATCTGATGGTGTCGCTTGCTGTCGAATTAAAGGGGAAAAATGTGTTTTTTACCACAATTTGCCCAAGCGGAATTCCAACCACCGAAGCAATGAAACAAGCCATAAAAGCTCAAGGTTTTGGCGGAAAAATCACTATGTGTACGCCTGAAAATGTGGCAAAAATTGCACTAAAAGCACTAAAAAAACGCAAAGTTTTAGTTCACCCTAAATTCGTGAACAAATTTTTGGAGGTGGTTAGCAGACCACTTAGCCTAAAAAGTAAAGCAAAAATTGTTGGCAAACGCTGGAAAAAATCTCAAAGCAAACGAAATTTTGCATAGTTAAAAAATTTGAAATAAACAAGCTAAAATGTTAAAAAATTCAAGTTATTGCTGGCTTGGTAGTAATGAATTATTCATTTAATAGTTTGCTATCTATTGAATTTATATTAATATATATTTGGCTTTATTATATAAAGAATCAAGCGAGTAAAACGAAATTAGCATCTAATATCAAATATAATTTAAAATAGAAAAAGCAAAATTTTGTTTTTTCTATTTTTAAATTGCAAGATAAACTTAGTGACAACTTACAGATTTCTAAGCAGGAGTAGTGTACGTGTGTAGCAGTGCCTTATGGTGCTGACATATGGCAAACTAGAACCCGAAAGTGCTTGTTCGCTTGCGGTGTATTCCAAAAGGCTGGTTACACTTGAAAAAACAACTCTAAGTTTGTCGAAATTTGAATTTTTTTGTACAAACAATTCTTGAAATTTGTAAGCGCAGTCCAGTTGCAAATTTTTTACTTCAAGATTTGCGTTTATTGTGCTGAGACTTCCGCTTTCAAGTCTTGTTGAAGTGCTGTATAGGCTAGATACTATTTCAAGTAAAAAATTTGTGTATTCGAAAAATTCTTTTTTCTCAGTTTTTTTTAGTGTTGTTTTAGGGGAAATGTTTAATTCTACAATTTCGGGAATAAACTGGTCTGTCGTAATTTGTGACAAGACTTTTTTTGCATCTTTTTTATTAGGGTAAGCTGAAATAACCACATATGTTTTTTCTTCTTTAAAAATAAGTCCAGCTCCGCCTCGAAGCTTTATTTTTTGCGAGGTATCCGAAAGTTTATTTTCGTCAAGCTCTGTACAGTCTAGCATAATTGCGTAGTAGGTTGAAAAAACTTTTCCGCTTGTGCTAGTCTCTGTTGTTCCCAAAAAGCTAAGTCCAAAAAGGGGAGCAAGAACAAAACTAAACACCATAGAAAGGGCAAAAAATATGAAAATTACAAAGATTATTCCAGCCTTTTTTTGTCTAGGTTGTTTCGCTTTTTTAAATGGTTTCATAACATAATTTATGCAAGAAATTTTTTAAAATTGCAAAAAATATGGCACTGCTCGGTTGCTTTTTGAAAAAAGTGTGATAAAATATTAGGCGAGTGGGCAAAAGCCCACAAAAAAAAGAGGTGTAAATATGAAATTAGAACCATTGTTTGACAGAGTTGTCATTAAAAGGCAAGAAGCCGAAACTGTGACAAAAAGTGGTTTAGTACTTGCAGGAAGTCAAGAAAAACCACAAATTGCAAATGTTGTTGCGGTTGGGCCTGGTGGCGTTATTGATGGCAAGGAAATTGTTATGCAAGTAAAGGTTGGAGACAAAATTCTCTATCCAAAATATGCCGGAAGTGAATTTAAAATTGATGGCGAAGAATTTGTTGTGCTAAGACAAAGTGACATCTTGGCAATAGTAAAAGAATAAAGGAGATAGTTTTATGGCAAAAATAATTAAAAGTGGTGAAGAAGCAAGGCGTGCACTTGAAAGAGGTGTTGATGCACTTGCTGATACTGTAAAGGTTACTCTTGGGCCAAAAGGACGCAATGTTGTTCTTGAGAGGAAATATGGCTCTCCACTTATTACAAATGACGGTGTTACCATTGCAAAAGAAATTGACTTAAAAGACCCTTTTGAAAATATGGGTGCGCAAATTATAAAAGAAGTTTCTATCAAAACAAATGATGTTGCGGGCGATGGAACAACCACAGCTTCTGTTTTAGCTCAGGCAATTATTAAAGAAGGTATGCGAAATTCTGTTGCTGGTGCAAACCCAATTATTCTCAAAAAAGGAATAAAAAAAGCAGTTGATTTTGTGACCGAAGAACTCAAAAAGCAGTCAAAACCAATAGATAACGAAAAGGCGATTGAACAAATTGCAAGTATTTCTGCTGGCGATGAAGAAGTCGGAAAACTTATCAGCAAAGCTATGCAAAAAATTGGTAAAGACGGAGTTATTACTGTAGAAGAAAGTAAAACAATGAATACCGAACTTGAAGTCGTTCAAGGAATGAAATTTGACCGTGGTTACGCTTCAAGTTATATGGCAACAAATGATAAAATGGAAGCAGTACTTGATGATGCACTAATTTTGATTACAGACAAGAAAATTTCTAACATACAAGAAATCTTGCCACTACTTGAGCAAGTTGTCAAGACAGGACAAAAACTTTTAATAATCGCAGATGAAGTAGAAGGTGAAGCACTAGCAACTCTTGTTATCAACAAACTTAGAGGAACATTTAACTGTGTGGCTGTAAAAGCACCAGGTTATGGTGATCGCAGAAAGGCAAGCCTTGAGGACATTGCTATTTTAACTGGCGGAAATGTAATTAGTGAGGAGCTTGGTCGAAACTTTAACTCTACTACCCTTGAAGACCTTGGAAAAGCTCATCAAGTTGTAGTTACAAAAGACACTACAACTATTGTTCAAGGTGCTGGAAACAAAGATGCGATTAAAGAACGCGTTGAGCAAATCAGAAACCAAATCGCAGACTGCACTTCAGATTATGACCGCGAAAAATTATCGGAGCGTCTTGCAAAACTTGCTGGTGGTGTTGCAGTTATTAAAGTTGGAAGTGCAACCGAAGTTGAAATGAAAGAGAAAAAGCTCCGCATTGAAGATGCACTAGCCGCAACTAAAGCAGGTGTGGAAGAAGGTATTGTTGCAGGTGGTGGCGTTGCACTTTTAAGATGTTCTCCAGCACTTAAAAAATTCTGTGAAAAACTTGAGGGTGATGAAAAAATCGGTGCAAAAATTATTCTTTCAGCGCTTGAAGCACCAATTAGACAAATTGCGAAAAATGCAGGTGTTGACGGTGGTGTTGTTGTAGATAAAATTTTGGCAAGCGATAATGTTTCTTTCGGTTATGATGCACTAACTGGAAAATATGTTGATATGATTGAAGCTGGAATTATTGACCCAACAAAAGTTACCAGAAGTGCTCTTCAGAACTCAGCAAGTGCTTCTTCAACACTCCTTACTACTGAAAGTATTGTAGCAAGTGAGGAAGAAAAAACTCAAGCACCAACCGAAATGCCAATGTAAAAAAGTTCACACATTGAACAAATACAGCGTTTAAAAATGCGTGTAATAAATTGGAACACTAACACTGCCAATTGAGCAAATTTGATATTTTGTCAATAATACTAATGTAAAAAATTTGCTTTTTTGAAGCAAAATTGAGTGAAATTTGGACATAAATCGACATTTTTTATCAAAAAAATACTTTTTTGAGTCTAAATTTAAAAAAATGAAAGAAATTTGAAAAATTTGTTAAAAAATAGGACAAATTGAAAATTATGTGCTATAATAAATTTGCAAATCTAAAGGATTTGTAATAAACAGCATTCGTCAAAAATAACAAAACCTCCTTTGGTTATCATTTTTGACACAGATGAAAGATGGCTTAGTGCTGTCTTTCATTTTTTTGGTGTAAATTTTTTATAATTTTACGAAATAAAAAATTATCTATGTAATAAATTCTAAATATTGCGCACAAACAATTTTTATCAGAATTGTTTGAAAAAATTTAAAAGGAGGAAAATATGATAAAAGGTTCGTGCATTGTTGATAATTTGGTTCGAAAAAAAATTAATAGTTCAAATTATGGTCTTTTTGCATTTCTTGCCATTTTGGGAGCTTGTGGAGTTTTTGTTTTTTCTTCGCTAAGTGTGATTATGAGTTTGGCTTGGATTCAGAGTATGCTTGTTTTTACTATTCCGCTAGTTTTGGGCTCGTACGCACTTTTGATTAAAAATCAAGATTACAAAAAAACAAAAAAAATTGTTGATATAAACACTTACTATTTTGAAGAAGACGCCTTTACTGTTGTTACGAAAAGGTATGGCGAGCAAATTGCTCAAATTACTTTTTTCTATCGCGAAATGTTTAAAGCAAAAGAAACAAAAGATTTTATTTTACTATATCCAAATAAAAATGTAGTTTATCCAGTGGACAAACAAGTTTTGAGTGAAGAAAATCTTTTTACCTTGCGTAATTATCTTGGGCTAGAAGATTTTTAGTGCAATTAGAGTGACTATGTTTGTTGATGACACAATTTTACAAAAAAAGTTTTAAAGACTTGAAATCAATAAAACTTTAAGTGGTGTGGGTAGTAATGATAATTCCAGTGTGGCTTATAATAGTACTTGGGTGCGTTTGGGTCGATTGAAGATTTAAAAGTTTTTACAACAAAAAATGAAATATAATTAAGAAACGCATTTAATAATTTACAATTTTACTTTTACTATATTATAAGTTAATTCATTGACAACTTTGTTTTTAATATGCTAAAATGTTTTTAATTGCAGGTGGTGAAAGGGTTTTACTTGTAATGGAAATTAAGGGAGAAAAAATTATGATAAACATTTTAATGTGCGGAAACAATTTTGTTTTTAAGGGGTGGGTTATTACTTCGCTTTCGCTTGTAAAATACACAAAAGACCCGATTACGCTAACATTTTTTACAATGGACCTCACTAACTTAAATCGAAAATATACTCCAGTTAGTAAAGAGCAGGCTGATTATATTGAAAAAATTTTAAAAAGTGCTAACCCCGAAAGCAAAGTAGTTTTGCTTGATTTGACAAAAGAGTTTAACAAACAACTGATTAATAGTGTGAACATAAATAGCGGTTTCACACCTTTTGCAATGCTCAGGCTTTTGGCTGATGAAGTCGAAATGCCTGACAAGTTTGTTTATCTAGACACAGACACAATTGTTAATCAAGACATTTCAATTTTATATAATTTTAATATTGACGGTTACGAACTTGGTGTTGTGAAAGACGCTTACAGAATTAACCCACATTACTTTAATTCTGGGGTTATGCTTGTAAATCAAAAACTTTGTAAAACTACAGGAATTTATCAAAAAGCGCGCGACATTGTGACTTACAAACATCTTATTTATACTGACCAAACCGCATTAAACAAAGCCTGCACAAAACGCTTGATGCTTCCATTAATTTTCAACGCAAAAGATAAATACTATAAAAGCATTGTTGTACATCATTTTTGTAATGTACGCAAAAAGGGAAATTGGTTTCATAGAGTAAAACCTTGGGAAACAGACCTCGTGAAACAACGTACTCACGCTTATGATGATATTTTAGATGATTATGAAAAACGAATGTTACAGTCAGATTGGCCGAAGAAATAAAAAGCAAAATGGAAGATTTTTATAATGACAAAATAAATAAAACCAAAAAATCTTTAAAATATATTGATGAAAAAAATATCAAGGCTATATTCCTTGTTTTAAAAAATTCTTTGTTTGAAATATATTTTGTTGATATTGAACTTTTTTGCTAAATTTGCTAGTTTGAAAAATCTATTTTTAAAACTGTAAAATCTATATATTTTTGTTGCAAATAGCTGTAATTTGTGATAAAATGGATAAAAACACAAATTAGGAGAAAAAAATGAAAGCAATAATTCTTGTTGCGGGATATGCTACTAGACTATATCCACTAACTGAAAACACACCAAAAGCACTTTTAAAACTCGGAGACGAAACAATTTTAGATTTTTTAATGAAAAAACTTGAAAAAGTAGAAAGTGTCAACGATGTTTATTTGGTTTCAAACCACAAATTTGCAAAAACCTTTGAAGATTGGGCTGAAAAATCTGATTACAGATTTAACATAAAAGTTTTAGATGACGGAACTTCTACAAATGAAACAAGACTTGGAGCAATTGGGGACATTCAATTTGCGATTGAAAAAGAAAAAATTGATGACGACATTATGGTGCTTGTAAGCGACAATTACTTTAGTTTTGAACTTTCAGATTTTTACAATTTTGGAAAAGAGAAAAACAGTGATGTTGTGCTAGGAACAAAATTTGATGACCTAGAGTACCTTTCGAAAAATTTTGGCGTTGCAGTTCTTGATAAAAATGACAGAGTAGTGGAAATGGTTGAAAAACCAGGAAAGGTAATTAGCGACACTGGAATTTATGCAAGTTATATTTACAAAAAAGACACTGTGCCAATGTTTAAAAAGTACTTAGATGAGGGAAACTCTCACGATGCACCTGGCAACTTTGTGGCGTGGCTTTGTAAACGCAAACCTGTTTATTGTTACAAATTTAAAGGTGAGTGTTTTGATATAGGAACTCACGAAATTTACAACAAACTGTGTAGTAGATTTGAGAAATAAGACAAAAAACTTGGTATGTCATTTCAATTCGAAATGCCTTGTGCTTTTGGGGTTACAACTTAACAAACTAAATTTTTAACTTAAAACTACAAAAAATTAAATGAAATACCTTCTATGAAACTAGAAGGTATTTTGTTTTTGTAATATAAAAATTAGACTATAAAGTGAACTATATATTTGCACCACAAAAAACCATTTTGAAATGAATACCTCTTTATGGCGTAATTCATATAAAGGTTTTTTATGTCTAGTAAATAACTTCGAGTGATTGTAGAAGAATAAATAACGACCACAAAAAGATTAAGAAATAGGAAGAAACCTAAAATTTCTTCCTAGTTTTTTATTTTCATTTCGCTGTCTGGTAATTTTTTGAAATTACTTTTTACTGAAATTTTATATTTGAGAGTTTTCATCAATTTTTTTAGCTGGTTTTTTTGCGTAAATTGTTATAGCGCACGCACAAACAAGTACAACTACAAGAGTGATTACTATATAAACAAGAGTAGAATCTGAACTACTATTTGTAGTGCTTTCAGCTTTTGTGTTTTGCGAAAATTCTTTGTTTAGGTTGGTAATTTTGTTTGCTGTTTCATAGTCTGCAACATTTTTTGCAACGTAAGCTATTTCAATTTCGTTGTTTGTTGCCAAACTGTTATAATCAAGTTCAATTTCGCCATTTGTTACTTCTGTTAAAACTTTGTTTACTAAAACATAGTCTGTTTGATAGTTTTCGTTTGGCTGAATTTTTATTTTCAAAGTTTCATTTTTTGCTACCTTTGTAACAGGAGTTACTACAGTGTCATTTACACTGAGCTCAAAATTTCCACCATTATTTATATTTCTAACATAAACTGATTTTTTATCCGAAGCCAAACTTCGGTCAACAGCGACAATAGTAAATGGACTAAAGCTGGTTATGGTTGCCACAATACCATATTCGGTAACTGTGCAATCAATTTCTCTCGCTGTGCTGGTGTCCAAATCGCCATTTTCATCTCGGTCAAAGTGGTAAAGTTTGAAAGTTACACCCTTGTTTTCGGCACTAAATCCTTTTGGAAAGCCAAAGGCGACTTTAACATAACTACCTTTTGGAATCACTGCAACACCATTACAGATATTGAGGTCAATTTCGTAAGAATAAGAACTTTTAATTTCTGCTCCGTCCAAATTATCTGAAATTTTGTCTTTCATCTCTGTACTTTCTGAACTACTTGACTCTGTTACTACAAGTGCCATTTGGCTACGCTGATTTTGAGAAATTGTTGTTCCGTCTTTTAGTTTAAATCCACTGAGGCTAAGGTCACTGTTATCTACCAAAGTTGGTGTTCCGTACACACTCATAAAGAGCCTTCCGTCACCATACACTTTGCTACAAACATAACTTGGAAGCTTAAAGTTCAAAGTTGAAAAGCGTGGAGCGAGGTTGTTATCATCAACCAAATTTTCTGGAATAAAATAGTATGTTAAATTGTTATGCTCATACAATTTGCTTGGAATTATAGTAAATGTGAGAGTTTTTCCGTCATCGCTTAGTTTTGCGTTTTGAACTTTTGCCGAAGTTGAAAGATTGTCATAAATAGGTGAGTAAACAGTTACTACTGGCTCTGCTCCACTTGAAAGCTTCAATTTTTTGTCGTAAACGATTTTAATTTCGTGACTTTCGGTTGCATTTAAGAATGTGCTACTATCAGGAGTAATTACACCAAAAGCCGTGCTTGTTTCAATGTCGTATTTGTCGTTAAACACAGTGGAACTCTTTGCTACAACTTGAACTTCATCAAAGCTAGGGTAGTATGGAGTTAAGCCTTGCTGAGGTGCTTGTCTTGTTGCAAAAAATCGCATAAATTGCCAGTTGCTTAAAACAGGAATGAGTGTGGCTGAAGTTCCGTCATTGTAAGTTTCGGTTTCACTTGAAGAAATTGCACTTATTGGAAAATAATTTTGCAGAAATTTAATTTTTCCGTCTGTTATTTTAGCATAATCTGCAATAATATAAATTTTTGAGTCTAAATTTTCAAGAGCCTCTGCACTTTTTCCGTCATAACTAATTTTAAGACATTCAGTGCCATTTTTTGTTACAAACTCAGTTTCTACAATTTTCACGCCATAGTCTTGCTCTTCAAGTTTTGGATAACTAAATTTTGCACCACTTTGCGAAATTGTTTTGCTTGCAATGTACTCTTTTGTTGTTTCGCTACCTTGGAGTATTTTATTTGTAGTTTTGTAGTAGGTGCAGTCCACCAAATACCATTTTCCATCAACTTTTACATAGTTCCAAGCGTGTGGCTCATAACTTTGTTTTTGAGTGGTTTCATCATAGTGTGTGTAGTAACCTGTGACTTGCACGCTGTCAATTCCTTGAGCTTTTAAAGCAAGATTTAGCGCACGAGTATATCCTTCACAAACAGCAAAGCCTTTTGTTTCGGTTTGAAAAGGTGCGTAACTTGTTCTAATATATGGTGCGTACGCACTCAAGCTTTCGCTATCACAAAAAGAATATTCTGTGTGCTCTGAAATTAGACTCACTATCTTTCCAACTTTTTCATATTCGTGTGGCGAGTCAACACGTGTTTTTATGTCCGTAAGAGAGCTATTTAGGGTTGTAATCATAGATTCAACTTTTTCTTTGGTTAGGGTAGAATCGATGTAGTAGGTGTCGTATCTACCTGTTCCTATTGAGGCGTAAAAGTTACTTCCTTTCATCGCAACATTTAATGACAGCGCGTCAAAGTCAACATAAAAAAGTTCTGGATTGTCAAGATAAAAAGCATCTTTTGCTTCACCGAAATTTTTCAAAAGCTGACTTCCGCCATTTTTAAAGTTTTCAAAGTCGGAATCGGTCAAAAAGTTTGAACTAGATTCTGTGATATTATATTTACCAGTTCCCGTTTTAAATAGCCCGCTAGTTTTCATATTTGAAAGTGCGTTGTAAAAGCCTTTACTTTGCGAATTTGTTAGCTGGCTAAAAAATGTTGTGTTTGTTTCGGTGGCTTCACTGGCTTGCGTGGGGCTAAGTTTTATTCCAAATAGTGATAAAACCACAAAACCAATTAAACACAAAAAAATGTTTAGTCGTAAAAATTTTGTTTGCATAAAACTTTCTCCTTTAAATTTTTTCTATTATAACATATAAATTAGAAAAATGAAACAATATATTTGCAAGTTTATGCTTTTCTTTAATAATAATATGAAAAAATTTCTGTTATGGACTTCTTGCCATACGAAACTGGAGGAGGGGTGCTTAAACTCATTATTCAAATTATCAGTACCACTAAAAAGTGAATTTAAGTGTGCTTTTGGAGGTAGAGAGAAAGATAAAAATTTTTTTGTACACTTTTAAGATTTAATTATCTAATTTAGCACTTTATAGATGTGGAATTTATTTTATTTTAGGTTAAAAGCAATCTGTTTAAGTTATGTTTAGTATATAAAAAAGTGAGTTTACTCATTGTTATTTACTACAAGTTTGTTTGGGCAATTTTTGTCAAAAAAACCTTCAAAGTTTTATAAATTTAGGCTCTTAGGTTTTTCTTAGTTTCAAGAATAAAACTAGACCAAAGACAAAAGTTAAAATCAAAATCACACATAGTCCGCAAGCGATATTACGTGCAGTAATAATGGGTGTAAAAAACACAACTTGCCTGTCAGCATTTTCTAAACTAAGTTGCCAAATATGATATCTTGTGTCACCAATTTCTATTACGCTATCTGCGTTAGACATATAGTTAAAACTTGATGGCACGCCATATATAAAGCCAAACTTAAAGTCGCTATCTTGCCAAGTTATTTCACCAAAATTTTCATTGCACCAAGTTTTGAAGTGGTTTGCAAAGGAGCTTTCTTTTGCATTTTTAAACACTGTTTCGCTTTTTGAAATAATCAAATTGTCATAAAGAAAACAAAACTCTATTTCTTTTTGCTCCTTTATATCTTCAATTTGCCAAAAAGTTCGATATTTTTCATCATCTTCAAAACCAAGCATAATTCGGCACGAAAGTTCGGAAGAATTTTTGATTATTTTGTGCGTAACACCTTTTTCAAACTGTTTTGAGTTTGCCCAAGTTTTCATTTCGTTTTCAATCTCATCGAGTAGTAGGTTTGGATTAATTCCTTTTTCTTCAAGTTGATTTTTGTCCAAAACAACATCAACCGTTTCGGCAATTGTTCCATCTTTGCCAATTTGCACAGCATAACTAATCTGCGAGCAACCGCTAAAGAGTAAAACACACACAAGACTAAAAACTAAAAAGTATTTTTTCATATATGTATAATACTTGCGTAAATAAAAAAATATAATCTAAGCAGGCGTAAAAATTTGATTTCGACAAAAATTGTGTAAAAAAATTTGTAAAACTAGCTTTTTCTCTTTGCAAAATTCTCATTTTTTTGCTATTATGAAGTTTGGAGGTAGCTTTGTGAGTTTTTTGGATTACATCTTGGCAGGCTTTGGTGCTTATGAAAAGAAAGAGGAAGAGTTGCCGAAAGCCTCTGCCACAAAAAATAAAGTTTTTACACAAAAGACAGAAAAGCAAAGGTCAAAACAAAGAGCCACACCACTAGGACTCGCAAAAAATCAGCTTGCTATTTTTTGCCCAACAACAATGAATGAAGTCATCGAAGTGGCAGAATTTTTACGCACAAACCAACCAAGTATGCTAAATATTTCTATGATGGACAAAAATTTAGCTCAGCGAAGTATGGATTTTATTCTCGGTGCAATAACCGCGGTAGAAGCCACAATGGAATGTGTTGGAAATGGACTCTATTTGTTTGCTCCAAAAGGAACAAAAATGATTTACAAGGCAAAGGAAGAATATGAATACTGAAAAAAAATTTAATAATCTGAGTTATTTGTGGTACTTATTATCTGTTGCGGTGCTTATATTTGATTTAGTTACAAAGTCGCTAACTGATGGCAAAAGCCACCAAGCAATTCCTGGTGTGTTTAAAGTTTCAAGCTTTCATAACACTGGTGCAAGTTTTAGTATGTTTTCAGGTGTAAGTGGTGCGCAATATGTTTTTATTGTTCTCGGAATTGCGGTATGTTTTGCGCTGATTTTTTATAGTATAAAATCAAAAAGAAAACAAAATTTTAATGCGTGGTTTTTTATTGGTATTTCACTTTTAATTGCTGGAATTTTAGGCAATGTTATTGACCGAATTTTTTTGGGTTATGTTCGTGATTTTATTATGCTAGAATTTATGAATTTTGCGGTGTTTAATGTTGCGGATTCAAGCTTATGTGTTGGTGCAGTAGTGTTTGCTATTTGGTTAATATTTTTTTCAATGAGAGTTGACAAAGGAAAAGAAAATGGAAACAAAGACTTTTAATATTACAAAAGAAAATTCAAAACAGCGCTTGGATATTTTTCTAAGTAGCTGTTTTCCTGATTTTTCACGCTCAAAAATAAAAAACTTGATTGACGAAAACGCGGTTCTAGTAAACCAAAAAAATGTAAAAAGTGGTTACTCTTTAAAAGAAGGGGATAAAGTAGAACTCACTATCCCTGAGCCAAAAAGTACTGATATTTTGCCCGAAAATATCCCGCTTGATATTGTTTACGAAGATGGTGATTTGTTTGTAATTAACAAGGCTCAGGGAATGGTTGTTCACCCTGCAAGTGGAAATTTTAGTGGAACACTTGTGAATGCACTTTTATATTCTGCTAGTAGTCTAAGTAGTGTTAATGGTGTAATTAGACCAGGAATTGTTCACAGGCTGGACAAGGATACATCGGGACTTATGCTCGTTGCAAAAAATGATATTAGCCACCGAAAACTTGCAAGCCAAATCGCCGAAAAATCGTGCGTACGAAAATATATTTCGCTTTTATGCGGAAATCTTAAAAAAGATGAAGGCACTATAGTTACCAACATTGGCAGGAGTCACACTGACCGCAAAAAAATGGCAGTTGTTCCTGAAAATGAAGGTAAGGTTGCTATTTCAATATTTAAAGTTTTAGAGAGATTTAGAAAATATACCCTTGTTGAATGGACACTAAAAACGGGGAGAACTCATCAGATTAGAGTTCACGCAAAATACCTCGGCCACCCTGTTGCTAGTGACCCTGTTTATGGCTTGGCAAACGAACTCGGGCAAAAAGGTCAGCTATTACACTCCGCGTACATAAAATTCACACACCCAACCACAGGAAAAGAAATGGAGTTTTCTTCACCTCTACCACCTTATTTTGAAGAAGTTGTTCAAAAACTCAGAAAAACAGTTTAGAATTCTCGCTTTTAGGTTATTAGAAGTCTTAAAAATTTTTAGTAAACAGCAATTGAAAAACCCTGAGTAAGCAAGAAAAAAAGCTTATTTATTTAGTGTTTAATTTTTTTACGCAAAATTCTTGATATTTCAACATTGAATTCTGGCTTATCCATTTTGTTGAAAATTAAGTTATTGGAACTTTCGACTTTATTTATAGTATGTTTTGGTGTAAAATTTTTTAAACTAAATTAAGGTTTAAAGAGCAAACTTTTAGCTCTTTTTTTGTTTTTTTAGGAAATTTTACCTGAAAGCTAATTATAAACGTAAAAAATGATTGATTTTTTTAGTAAATAGTGTATAATATCTATTACAAGGGAGGACAAATTATGGCTAAATACGAAGCAAGGCGTGTTTTGAATTTTTTGGGCTTTTTTGCAACAGTGTTAATTGCAATTGCAATTTTAATTGCTGCGGTTTACACTTGGATAAAAACAGGAAATTTTAGCATTACCCTAGAAGGACTTTCATTCAATAGCTTGCCAACAGCTTTAGTGTGTGTGGCAAATATATGCGCTTACACAATTTCCGCCATTGGTGGATTTTGCTACGCTAAAAGTAAACGCAATATTTGGTTTTTAATCACTCAAATTATTGCAGTGATTATAATAGTGTTTGTGGTTCTCACAAGTCTGTTTTAGGGGAATTGGGTATGAGCTGGAAATCACCAACTGTGATAATTTCGCTTGCTTTTGTGGGTGTTTCGATTATATGTTTTGCTCTCATTGGCGTTTTATCGTGGCTTAGCATTGTTGGGAGTGTTTGCATTACTATAGCATTTGCACTGCTTGCGTGGATTACATTTATTGACTATCTTGTTTACAAAAGGCAAAAAGCCGACCAAAAACTTAGCGATGCCTATCTTTATGCCGAAAAATTTGGAGATGAAGAAATGGTGAAAGAATTTTCGTACGATAGAAAAACGCTTAGAAAACTTAGATATGAAAAATTTAATCACTTTATTATCCCACTTGCGTTTTTAACACTAACTTTTTTTGGTGTAAGTTTAACCATCGTCTGCACTAGAATTATATAAAAGGAAAAAATATTATGGAATGTAAAGTAACAAACAAATCTGAACTTGTTTCAGAAATTAAAATTAACATCGGCAGCAAAGAGTGGAAAGAGGCTGTTGAAAAAGTTTATGAAAAGCAAAAAGGTAAATATGAAATTCAAGGCTGGAGAAAAGGAAAAGTTCCACAAAAAGTTATTGAACAAAATTATGGAAACACAATTTTTTGGGAAGATGCTATTACCGAACTTGCAAATGAGGGTTATGCTAAAGCAATTGCTGAAAACAAAAATTTTGACCCAATCGGAAACCCAAGCCTAAATGTTGACAAAGTTGATGACAACGGTGTAGAACTTACTATTTCAGTAAATGTTGTTCCACCAGTTACACTTGCAAGTTATAAAGGGCTTACAGTAAAAGCACCTATTCACGAGTTTGATGAAAAAATGGTTGATGAAGAGCTTAAACACGCACAACTTCACAAGACAAGCCACAAGCCAAAAGAAGGAAAAGTGGCTGAGATTGGAGATGTCGTTGTACTTGACTTTATCGGAAGTGTTGACGGAAAAGAATTTGATGGAGGAAAAGCTGAAAACCACCCTCTTGAACTTGGTTCACACACATTTGTTGACAATTTTGAAGACCAACTTGTTGGACACAAAGCTGGAGACAAGGTTGAAGTAAAAATTACTTTCCCTAAAGATTATGGTGCACCTGCACTTGCTGGAAAAGAAGCAAAATTTGATTGCGAAATCAAAAGTGTTGATGTAAAAGAAGTTCCTGCTCTTGATGACGAGTTTGCAAAACTTATGGGTGACTACAAGGATTTTGCAGAGTATCGTGAAGATGTTAAAAAGCAAATTATGCACGAACTTGAACACAAAAACAAAGATGCAGAAGAAAATGCAATTTTAGAACAAATTGTTTCAAATAGTAAAGTGACTCTTCCTCCAGTATTGGTTGAACAAAACTTAAGTCACATTATGAAAGACTTGGAATATCGCCTAGCTTACCAAGGAATTAATCTTGAAGATTATGCAAAGTTTACTGGCACAACTGTAGAGAAACTAAAAGAAGAACGCAGAGCTGATGCTGAAAACTTGACAAAGACAAAGCTTGTTCTTGAAGCTCTTGTTAAAGCTGAAAACCTTAGTGTAAGTAGTAAAGAAGTTGATGCAAAACTTGAAGAAATCGCCAAAATGCAAGATAAATCGCTAGAAGAAGTCAAAAAAATGTTTGATGGACATAGGATTGATAGAATTTATAGTGATATACTTATGTCAAAGCTTGTTAGCTTTTTGAAAGAAAACAACAAAGTAGAAAAAACACACGTTTGCGATGAGCACTGCTGTTGTCACGAGCATAGTGAGGCAAAAAAGCCTGCCACAAAAAAGGCTACAACAAAGACAAGCCAAACAGCAAGCAAAAAAACTTCGGTAGCAAAAACAGAAACCAAAGTAGCGAGCAAGAAAGTTGCAAGCAAAACAACAGCAAATAAAGCAACTGCAAGCAAAGCAACTGCAAATAAAGCAAAATCTACTTCTACAGCAAAAACTAGCAAAGCTAAAAAAGCATAAACACTACAAGAAAAAGAATTAGAACTGTTCAATGAGCAGTTCTTTTTTTATCCAAAAAATCTAAAGGAGAAAAATATGTTAATTCCAACAGTTATAGACAAGGTTTCAGGAGCAGAAAGGGTTTGCGACATTTATTCGCGCCTACTTGATGACCGAATTATTTTTATTTCAGGTGAAATAAATGACGAAAAAGCAAATACTATTATTGCTCAACTTTTATTTTTAGAGAGTAAAGAGAGCGGAAAAGAAATTTCGCTTTATATTAATTCGCCAGGTGGTGAAATGCAATCGGGCTTAGCGATTTTAGATACCATAAAATTTGTAAAATGTCCCGTGTCAACAATTTGTATTGGAATGTGTGCTTCGGCTGCTTCAATGATTTTAGCAGGCGGTGAAAAAGGCAAAAGGTATATTCTGCCAAACAGCAAGGTGATGATTCATCAGCCTTGGGGTGGGGTGAAAGGTCAAGTGACCGAAATCGAAATTTATTTAAAGGAAGGCCTCAAGGATAGGCAAACTTATGCAAAGCTTGTTTCAGAGTTTTCTGGAAAAAGTGAAAAAGAAGTTTTGAAAGACATTGAGCGCGACAATTATATGAACGCAACCGAAGCAATTAACTATGGCTTGGTAGATAAAATTTTAACTTAGATTTTTAGCTAGAATATTAAATAGTGTTATGATAATCAACTTTCTTTTATAGAAAATGAATGAAAAATATAAAAAATGCAAAAAATTAAACAAAAAAACAACAAAATTTTAGTTTTTTTACATTAAATTTTTGCAAAATTATAAAAAAGTAATCAAAAGGTGGGTTTATGGAACACGAAACAATATGCTCTTTTTGCGGAAAAAGTCAACATCAAGTGAAAAAGTTGGTAGCGAGCCCAGATGGTTCTTCTTATATTTGTGATACCTGTGTAGAAATTTGTAAGGAAATTGTAAAAGAAGATGAACAAAAAGCTCTCAAACAAAAATTCAGTCTTCCAACACCTGAAGAACTAAAAGCAAAACTTGATGAGTTCATTGTTGGTCAAGATGATGCAAAGCGTGCAATGTCTGTTGCTGTTTATAATCACTACAAAAGGCTCAATTACAACTTATCATCAAAAGCGGACAAGGTTGAGTTAGATAAAAGTAATATTTTGCTTGTTGGCCCAACTGGCGTTGGAAAAACTCTTATTGCTAAAACGCTCGCAAAAATCTTGAAAGTTCCTTTTGCTTGTGTTGACGCAACCACCTTGACCGAAGCTGGTTATGTTGGTGACGATGTTGAAAGTATCCTTGCAAAACTTTTAGCAAATAGTGATTTTGACATAAAAAGAGCCGAAATGGGAATTGTCTATATTGATGAAATAGATAAGATTGCCAAAAAGCAAGAAAGCCGAAATTTAACTAGAGATGTAAGCGGAGAAGGTGTTCAACAAGCACTACTAAAAATTTTAGAAGGCACTACAGCAAGTGTTGTTCCGTCAGGGCGAAAACACCCACACCAAGAAACAATAGAGATAAATACAAACAATATTTTGTTCATCTGTGGCGGAGCTTTTGTTAAATTGGCAGATATTATAGAAAGTCGAAATGTAAAAAAACAAGTTGGCTTTTTGTCAAATTCGAAAAGAACTGACTCGCCAGACTATAAATTTGCAAAACACATTCGCCCAGCTGACCTTGTTGAATTTGGCTTAATTCCTGAATTTGTAGGGAGACTACCTGTTGTGGTTTGTCTTGATGACCTTGATGAAAAGGCACTAGTTTCAATTTTAACCACTCCGAAAAATTCACTCGTTTCACAGTTTAAAACAATTTTCAAGCTTGACGGAATTGACCTAAAATTTGAGGACGATGCCCTGACCGAAATTGCAAAACGAGCAAAACAGCTCAATATCGGTGCTCGTGGGCTACGAACTGTTTTGGAAGAAAGTATGCTTGATATTATGTACACCGCGCCTAGCAAAAAGAGTACACACCAAATTGTAGTTAGCGGAAAACAAATTTCCAGTCTCACAAGTGCGCGGGAAATTGCTGTCAATCAAAATTAGGTTTAGTCTATAATTATTATTTTTTTAATTGTTTTTTGTGCTGGTTTTAAGTTAATAATATCTCTTTCATTTTTCTAATGATTTTTGCATTACAAAACTAATTTTTTTTAAAATTGATGCATCTTTATGAACATTTTTTCTTGAAAATTTTTTACTGAGTACTTCTTTAAAAATAAAAGCTAAAAATTATTAAAACAAAATTAATAGAAGGAGATGGAATAGAAAAGTAATAATAAATGCAATAGTAACAATAAAACACCACAAAAATATTTAATTATGAAAACATTATTTAAAATTTTAGGTCAAAGTTAAAATTTTTTGAAAAAATAAGCCAATTTGTTTTACTTTTTTTAAAAAAATTGTTATTCTATATTGTCAGGAGAAGAAATATGGATATTTCAATTTTAAATCAAAACTATTATCAACTTTGCAAGCAATATGACCTTGGTGACTCCAACATAATGCGAAAGTTCGTTCACGGTCTCACGACTGCCGATGGTTGTTTTTCAATTGGAAGTTCACTTCTATTTAATAAAGAAGAACGCGAGTTTATTTATGCTTGCGGTCTTTTGCACGATGTTGGAAGAATGGTTCAGTGGGTAACTTTTGCTTCATTTTCGGATTCAAGAACAAGACCTCACGAAGATTTGGCTGTTAATCTTTTAAAGCGTCAATGGATTGCAAAGTTTTTTGAAACCAAGGAAAAGCAACAGCTTGCATTAAAATTAATTAAACTTCACACAACTGGATATAGTGGTGATGACCCACAAATTAAAAAATATCTTCCTGTGCTTATGAACGCAGATAATTATGCTAATTTGCAATACAACGCGACAGGGCTTCAACGCCTTTGGGTGAACCAAAATGGAGTTTCGGCAAATGTTTTGGCAAAATTTAGGCTCAGGCAAAATTTGCACGGAACACCTATTCACACCAAATTAGACCGCATTTTGCAATTTTTATCTCGTGCTTATATGTTAAAATTTAATATGCTAAAACGTGATATGCTGGGCAGAAAATACATCAACGCTATTTACGATGTTTACAGCCCTAGTCTTTCAAAAGAGGACCAAGAAATTTTATATCGCGAATGTTGGAATCTTAAAAGGGAACTTGCAAATGAGGTTTTGGAGCACGATGAACTAAAAGCCGAGGCTATAAAAAAAGCCGAGGAAAAAGTAATTAAAAAACTTTAAAAAGTACCTTTCGCATTTGTATTACTTCATAATGCATTATGGGAATAAAAGAAATATTTTAGTAAAAAAAGAGCTAACGAAATGAGTAAAACTCGTTGGCTTTTTTTAGTCACTTAAATTTTAAAAAGGGTATTGCAAAAAAGCGAGCTTTTTGATATAATCATATCTAGTAGAAAAGCGAATTACAAAGGAGTGAATTATGGAGATTTTTAGTAATATAATTTCTGACATAAATGAAAGGTTGGAGTTTGATTACCAACTTGAAAGACTTGGCAATAACAGTGAAATATGGATTTCAAAAAAAGTAAAAGATAAGCTCGAGTTTTTTGGCGGAAGTCTTTTAACAAATGAAGAAAGCCAAAGAGTTTCCAAATATAATTCAAATGCTTATATGAGATGGGCTGACCTCACTGCAGAAGGGAGGGTTACTTTTGATTGTGCCAAGGCTATTTCAAAAATTGTTTTAAATGACAACCGAAGTTCACTTGGACAAAAAATTGGACTTTGTTACAACTGGGATAATCATTTAGCAAGTGCTAAAAATGGGCAAGAAAAACAGGTTATAAAAATGTGTAAAAAAGATTTGTTTATATTAAATACAATAGGGTTTTTGTATAACTACGAAGCAATTTGCAAACAAAGAAATATTGATAGTTCAGCTTCTATGCAAAATTTAGCAAAAACAGTACTAAGAGTTGCTAACGACAATAGTGTTTCAAATTATGTTTTTCCTAAACTTGAGCAACCAAAACAAGATTCATCAAACGAAGAATTTTTAAAGGTAGCACAAAAAGATGCACGAATTATAATACAATCAACAAATGAGTTACAGAGGTAAAATATTATGACGCAAACACCACCCGAAATAATAGCAGATATAAAAATGGCAAATGCTTTAATAAAGCAAGGTCAAATTGATAAGGTAACATATATGCCAATAGAGTATAAAAACAAAAATATTCTTTGGTGGAGTGTTCCAGAATTTTTAGAAGAAAATGTTCAAAACAAAAGCCAAGAGGAATTGACAGGTGGAACATCTTTTTGGGTTAGTCGCAGACAAAATATGGCTGAAGTTTTTGAAAATCAAATTTCGCCATTTATCAATAAAAAATATACGGGCTCACTTTGGTCTCCAGAAAGTGAAAGTTCTAAAACGCTTGGATACATTAATCCAAATAATAGGTTTGATTTTTTTAACAAAATAATGTATCTTGCTGGAGCAAGTTGTAATGGGCAAATGGGGTTCCATATCAGTGGACTATATCTTGATTTTGACAAATTTAAAACAATTTTCTCAATGCCAGTTAAAGAAGCCGAAAAACTTGTGGACAATAACCTCTTTTTGGGAGATATTGCAACTTTTTATAGCGCTTGTATTGAAAATGGCGAATCTTTTGAAAAGTGCGAACAAATCAAAAGCTTATATAAAAAGACGCTAAAACTTGTTGAAAGTGGAAAAGTTCACTTTGCTATAAATTCCAAACCGCAAGAAGTTTTAACTTTCCAAAAACAAAAAGGTCAAAGACTTGAATATAATGAAATGCTTTCCGAACATATTTCACAAATTAGAAAATGTGAAGAAAAACTTTCATTCTAAAGAAATGCACACGCATTTCTTTTTTTGTGCATACCTCCCAGATAGTCTGGGGGTATTGCTCTGCACTTTGGTTTACAAAGGTCGGGTTCTAGTAAAATAGAGTGGGATACGTTAAAACAACTTATCTGCCTTTTGATAAGAAAAAATGACAGCAAATGTGATGTTTTTTCTAAACTTGATTGCCTTTGAACTGATTAAATCGTAAGATTTACAAGGTTGTTTTAATATGAGAAATAAATAGTTTTAGAGATGTAAGAGAATTATTGTAAAATGATACTGTATCATTGTAATGATATATATTTTACTGCTTGTGATTGAGTGAAATAAGAATGTACCATTAGAATGATATAAAAATCTCATAATCGGTTGACAGATATTTAATCATACAAAGAGTTTTTTAAAATTTTAATACAAATAATTGCCTTTTGTGATATAATCAAATCATAGGAGAAAGTATTATGTCTAATGTCAAAATTTTTGAAGATAAGAAAATAAGAACTCAGTGAAATGAGATAGAAGAAGATTGGTATTTTTCTGTTGTTGATGTTGTTGAAGTATTAACAGGTAGTAAAGATTATCAAAACAGCAAGAAATTATTGGAAAGTTCTTAAAAACAGATTAAATAAAGAAGGAAGTGAGTTGGTTACAAACTGTAACCGACTGAAATTACAATCTGCTGATGGCAAGTTTTATATGCAAGATGTCTTAAATACAAAAGGCATTTTAAGACTGGTTCAGTCTATTCCAAGTAAAAAGGCAGAACCTTTTAAAATATGGCTGCACAAGTCGGAAGTGAAAGACTTGATGAAATTGCCGACCCACACAAAAAGCAGAAAATTATATGAAAACAAAAACCTAGACCTTGCTATCTTCTTGCAGTAAAACCTAAAAAATTAATTTTAATGTGAAAAACTGGTTTAAATGGAAATACTAGCAAAATCGGTAAAGTTGAAAAAATCACCATTTAAAGCAAAGCATTAAATCAGAATTAGCGGAAAACAGTAGTAAACTAAAAAATAAAAAAGTTAGGAAAGTCTTTTGCTAACTTTTTTATGACACTGCAAAATATTCTATGGATTAAGTCACATAAATCTAAGAGAGTTGATTTAAAAAGTTATATATGTTTTCATAAAAATAAAAACCCCGCCACATTTTTGTGGGGGGGATTAGTTAAAGGACTATTTAGCAATTCAAGAAACGCCAAATGCTTCCGTTTAGAATCATAAGCACTAAGTCAACAACCCAAATAATAAGACCAAAGAAAATAAGGCGAATAAGACCAGCAACGATTTTTCCTTCTTTAAGTCTTGTTATTGCTCCCAAAATCCAAGCAGTAACAGGGATTATTGCCAAAATAAGGCTCACAACTCTACCTAATCCAAAATAGTCTTTTGAACTTTTTGCCATAGAAAATTCCTCCTTGATTTATATAAATATATTATCATTATTTTGAAAATATGTCAAATTTATATACGATATTTTTTTAATAATTTAAAATTAGTAGCAAATTGAATTTTTTTGTTAATTTATTCACTAAATATATTCAAACTTTTTCCTATTAATTACAAACCTTAATGAAGTTTTAATATTTCGCTAAAGATTGTTAGCAAAACTATTTAATTTAAACGAAAAATTTTATATTTGATGTTTGTTTTGAAACTTGGTAAAAAGTGATAATATTTTTTGTACAATTAATCTAGTATTGTAACAAGAAATGATTTAGCGCTTTAAATTTTTGCAATATTATTTATATCATTACTTATGTAGTGGAAAGAGGTTAAAATAAACTAATTAGTCCTCAGAAAATTGACTATTGTAAAGTTTAGCATATTCACCATTTTGCTCAAGAAGTGAGGTGTGAGTACCCATTTCTACAATGTCACCCTTTTCAAGCACTAAAATTACATCTGCGTTTTTAATGGTTGAAAGTCTGTGTGCAATTACAAAACTTGTTCTGCCTTTTGTTAGTTTGTCCATAGCGTCTTGAATCAGATTTTCAGTTCGAGTATCTACTGAACTTGTTGCTTCATCTAAAATTAGCATTGGGGCATTTTGTATCATCGCTCTTGCAATGGTTAAAAGTTGTCTTTGACCTTGTGAAATGTTAGAATTTTCGGTTATAATGTGGTTATAACCCTCGGGTAAAGTCTGAATGTAGTGGTATATGTTCGCACTTTTGCAGGCGTTATCAATTTCTTTCTTGGTTGCCTTGCTGTTTCCAAACATTAGATTTTCTTTTATTGTTCCTTCAAAAAGCCAGGTATCTTGAAGAACCATTCCAAATAGATTTCTTACATCGCTTCGTTTCATATCTCGCGTTGAAACACCATCTATTAAAATTTCACCACTGTCTATTTCGTAAAATCTTTCAAGCAGATTTACAATGGTTGTTTTTCCTGCACCTGTTGGACCAACGATAGCAACTTTTTGTCCTGCACTAACACTGAGACTAAAGTTTTTGATTACCTTTTTACCCTTTTCATAGCTAAATTGTACGTTCTTAAATTCAACATTGCCTTTTACATTTGATAGCTTAACCAAATTTTTACGCTCGGCAGGAATTTCTTCTTCGGCCAAAAATGTGAATACACGTTCTGAGGCTGCCACTGTTGATTGAAGCACACTTGCAATCGAAGCAATTTGTTGAAGAGGTTGCGAAAATAACCTAATATATATCATAAATGATAAAATGTCACCAACTCCGATTTGACCATTTAGCGCAAGTATTGCTCCGACAACTGAAACACCTACAAAACCAAGGTTGCCAACAAAGGTCATAATTGGCATCATCAGACCACCAAAGAATTGACTTTTGTAACTACATCTAAAGAGTTTGTTATTTGTGGCGGAAAATTTTTCATTTTCCTTTTTTAAACCATTAAATGCTTTTACAACATTATGGTTTGAATATACTTCTTCAATTTGACCGTTAAGTTTTCCTAAAGTATCTTGTTGCTCCTTGTAGTACTTTTGTGATTTTTTTACAATTAGTGAAACAAGTAAAATTCCGATTGGAACTGTAATTACAGCTACAAGGGTAAGTTGCCAACTGATGGTCAGCATCATAATGAAAATTCCAATAAACATAGTTACCGAAGTAATAATGCTTGAAAGACTTTCATTTAGTGTTTGACTAATTGTGTCTACATCGTTTGTAACGCGACTTAGTGTATTTCCGTAACTGTTTTTATCAAAATATCTAAGCGGTAATTTGTTAATTTTGTTTGAAAGTTCAGTTCGCATTTTTTGCCCAACTCTGACAGCAATTTTTCCCATAATAAAGCCTTGTACAAAGTTGAAAACAAAACTCAAAAGATATAGTGAAACAAGCCAAATTCCATAGTATGCCACTTTGTCCATATCAATTGGACTAGTGTAATAAACAACATTTGTCATATTTCCCAAAATCTTTGGGCCAAAAATAGAACAAACTGTTGAAGCTACTGCCAAAATTAGAGAAACAATAATTGCAACATAAAATGGCGAAATATAAGCAGAAAACTTTTTCAAGCTTTTTTTGAAATCTTTTGGCTTGTCTGCGGTTTTTGCTACTGCGTGACTTTTTTTAGCTTTTTCACTCATTTAAGTAGTTCCTCCTTTGATAATTGTGATGTGGCAAGTTCTCTATAAACTTTACAGTTTTTCATTAATTGCTTGTGCGTGCCAAAACCAATAATTTTTCCTTCATCTAAAACCATAATGTGGTTTGCGTCCATAATTGTACCAATTCGCTGAGCGACAATAACCTTTGTTGCTTTTTCAAAATTTTCAGAAAGCGAATGTCTGAGTTTTTTATCTGTGGCAAAGTCAAGAGCTGAAAAGCTGTCGTCAAAGAATAAAAATTCTGGATTTTTTGCTAGTGCACGTGCAATACTGATTCGTTGCTTTTGCCCGCCCGAAAGGTTGTTTCCACCTTGTGCAATCTCAAATTCTGTTTTTCCTTCAAGGCGATTTACAAACTCTTTTGCTTGGCTAACTTTTAACGCTTTGTCAAGTTCTTCATCAGTTAAATTTTCTGTTCCGTAACTTGTGTTGTAACGAACGGAACCGCTAAATAAAGTGCTCTTTTGTGGAATATAACCAACTCGGTTATAGAATTCCTCAAGGTTTAGATTTTTAATATCTTCACCGTCAACTAAAATTTGACCTTTTGTAGAATCATAAAATCTCATCAGTAGGCTTAGTATGGTACTTTTTCCGCTTCCTGTCGAACCAATTATTGCAAGTGTTTCGCCTTGACTGACTTTAAAGCTAATATTTTCTAAAACCTTTTCTTTTGCGTTTGGATATGAAAAGCTTACATTTTTAAATTCAATTTCGCCCTTTGCTTCAGGCATACTTTTTTCGCCACTAATAATTGCTGTTTGTGAATCTAAAACTTCACGCACACGCTTTGCACTTACTTCGGCACGAGGCAAGATTAAAAATAGCATTGAAAGCATTACAAAACTAATTAAAACAAGTGAGGAGTATTGTGTAAATTCCATTAAAACAGGAACATCAAGCTGGCCCTTGCCGATTAAAACAGCACCGACCCAAACTAGTGCGAGTGAAAGCCCACTCATCACTATTGTCATAAAAGGTGAAAGTAGTGCCATAAGCCTGTTTAGAAAAAGGTTTGTTTTAGCTAAACTTGTGTTTGCTTCTTCAAATTTCTGTGTTTGCTTTTCTTCCGCGTTATAAGCTCTAACAACCCTCAATCCTGTCAAATTTTCACGAGTGACAAGATTGAGTTTGTCGACCTTTTTTTGAAAGCTCCTAAATTTCGGAAAAGCGAATAAGAAGATAGACATAATTCCAACTATCATAATCACCAAAACAAGTGCGGTAATTAGGCTAAGCTGTGAACTTTTTGTTACTATTTTTGCAATTGCCCAAGCACTCATTATTGGCGCGGTGAAAATCATTCTGATTCCGATTGCAAAAGCCATTTGAATTTGAGTAATATCATTTGTAGAACGAGTAATTAGACTTGCTGTTGAAAATTTGTTGATTTCTTGCATAGAAAAATTTCCAACTTTGTCAAAAAGTTTTATTCTAACAGTTCTACAAAGCCCCGCTGCAATGTGTGAAGAAAAAAGCCCTGCAAAAATAGAGCATATAGTTGATGCAAAACAAATTGCTAGCATCAGCCCTCCCACCTTTAAAATTTCACCAGTCGGACTTGCTAGGCCAATTTTTTCCATAATGTCTCCCATCATTTCGGGGAGTTGCATATCGCACGCAACAGAGCCAACAACAAGTAAAATAACTGCAAAAAATTGCAGCCATTCCACTCTGCTTAGATATTTCATAAGTTTAATCATTTTTTCAACCTCGATTTTCCTATTATATAACGAATTAAATTAAATTGCAAGAATAATTATATATATTTTATAAGAAAAAAATATGTGCAAATTTTAATCATTTTTTCAATTTGTTTTGACATAAATTTAAAAAAATGATATTATGTCTTTGGAGGAAATAAAATGTTTTTGTGGCTTTGGATTTGCCTTGGTGTTTTAGTTGGATTTTTCATTCTTTCAGTACTAATTTCGGCATTACTTTTTAGAGGTCTTTTAATAAGACCAAAGTTTTCCGAAAAAAACGCCCCAATGGCAAAACCAGATAAAAAAATATTTTTCGAGCAAAACAAAAAAGCTCTTGATTGGCTTTCAAAACAAAAAACGGAAGAAGTTTTTATTACAAGTGACGGTCTAAAACTTCGCGGAATATTTTTAAATCAACATTCAAACAAATCTGTGATTTTGATTCACGGGTATTGCGCAAAACTTGAATACCGTGTCCAAGATGCACCATTTTATTTTAAGCAAGGCTTTAATGTTCTTTTAATTGACCTGCGAACTCACGGGAAAAGTGAAGGGAAATATATTACACTTGGAAAGTTTGAAGCAAGCGACCTTTTAAAGTGGATAGAATTTCTAAACCAAAAAACAAACTACTCGAAAATTGTTTTAGATGGGGTTAGTATGGGTGGAGCAACAGTAATTTGTGCGAGCGCGCTTGACCTCCCAAAAAATGTTTCATTTGCCGTTGCGGATTGTTCATACACTACAATGATGGAACTTTTGCGTAGCACTTCCAAAAAGTATATGCTCATTCCAAATTGGATTCTTTTAGGCGTAGGGGAAGGTTTTGCGAGGCGCTTTGGCAAATTTTCGCTTTACAAAGATGGGCCAATTCATTCAGTAAAAAAATCAAAAATTCCTATTTTGTTTGTGCGTGGTGATGATGACAAATTTATTCCGCCAAGAATGACTGACGAACTTTTTAATGCCTGCAAAGCAGATAAAAAGTTAATAAAAGTTGCTGGTGCGGGTCACGCAATGAGTTTTTCAATAGATAGAAAAAAATGTGAAAGTGCGATTTTAGAGTTTGTGAAAAAGTATATGGATTAGTATTGTTTAAAAATGAAAAATAAAAGGCTTAAGCAAGTACGAAAATATATATTAAAAATTTTTACCACCAAGCTTGTTTAAAAGCAAACAAATTTAAAAATAAGCAAAATAAGAAAAGTTTTTTATCAATTAATATAAAAGTTATTTTATACTTTGAAAATGTTGAAATTAAAAATTTATATAATAGAACCTTAAAATTCTTTTAAATTTTAGATAGTGTGTACAAATTTTTTAGAAACACATTTCTATAGCGGTGTAAGAAAAAATAAAAGCGGTGCTTTAGCACTGCTTGTTTTTTGCACATTTGTTTTCCACTTTTCCACAAACAAAGGTGAAATCTTTTATGTTTTTTTTAATTGTTGTACCCGCTCCAATGAAACATTTTTTTCCTATGCAAAGCGGAGCAACCAAATTTGTATTTGCACCGATGAAAGTTTCATCTTTTACTACAATTTTTTGCTTTATTTTTCCATTATAGTTTGCAAAAACTGTTCCGCAACCAATGTTACAATTTTTTCCAACACTAGCATCACCAACATAAGCAAGATGAGCACACTTTGTGCCATCTTTTATTTTGCTATTTTTGATTTCTACAAAATCTCCAATTCGGCAATTTTTTCCAATCTGTGAATTTTCTCTTAGATAAGCGAAAGGCCCGACTGTTGTGCCCATTTTAATGACCGAGTTTTCTATTACGCTATTTGTTGCAACCACATTTTCTTCTATTATTGAGTTTATAATTCTGCAACCGTAAAGGCAAGCGTTTTTTCCAACTTTGCTGTTTTCCACATAATTTAATGCAACAAGTTTTGCGTTTTTGTGAATTTCATTTTTTCCAATAATGATATTTTCCATATTTTTATATATGAATAATTTTTGCTTTTTGTTAGCCTGCACGCATTGCGGTTGCTCTCGCAAGCAGTTTAGCCATAATAACCCAAAGTATTTAGAATAGAATTATTAAATAAAGCAAATTTCAAAAGTTTTACCCAATGGTTCTAAGTCTTAGATGTTTACAGCAATCAACAAAAGATTAAACGCACATTATGATGATGTGAATAAAATAATGTTACAAACCACATACTTAAACAATTAATGACAAGGCGTACTTGTTATCTTAAAAGTTCATCATAAGTTGTTTTTAAAAGCTTTACTAACTTTTTGATGTTTTCGACACTTGGTTCGCTATAACCGCTTTCCCAGTGACCAACAGTTGCACTGCTAACTTTTAGCTTTTTTCCGAGTGTGGCTTGGGTGATTTTTCTTGCTTTTCGAATTGAATATAAATTTTCTTTAAACATAATTTTTCTCCTTTTCTTTATTTTTTCACAAACAAAACGAAATATGTTCAAAGTTTCAGAATCTGAAATATTTCATATAAAACATTTTTAAAGCATAAAAATAATTCGAGGTGCAGTATGTTTTATGAAGAACTTTTTTCAAACCTTGGCGTTGATGTTTTAAAAGCGTCTTTTTTGGGATATTTTGTTGGCTTTAATGGGCTGAGTTTGCAGGGAAAAGTTAAAATAGAATACTACTCAACTGTGAAAATAATATTAAAGTTTAAAAATGAAAAAATATATTTGTACGGGCAAAACTTAACAATAAAAAATTTAGATAGGGGCGAAATTGTTGTTTTAGGTGATATTTTTTGTCTGAGTAAAAAAGAGGTGTAAATTGCCTAAATTTGTGTTTGGAAAAATCAGTATTTTGTTCGAAGGAGCAAACTTTGCAGATTTTTTGAATGAGGTCACTTTATCTAACATTAAACTTGAAAAGGTTGAGCGGAAAAGCGTAGCAGAGATGCAAATTGTTTGCAAAGCAAAAGACTGCTTAAAAATTGTTGCCATTTTAAACAAAAGATGCTATACTATCAAAGAGCAAAAAACAAGCGCAAAATTATCATTTTTCAAAAAGTCTTTTCTAAAATTAGGGCTATTAATAGGTGTAGCTTTTGGAATTATGTTAAATGTGCTTGGCTACTTTTTTGTTTGGGACATAAAGTTTTATGGTGACAAAAGTTTGCAAAGTGAAATTGAAAAAATTCTTGGCGAAAACGGGATTGGAGTTGGAACACCAAAATTTGGGCTTAAAGCGGAAGAAATTGAAAATATTTTGCGTGAAAATTTGGCTGATATTTCGCTTGCAAATGTGAGTTTCCGCGGGACAACAATGCTTGTGAGCTATACAAAACGCACAAGTGCCAAAGAATTTGAAACAGCAAAAGAGAATATCTTGGCAAAGAATGATGGAGTTATAGCAAGTATTTCAGTTCTTTCTGGGCAAGCGTTAGTAAAGCCAGGTGATTTTGTGAAAAGGGGACAAATTCTTATTCAGGGCGGACAAGATGAAAATGGGCAAAATATAGAGGCAAAAGGTCAAGTGTTTGCTTATATATGGAAAAGCGCAACCATAGAATTTCCGCTTGAAAAAATAGTTTGGGCAAGAACAGATAATTTTGTGCTCAAAAAGACAATTTCGCTGTTTGGAAAAACAGTTTTTGAGCATAGCGATATAGTTCCTTTTGAAAAGTTTGAAGAGGAAAGTGAAACAAAAAATCTTTGCCCATCAGGTGCTATTCCGCTAAAGGTGACTTTTACAAAAATTTTTGAGTTAGAAAAAAAGTCAATAACTCAAAACTTTGAAGAAATGAAAGACAAACTTTTTTCACAGGCAAAACTTGTTGCATCAGAGCAAGTGATAGCGGGAGAAAATGTGCTAGAAGAGAAAACTGAAACAAATTTTGTGTCTAATATTTGGTTTGTAACTCATTATATAAAAATAAAGGAAAAAATAAGTTGAAAGTAAAATTAAGTTTAGAAAATGAAACAAAAAATCTGCCAAGTAAAAAATTACTCACTATTTTGGCAAAAGAGGTTCTCAAGATTTTTGGACAAAAAAAAGCAAAAATCAGCCTCGGAGTTTTTTATGTTGATAATGAAAAGATAAAAGAGATAAACAGCGAGTATCGGCAAAAAGACAAAGAAACTGATGTTATTTCGTTTAGGCTTGTAGAAAACCCAAACAACCTTTCTTTAGAAAAAAAGAATTTTCCACTTGAATTTGATTTGGCGACTAATACAATTTATTTAGGTGAAATTTTTATATGTGAAAGTGTTGCAAGTTTGCAAGCACCTGAATTTGGTAATTCTACCTTTCGTGAAGTCGCGGAACTTTTTATTCACGGGCTTTTGCACCTTTTAGGTTGCGACCACCACAAGAAAGAAGAAGCAAAAGTTATGAAAAATTATGAAGAAAAAATGATAGAATTTTTAAATAAGAAAAAGATATACTAAAAAACAAAGGAGAATTTTTATGTTTAAATCTGGTTTTGTTGCTGTTGTTGGAAAGCCTAATGTAGGAAAATCAACTCTGGTCAATACCTTAATTGGAAAAAAAGTGTCAATTGTGTCACCAAAAGCGCAGACTACCCGAAACAATATTATGGGCGTTTGGAATGGCGAGCATTTTCAAGTGGTCTTTGTGGACACGCCGGGAATTCACAAAGGCGGAACAATGCTAGACAAATATATGCAAAAAAGTGTGGAAGTGGCGACATCAGATGTTTGCTTGGTTTTATATGTGATTGACGGTTCAAAACCCTTTCAAAATGATGATATTCACAATTTAAAGTCATATGCAAAAAAATTGCCAACTTTTGCTGTTATTAACAAAATAGACTTAACCGAAGTGGACAAGCTTTTTCCAGAATTAAAAAAACTTGATGAAGTAGAAAATCTTGTTGATGTATTTTGTATTTCAGCACTAAACAAAAAAAATCTTGAACCACTCAAAGAAAATGTTTTAAAATATTTAAACGATGAAATAAAATACTTTTTAGATGACCAAATTACAGACAAAAGTTTTGGATTTATGGTAGCAGAGACCATTCGTGAAAAAATGCTTTGGCTCCTTTCGGCCGAAGTTCCACACGGAGTAGGAATTGTTATTGATGAAATGACAGACAAGGAAAAATTCTATCAAGTTACTGCAACAATTTTCTGTGAAAAGTCTAGCCACAAAACAATTATTATTGGTGCAAACGGAAGCAAAATCAAAGAGATTGGTCAGGCTTCTAGAATTGCGATTGAAAAAATGCTGGGCAAAAAAGTTAATCTTTCGCTTTGGGTAAAAGTAAAAGAAGATTGGCGAAATAGAGAAGGTGTTTTAGGAAATATCGGTTATGCCTTGGAAGATTTAAACTAATATCTGACTGAATAAAAATAAAAATTTTGACTATTTTATTAGTAGGAGAAATTTTTATGAAAGAAAAACATATTTGGAACAAAAATCTTGAGGATTTGTGCCTACGAAATTTTATGGAAACGGGCGAAATTGGTTACTACCTTTTGTATCAAGATTTAAAGCGAGATGAAAATGGAAGAGACAAACCAAAAAGGACTGGTGCTAAGGGCAAGAAATTACCGCGAAAATGATAAACTACTCACTATTTTGACACCAGACTACGGAAAAATCACCGCCATTTTAAAAGGCGTAAATAAACCAAACGCAAAACTTAAATTTGCAGGGCAACCGTTTTGCCTTGCAGATTTTTCACTTGTAAAAAAAGGTGAATTTTTTACGGTTACAACAGCCAGCGAATCACTAAATTTTTTTGAAATAACAAAAGATTACGAAAAACTTTCGGCTGGATTTGCAATTTTAGAAATGTCTGACTTAGCACTAGACTTTGAGCAAAAATGTTCCGAACTTTTGATAGAAAATCTGCACGCGTTTGAAGTCTTAGCGTATAAAAAATTACTTCCGCAAATTTTGCTAATTAAATATATGCTCAGGCTATTCAAAATTTCAGGGTACGAAATTTTTATGGAAAAATGCCAAAATTGCAAAGGCGAATTTAGCGAAAATATCTTTTTTGACTTTAATTTTGGAAACTTTGTTTGTGAGAAATGTGTCTCTGATTACACTGCAAAATTTTCACCAAAAGAATTTAGCAACTTGAAACTGATTAATACTACTGATTATGACCGTTTGGACAGTATTAAGGCTGACAACAATACTTTAAATTCACTTTTAAAAGTTTTAGAGCAAAATTTTAAGGAAAAATTTGGCTTTTATATTAAAAGTTTAAAAAATTTGTAAAAATAAAAAGTAAATTTTATATTAAGTGGCGAATAATTATTTAACATTGCAAAATCAGGGGTTAGTATGTCAAATTTTGGAATAACTAACGAGTGGAAAGATGAGTTAAAATCAAGAAGCGATATTGTTTCCACTATTTCGAACTACATAAAATTAGACAAAAAAGGCAAAAACTTTTGGGGTATTTGTCCTTTTCACTATGAAAAAACCCCTAGTTTTTGTGTTAATGAGGTAGAGCAGTTTTACAAATGTTTTGGCTGTGGCGAAAGTGGCGATGTAATTTCGTTCGTTCAAAAGTATGAAGGTGTTGATTTTTATGAAGCACTTAAAATTTTAGCAAAAAACGCAGGAATGGAAGTTCCAGTTTTTGAAAAAAATGATGACTTAGCTAAGCAGAAAGAAGAAAAGGACAAGGTATTACAAGCATTACGCTCGGCAGCAAAAATTTATCATCAAGTTTTGTGCAGTGAAAGGGGGAAAGTTTGCAGAGAGTATTTGCAAAAGCGTGGTGTAACTCAAAAAAGCATTACTACTTTTGGAATTGGTTATAGTCCAAATTATGAATTTGTGAAAAATGAGCTTTTAAAATCGTATTCACTAGACACTCTCAAAAAAGCTGGTCTTGTGGATATTGGGTCAAATGGAAAAGCTTATGACGCTTTTGCTGGTAGGCTGATGTTTCCACTCATAAACACTTACGGCGATGTGATTGGTTTTTCAGGTCGTATTATTGAGGACAAGCCTTTTGCTAAATATAAAAATAGTGCTCAAGGTCTTGTTTTTGACAAAAGTAGGGTTATTTTTGCAATAAATCTTGTAAAAAAACTCAGAAATGAGCTTCACGCTGATGTTCCAAATATTATTTTGGTGGAAGGTCAACTTGACGTTGTTTCAATGCACCAAAGTGGATTTTCAAATGCAGTGGCTTGTTTGGGGACTGCTCTTACACCACTTCACGCAAAGGAGCTCAAAAAATTAACTAATAATGTAATTTTACTGCTTGACGGTGATGGAGCAGGGCAAAAAGCAACATTAAGGAGCATTGATGTTTTGCGTCCAAGCGGACTTTCAGTTAAAGTTGCTACTCTTCCTGATGGACTTGACCCTGATGAGTTTTTGAAAAAATATTCAAAAGAAGAAATGCAAAAACTCTTAGATAGTGCTGTGGAGGGTGTGGATTTTCAATTACAAAGTTTGGCTAAAAATTTTGACTTAAAAAGCAATGAACAACGTGCAAAATATATTAAAAGTGCACTTCAGATAATTAACGCACTTGAAACAGATGCTGAAAAATCAATTTATCTCGAAAATGTTCGAAAACTTACTTTCGTGCCAGTTGATGTTCTGAGGCAAGACCTTGGAAAAATTAAGTCAGAGCCTGCAATTGATGTAAAAGAAGATAATCAAGAAATTGCTGACAATTTCGACAGAGATGCCTTTATTTTGGCAGACAAGTTTGTTTTAGCTTCACTTTTATATCGCAAAAGTTGGGCTAATATCAGTGATGTTTTAGATGTGGAATTTCTTCACCCTGACGCAAAAATTTTAATGGATTACATAAAGTCTGGTACGCCAGAAAAACCTGCACTTGTAGGTGGGGTTTTTGACCGCATAGATGTTAATAGTAGCCCATTCGTGCAAGGAGTGATTAACTATAATTTCAACGAAGAAATAGGGCAAAAAGAATGGAAAGACTGCCTTTCAAAAATTAGTGAGAGAAAACTTTTACAGCAAAAAGATAAATTAGAGCAGGAGTTAAAAACTGCCGATTTAGAAACTCGCAAAAAGTTAGCAAAACAACTTTTTGGGCTGGATATTGAACTTGCTAAATTAAAAAACAAAGGAATTTAAAGGAGAATATTATTTTGGAATATAACACCGAAGTTCAAAAAATAAAAGAACTTGCACTAAAAAAAGGTTCAATCAATGAAGAAGATATTTATCTAAGACTTTTAAAATATGAGCTTACTGCAGAGCAACTTGAAAAGGTGATGACTCAACTCAAATCTGCTGGAGTTGTGATAAAAAAAGAGGAAGAAGAAAAAGATGATGCGCTCATCGAATCTCTTATGAACCAAGCAAGTATTAACGACCCAGTCAAAATGTACTTTAAAGATATTGGAAAAGTTGGACTTTTGTCACCCGAAGAGGAAGTGGAACTTGGAAAGCGTATTATGGCTGGAGATGAAGAGGCAAAGCAAAAACTTGTTGAAGCAAACCTAAGACTTGTCGTTAGTATTGCAAAAAGGTGGGTTGGAAAGACAAGTATGAGTTTTAGCGACCTGATTCAAGAAGGCAATATGGGCTTAATTAAGGCAGTTGACCGTTTTGACTACCGCAGAGGATTTCACTTTTCTACATATGGAACTTGGTGGATTAGGCAGGCAATTTCGCGTGCAATTGCAGACCAAGCCCGCACAATTAGATTACCTGTTCATATGGTAGAAACTATCAACAAACTTAGTAGAACAACTAGACAACTTTGGCAACAACTTGGACGAGAACCAACCGATGCCGAAGTAGCAGAGAAAATGGGAATGACCGAAGAAAAGGTTTCCGAAATTAAAAAAATTGCACTTGAACCTACATCACTTGAAAGTCCTGCAGGCGAAGAGGGCGATAGTGAAGTTTATGACTTTGTTGTTGATGAAAATGCAAAAAGTCCTGTTGACTCTGTTGTTTCAACAATTTTAAAAGAACAACTTCTCGCTGTTATAGACACATTAACTCCGCGTGAGCAAAAAGTTATTCGCCTTAGATATGGTTTAGATGATGCTCACCCAAGAACACTGGAAGAAGTTGGTAGAGAGTTTAATGTAACGCGTGAGCGAATTCGTCAGATAGAGGCAAAAGCTCTTCGAAAACTTCGCAACCCAAACCGAAGTAAAAAACTCAAGGATTTTTGGGATGATTAAGACAAAAAGACAAGCCGAAATTGTCAATCTTTGCAAAAATTTTGACACAACTTGCGATGTCGGTTGTGACCACGGAATTATCTCAGTACTTCTTTTACTAGAAAATAAAACAAAATTCGTGATAGCGACTGATATTAGCAAAAAATGTGTACAAAAAGCAGAAGTACTTTTAAAGAAATATGGGCTCGAAAATCGGTCTAGCACAAGGTGTGCAAATGGGCTTGGTGGTATTTTGCCAAACGAAAATCCAGAGCAAATTGTAATCGCTGGAATGGGCGGGAGTGAAATAGTAGAAATTCTGTCAGCTTACACAAAAAAATCCAAATATTTGGCATTGCAACCGATGAAAGAAATTCCAAAAGTTAGAGAGTACCTAACAAAAAATGGTTACAAAATAGAAGAGGATTTTGTGATAGAAGATAGGGGAAAATTTTATCACCTCATCTCAGCAAGCATTGGAAAGCAAGAACTTTCTAAAAGCGAAATCAACTTTGGTAAAGCTACAAAACACAGTGAAGATTATTTTTTGTGGCTAAGTGAAAAAGAGAAAAAGCTTGAAAAAATTTTGGACTGTATTCCAGAGGAAAATGAAAAATCTAACAAAATTTTAGATTGCCTTAAAATGATTAAAAATATAAAGGAGAAAAGGCTATGATTAAATCAATATTAAACTACCAGAAAAAAGATGGAGAACTTGTTGCAATAGAAAAAGAAATTGCTGAAAGTAAAGCAAAAAAAGTTGTAAACCAAATAGTGAGCGTTGTAAAAAAAGCTCAACAAAAACTTGTTCAAGCTGAAAAAGAAGCAGACAGGCAACTAGAAAAATGTAAGGACTTTAAAAAGCAAATAGAAGACCAAACAAAACTTGTCGAAAAACTTGCAAAATCAAAACTTAACGAAGATTCTAAAGATGAACTTGATGAATTCCAAAGTTTTGTGCTAGATTCAATCGAAAAACTAATCAACATTGAAAAAGAAGTGGCAAAAATGAGGAAAGAAAGCGGTGCTTTATTAACTGATTTTGAACAGGTAAAACAAGCAACTGTTGATGCAAAAAAGAAATATAATCAAGGAATGGAAGCTTACAACAAGCTTGTTGAAAGTAAAGCTGAAAAAGTGAAAAAAATAGAAGCCGAACTAAAAGCTCTTGAAAAAGATGTTGACCCAAAATATTTGGCAAAATACAAAAAAATGCGTGGTGACAAAATTTTTCCTGTTTATGTTCCACTTTTAGACCATTCTTGTGGAGGGTGTTTAATGGAACTTTCACTCTCGCAAATTAACAAACTAGAAGAAAATGGCGTTTTGGAATGTGAAAATTGCCACCGTATTATTTATAAATAATTTAAAATTAGCAGTTTAGCAACACATTGCTGACAAGTCTGCTAAAGTTTTATTAATTTTTCTAAGTAGTTGCAAATTAAAAGCAAGAGATGTAAAGAAATTTACTAGTTATAATTGTTCGATTAAAAAGGAAGAAAAAAATGTTAGACAAAAAATACAATTTTAAAGAAGTAGAAGAAAAATGGCACAATTATTGGAAAGAAAATGATATTTACGCTTTTCATACTGATTCAAGTAATCCAAAATACACAATTGACACACCGCCACCAACAATCAGTGGGTCAAACTTGCACACTGGTCATATGTTCAGTTACACTCAAATTGATGTTATTGCGAGATACAAACGAATGAGCGGGTATGAGGTGTTTTTCCCAATGGGGTTTGACAATAATGGTCTGCCAAGTTATCGTTATGTAACTAAAAAATATAATCTTCACACTGACAAAATGGAGCGTTCTGAAATTGTAGAAAAGTGCCTTGAAGAAATGAAAGTAATTAGACCTATTTTTACAAAACTTTTTACAAGTTTAGGTTTTTCTTGTGACCTTGAAAATTCTTACACAACTATTGATGCAGAAAGCCAAAAAATTAGTCAGGAGTCATTTTTAGAGCTTTATAACCAAGGTGAAATTTCACGCCGAAAGTCTGCAACACTTTGGTGTCCTGAATGTCGCACAGCCATTGCTTCGAGTGAAGTTGATACTGCTGAAAAAGAAAGTGTGATGAATTACATTTACTTTAAAGTTGAAGATAGTGGCGAAAAACTTGAAATTGCAACTACAAGACCAGAACTTCTCAGCGCGTGCGTGTGTGTTTTTGTAAACCCAAATGATAAAAAACACAGCCATTTAATTGGAAAAAGTGCAATTAGCCCAATTTATGAAAAAATAGTTCCAATTTTAGCCAATGAAGAAGCTCAAATTGACAAGGGGACGGGTGTTGTTATGTGCTGTACCTTTGGTGATGAAGCTGATTCTGCTTGGCAAAAAGCATATAATTTATCAGTGCTAGAAGCAATAGGTTCAAACGGAAGAATGACTGAGCTTAGTGGTTTTCTTGCTGGAATGAAAGTTAAAGAAGCACGCACTGCAATTATTGAAAAACTAAAAGAGCAAAATTTGTTGTATAAGCAAGAGCAAATTACTCACCTTGTTGCAACTCACGAAAGGTGTGGTCACGACATAGAAATCCTTACAAGGCCACAGTGGTTTATTAACATTTTAGACCACAAAAAGCAAATTTATGATGCGGGTTTAAAGTGCAACTGGTATCCAAGTTCAATGCAAAAAAGATTTCTCAACTGGGTTGACGGGCTAAAGTGGGATTGGTGCATTTCTAGGCAAAATCTTTACGGTGTGCCTTTCCCTGTTTGGTATTGTAAACATTGCGGAAAAATTCATCTTGCTGACAAATCTGAGCTTCCTGTTGACCCAATGAAAACAAATCCAAAAACTCCTTGTGAATGTGGTTCAAACGAATTTGAACCTGAAAAAGATGTTATGGACACTTGGGCAACTTCTTCACTAACTCCGCAAATTTGTATGAATTTAAAAACAAAAGCTGGTCTTTGTGGCAAGCACTTGCCAATGAGTCTTAGACCAAACGCTCACGATAATATTAGGGTTTGGGACTTTTACACCATTACAAAAAGTTTGCTTCACTTTGGAAAACTTCCTTGGCAAGATGTTATGATTTCGGGGTACGCTGTTGATGAAAGCGGAAACAAAATTAGTAAAAGCAAGGGTAATGAAAAGCTTTCACCTCAAGACCTTGTTGGAACTTATTCTGCCGATGTTGCAAGGTATTGGGCGAGTAATATTTCTATTGGTGTGGATACTGTTTTTTCAATGGATCAAATTTCTAATGCGGGCAAACTTGTTCAAAAAATTTGGAACGCTAGTAAATTTGTAATTTCATTTTTAGAAAATTCGCCAAAAACTCAGCCCGAAAGTTTGGAAATTATGGACAAGTGGATTTTGAACGAACTTTCAAACACAAAGCAAAATTTTGACAAATATATGGCAAAATACGAAATGGGACTTGCTCTCAAAGAAGTTGAAAAATTATTTTGGAACTTTTGCGATAACTATATTGAGATTGCTAAAAATAGACTTTATAAACCCGAAATTTACGGACAAAAGGCGAAAGAAAGTGCACAGTTTGCAAGTAGTATTATGCTTGAGGCTCTTCTTAAAATGTTTGCAATTTATATGCCACACATCACCGAAGAAATTTATATGGACACTTTTGGAAATTTAAGGGGCGAAAAGTCTATTCACCTTGCAAACTTTTTGAATTCCCCGATTGAAATTGATGAAAATCTTTCAAAACTTGGCGATGAAGTTTGCGAAATAGTCTCAGCAATTCGTGGTGAAAAATCAAAAAACAATGTTTCACTAAAAACTGAAGTCGAAAATCTTGTTATAAAAGGTTTTTCGGATAGCGTAAAGCTTGCTGAAGAAGATATTAAAGCAGTAGGTAATGTAAAACAAATTTCTTATCAAAATGGAGGAAAGGAAATTATTGTAACACTTGCATCGTCTTAAAATTTTAAAACTGGTCAGGATAACTCTTGCCTTAAATAACTTTTATCAAAGCATAATTTAATGTTAATCTATTTTGTTGGGTTATTTTTGAAAGTGTTTTACAAATTTTTAATAATCTAAGATGACAAAAACTCTACTAAAAATTAAAAAATTTTATACAAATTTGAAAAAGGAAATCATATGATAAAAATCTCACAAAGCTGGTACCAAATTTTAAAGCCAGAATTTGAATCACAAAACTACAAAAATTTAGAAAAGTTTTTGGGAGAAGAATATTCAAAATACACAGTATATCCAGTTGCTGAAAACATCTTTTCGGCACTAAACTTTGTTCCATTTGACCAAGTGAAAGTTGTAATTATTGGTCAAGACCCATATCACGAACCTAATCAGGCAAACGGACTTTGCTTTTCAGTGGAAAAGGGCGTAAAAATTCCACCAAGCCTTGCAAATATTTACAAAGAAATTCAAGATGATATTGGTTGTACCATTCCACGAACTGGTGACCTTTCGCCTTGGGCAAGACAAGGCGTTTTGCTCCTAAACTCTGTTCTTACAGTTCGAAAAGGTGTTGCAAATTCTCATAAAAATAAAGGCTGGGAACAAATTACTTCAAAAATTATTGAAAAGCTTAATCAAAGAGAAAAACCGCTTGTGTTTATGCTTTGGGGGAAAAATGCACAAGAAATTGGTGCTAGTATTGACCGAACAAAACATCTTGTTTTGACCGCATCACACCCAAGTCCACTGTCGGCTTACTCTGGATTTTTTGGGTGTAAACATTTTTCAAAAGCAAACAAATTTTTGCAAAAAACAGGTCAAATTCCAATTAATTGGCAAATCTAAATATTTTATAAAACAAAAAAGGTAACAAGTCAAGTTTGCATAATTTTTGCTTACTTAAAAGTGTTACCTTTTTTGTTTTTGATAAAATTGGGTTAAATGTTTAATTAAAAATTGAAATTTTTATTAATTTTTAGCTAAAAATCACAAAAATTTTAAAAATTTTAGTTGCCTTTTTGCAAATTACCTAATTTGTCTAATTCTGAGCGTTAAAACTGGGGTGGTAAAATAGGAGACTGTGAGGGTGTTATCTTTTTTTCCAGAAAAGAGATAAAGAGGTTGATTGTGCAAGTTGACTAGTTCATAACTTTTCTCGGGGTCGTTTGCGACAAACATACCTGTTCCGACTATTTGATGAGGGGTGGTATCATCACTCGACCACTCATTTGCACCTACAAATACAATATTGTCATCTACAGCCCTAAATCCGACTGATGAAAAATCAACTCCAGGGTCGAAAACGGCTCCAGATTTTTTTGTTAGCCCATTTACAACAAAGGTCATTTCAAAAGTTCCAGTTTTTGCAAATTTTATTGTGTTTTCGGTAGTGTCTAAAGTAAATGCATTTGTTGTATCCATTTCTTTACGAGAAATAGGTATTCTTCCACCCGAGGCAATTTCAAGACCAGTGTCTGGAATAACAATACCTTCAGTGTTCCCAAGAGTCACAAAATAACCTGCTGTTTCGCTTGCGTCAACACCGCGTGGAATTACAAAATCTAGTGTGTGATTAGGTGTGCCAGTTCGGTCAATGACGATAGCATCAGTTCCTGCGTCTCCAGTAGTTGTATTCCCGATAATGATTGTTTCCGAAGCACCAGTTGCTCCACGTGGTATCAAAAAATCCAAAAGCACCGCAGTGTCTGTTCCACTATTTTTAACCTCCGCCTCAAAGTTTGGCTCGGCTGTTGAAGTAGAATTTACTTTTATAGTTGCACTAGTGCCATCAGCACCAGTTGCCCCACGAGGGATTGAAAAGTTCAAAATTGCGTTTTGAGCTGAGCCAGTGTTTGTTACATTTGCATCAGTTTCGGGGCTGGTTGTCGTGGTTGTGCCAACCTGTATTGTTGCATTTTGTCCATCAGCACCAGGGCTTCCTCTCGGAATGGAAAAATCTAAAATGTGATTTTCACCTGTTCCAACATCGGTCACCTTTGCGTCACTTCCGGGTAGGGAAGTGACAGTTTGACCAACAATGAGTGTGCCCGAACCCATTGGCCCAGTCGGACCCATTTGCCCTGTTGCACCAGCAGGCCCAGTTGGGCCTTGTGGTATAGTGAAAAATAGTTCGCAGTGATTTTCGTCACCCATATTAACTACCGAAGCTTCCGTTCCTGGTGCTGTTGTTTGTGTGCCATTGACGGTCACTGTACTTGCTGAGCCAGATGTCCCTGTAGCACCTGTAGCTCCCGTTGCTCCTGTAGCTCCCGTTGCTCCCGTTTCACCACGTGGAATAACAAAAGTTAAAGTATGGTTGTCGCCAACAATAGTGTCACTTACAAAGGCATTAGTTCCAGGCTGAGCGGTGACTGTTTTCCCAATTGTAATTGTTCCACCTCCAGCAGGCCCAGTTGCTCCAGTTGGCCCTTGTTTTCCTCTAGGCCCAGTTGGTGCA
>DLKQ01000024.1:0-612 GCA_002477805.1 Christensenella sp. UBA7584 | reverse complement strand
TAATTTGGCATTTTTTCTTGCACCCACATTCAAAATCTTCAAACATAACTTTTTCCTTTTTACGAAAATTTTAATAAGTTTTCAAATAGTGTTGTAAACCTATTTCATTCTATGTCCTGCTGTTTTTAAATGTTAAATCTTGCGTTTTTTAGTCGCTCACCAGTCAGTGAAATTTTAGATTAATAAAAACTTCATACTATGTCTTGGGAAAAGTCAAAAAATAGTATGAAAAATACTAATGGTAAAATAGAAGTGCTGACTTAAATGAGAAGATGTACAAACTGATTACAAAATTCTGAAGATAATATAATTGTAACTTTATAGTAAAATTGGTAAGACTTTTTGGAGATAAATATGAATAACCACAAAAAATAATAGTTAGAAATTAAGCACTATGTACCATATTTTTGTAAGGAAAGTGCTAAAAATTGTATATTTACACGCAAAAAACTGTATTTTTTAAGTTTTTTGCATATAATTTTTGCAAAATAACTCACAATTTCAATTTTCGCAACATAATTTGACTTTTGCAAAACCCAAAATATAATACTAGTAAAAATTATAAAATGTTGAGAAAGAATAAATCAAAAGTTTAGTGAACAAAGAATAATG
>DLKQ01000015.1:11205-13134 GCA_002477805.1 Christensenella sp. UBA7584 | reverse complement strand
GAAACAGATGACATTACTTATAGTTGGGGCAAAAACACCACTGTTGGTGAAGCTACTGTGACAGTAACAGGAAAGAACAACAACTATACTGGAACAAAAACACTAACCTTCCAAATTACAGCAATGTCAATTGAAGGCTTTACAGTAGGTGGCCTTGACGGATTTAACCCAGTTTATAATGGAAAAGTTCAAACCCCAACAATTTCTCTTGATTGGAATGGATATAAACTCGGCTTGAGTGAATTTAGCGTTGAGTACAAACAAGGTGAAACGGTATTTGAATCACCAACTGATGCTGAAATATATGATATTGTAATTTCTGCATCATCTAGCAACTACTCTGGTTCAATAACAACACATAACTTCACGATTGCTAAAAAGAAAATTTCAAGTTCAGATATTACTCTTAGCGTAGTTAGTGAAGTTGTTGAGTACAACAAAGAGGCACAGGAGCCAGAAGCAAAACTAATTGACGAAAGTATTAACAAACAAGAAATTAATGTTACATTTGATTATTCAAATAACACTGATGTGACTTGGAATGAAGATGGAACAGAATATCTAAAAGGTGCCATTGTTACAGTAGTTTCAGTTGAAGACAGTAACTATGAAATTGGTGACGGAAAGAGTGCAAACTTTGCAATCAAACCACGTGATATTTCTATCGTGACATTTGAAGCGACACTAAATGGAGAGACTTTTGTAGAAGGTCAAACAATTCAATTTACTGGAACTTCAATTAAACCAAATATTGAAAGCGTTACTTGGAATAGTGAAGTACTTTCTTCTGAAGTATACACTGTTTTATATGGAAATGAATCTAACCCAGACAACATATTCACTGGCACAGCAACAATTACAATTAAAGCGGTGTCAAAAGGCAACTATACAGGTGAAAGAGTTATTAACTTTACAATAACAGGAACTGATCTTGTTGCTGACTATATTACACTTGACAAATACGAGTATGACTATGATGGCACTTCTCACAAGCCAACCGTAACAGTAAAGATTGGTAACCAAACTCTTACTAAAGATGAGGCATATACAGTTACATATGCAGATGATACTACTTCAGCAAACGTAAGAGTTCTTGTAACAGTAACACCAAAAGCTGGCAGTTATCTATCAGGAAATGCTGTACAAATTTCGTACAAAATTAATCCAAGAGAAGCAGGGGCTAACATTAGTGTTAAGGGTGGTAGTTCTCAAGTTCAATTTACGGGTTCAGAAATCAAATTTGATGATTATGAACTTATAGATACTACTCTTGGTGATGCTACAACTGGTACACCTGTACCTGATAATAACTACGATATAGTCTATTCTGACCATGTTAATGTTGGAACAGCAACAGTTAAGTTTGTATTTAAAAACAATTATACGGGTGAATTACAAACAGGGTTTGAAATAACTGCAGTTGATTTAAGCAGTAAGGGTATAACTGTCAAAGGGATTGAAAATAAATCTTATACAGGTACTGAAATTAAATTTGATAATCTTGCAATTGTATATAACGGGAAGGAATACTTAGTAAGTGAATACTTTAGTGCAGTTTATGCAAATAACATTAACACAGCAAATGAGACAGATGCAAAGGCGCCAAGTGTTACAATTACTCCTTTAGACACAAACAAAAACTTTATTGGTAGCAAAACTGTTAAATTTACAATTGAAAGAAATGCGGTAAATGATACAAATATGTTTAAAGCTGAGTTTAGTGGAGATAGAACATATACTGGTAGTGAGATTAAACCAACAATAACTCTTACACCAACATATGAAAATGCTACAAGCTTAGAAGAAAAAGTTGACTTTACCATTGAGTATGTAAATAACATTAATGTTTCTTCTAATGCTATTGCAAGAGTAACATTCCTTCGAAATTACTCTGGAACGCTTGACTTTACATTTGAAATTACTGCAAGA
>DLKQ01000015.1:0-11099 GCA_002477805.1 Christensenella sp. UBA7584 | reverse complement strand
TGAGCACAAACAATCACCAAGTTTGAGTTTTGGTGGTAAAACTATTGAAGCTGAAGATTTTGATGTTAAGTTTGAGCGTGAAGGCGCTGAAACATCTGACTTTACAAATGCAGGAACTATAACAGTAGTTATTTCTGGTAAACGTAACTTTACTGGAACAAAAACAGTAACTTACGACATTGCTAAAGCAAGTATTGATGACATCAACGTAACTCTTGAATATAGCCAAATTACATTTACAGGTCAACCACTTAAGCCTGGAATTACTCAAATTACATTCAAAAACAAAAAAATAACTAAAGAGGAAATTGAAGTTGAATTTAGCAAAAGTTTTGGACAGAATACAAATGTCATTGATGGCGGTATTGTTTATATTACTTCAAAGGGTAAAAACTTCGTAGCAGATTCACAAAAAGAAGTTAAATTTACAATACTTGCAAAATCAATTAAGGATTTAGAAATTGCTGAAATTTCTAACAAACTCTTTAATGGTGAAGTTCAATATGCAGACATTAATATGAGTTACAATGATTACAGCCTAAAGTTAGACACTGATTTTGAAGTTACTTATTACAGTGACAACACAAAATGGACTGAAGCAACACCACAAGCAAGGGGAACATATTACTTGAAGATTAATGGTATAAAAAACTTTAAAGGTGAAATTGCTGACAAAACATTTACCATTAGTGAAAGTGCAATTAGTGATAAAAACCTTAGAATTGAATGGATTGATTCAGATGACACAACACTTGCTCCAACCTTTGACTTTAATTTTGAAGAGCAATGCCCGACAGTGAATGTATTTATGAGTGTTGAAGGACAACCTGAAGTTAAACTTGAAAGTAATAAAGACTACACCATTACTTTTAAAAACAACATCAATGCAACAACTGATGCAAAAGTTATCATCAAAGGAAAAGGTAATTATACAGGTCAAGCTGAATATACTTTTGCAATTAATGCAGTTAAAGTTTCTAATGTAACATTTAGTAATTACAAAGAATCATATGATTACACTTCGGAAGAAATTAAACCAATTATTTTAGGAAATTATCTTGGACACGAGTTGACTGATGCAGACTTTGAAGTTCAATTTAATGGCGATGATTATATTAATGTTGGAGAAAAGGTTATTAAAATCATAGGAAAAGGCAATTTTGTAGGTGAAACGGAGATTAAATATAGTATTAACCAGATATCTATAACTTCAGTTGCAATTGATCCACAACAAGCGTACTTTGATAATATTTCAAGGAAAGATAATATTACAATAACTGTTTATGCAGGAACAATTAAACTTGAGAGTGGTGACTTTGATATTTCTTATGATGATAATGACTCTTGGAAAAATGCTGGTGAGCACATAATTACAATTACTGGAAAAGGTAACTTCAAGGATGAAAAACAAGCAATATTCAATATTTTGCGAAAGAACTTGAGTGATGCTGAAATTGTTGTTGAAGGAATTGAAACTAAAGTATATCAAGATGGTGAGGCAATTACCCAAGAAAACCTGGTAGTAAAGTATAATGTAAGTGAAACTAATACCATAATTCTAGTTCAAGGTGATGAATCTCAAGTTGGTGACTTCTATGTTAACTATATTAATAATATTAATGCTGGAACAGCAACAATAGAAATCATTCCGACAGAAAATGGTAACTACGAAGGTAAAAAGATAATTACCTTTACAATAGACAAAAAGCAACCAACAGTAATTCTTCCAAACCTTACACAATACACATACTTTACAGGTGTTGAACTTTCAACAGTAACACAGTTCGTATTGCAAGAAGGAAGTACGCCTGGAACATTAAGCTTTAGAGATGTACAGAAACCAATTACAGACGGAAGAAACAGTTATGAGTGGACATTTGTTCCAAACGACACCACAAACTATGAAGGAAAAACTGGCACAATTGAAATCATTGGTACACCTGTAGCGGTTATTGAAACAGAAGTTGTAAATAGTGATTTATCACCATTTAGCTTTGAATGTCTTGCTTATACAAAATTTGTAACAGATGACATTTATGTAAAAGCAACATATAACAATGGCGATGTCAAGGTTATTCCTCAAAATAAATACAGATTTACCAAGAATGGCTTGGAATTAACAGAAGAGAATAATATTTTACGCGTAGGCGATGTCTTAAGAGTATATGCAGATGAATATTGGTCTGGTGGAAAGGATATTAGTGTTGTGATAAACCCACGAGTACTAACAGTAACATTCTTTGACAGATTAATAATTGAAAGCATAGAAGAACAATTCCTAAACAGTGACCCAGCTAATCCAGACTTTGAAGTATCAGGAATGTTTGAAGACTATGACCCAGAGATTTATGTAGAATACTCATTAAATGGTGAAGTAAAACCTTCAATTCTTTTGAGCGGAACATATAGAGTTAAAATTTTAGCAAGAAACAACAACTATACATTTGAAACTGGAACAAACGAAAAGGATATTATTGTAAAACTTGGAGTAATTCAGTCTGAAGATGGTAAAGTAGTTATTTCAAATACAGCAGGATTTGAAGCTGGAACAATTGTTGAGATAAAAGAAATTGAAGATAGAAATGAGCAAAAACAATATGCAGGAAACTTTGAGCACAGCATTGAGAGATTGCTTATAATTACCATAAAAGATAAAGACGGAAATATTGTTCAAGTAGATTCTAATGTAACAATCAGAATTTTAACAGAAAGAAGACTTCTTGAAAATACAAACTTAAAAGTTTATAACAAACAAGACGAATCTTCAAGAATTATGCCAATAAACTTTGAAATTGACGGTGAATACCTTGTTCTTACAACAGACAAGTTTGGGGTATTTATCTTGGCAACTCCGACTGTTGAAATTAGCTGGTGGATCTACATTGTTGTTGGTGCTGTAGTTGTGTTTGTAGTTGCAATAATCTTTATAATGAGGGCAGTAAGACAAAGAGCAAGAAGAAAAATTGCATCACAAACAATTAACAAGCTCTAATACAATCAAAAAAGAGGTATGAATTACCTCTTTTTTGCGTTGAAAATACATTGGTTGAACAGAACTGATAATTTTTAAAAATTTGACTTCGTCGCATTATTTTGTCTCTGCGAAATGTCTTAGCGTGTAGAGTACACTTTGGACAATAAAATAGGTAAAAAATAGCCTGCAATTATAGTTTTATATACCTTTATAAATTAAAAAAATAGTGATTTTTACATCATCACAAATCAAAAGTCCTGTATTTGCTGTTTTGGTGTGGTGATAGAATATTATTTTGGTAAAAAAATGCAGTAGGGGAAAAGTCAAATACTAAAATCGTTTGATGACATTTCTGTATTCATTTTTAAAAATAAAAATAGGGAGAAAATTTCTTCCTATTTTTTGTAACATAAAACCACTAGATTATCTGCTGGTTCTTTGTGAATAAAACTTATAGATAAGCTTGATATAATGATAGCTTAGTGCTGAGTTAAGGTCAAATTTATTCCTAGCCCGATAGAACAGAAGTGTAGGCTAGGCTGGCCATTGATAATAAGACTCAAAAGGGGTGAATGGTATAGAATATTATTTTTTATCAATCTTTTCATAATTATCTTATTAATTTCTTAAAAATCCATTAATAATCTCTTGTTCGGCTTGTTCTTTATTTAAACCAAGACTCATTAGTTTTATAATCTGGTCATTAGAAATTTTCCCAATCATAGCTTCGTGTACTAATAGAGCATTAACATCTTTTGCTTCAATTTTGGGTGTTGATGAAATTTGGGCATTATCTGTAATAATTCCATCGCATTCCACGTGTCCAAAGCAAGAATTTTTTCCCACCACATTTGAATTAAATGATTGCCTTGAAAAATCTTTAGCAACACTTCGACTAACAACATCAACCTTACTATTTTCACCAACTAAATTAACTTTAAAATTTGTTGAGCATTTTTGTCTGTCTGTAGTATAAATTACTTCATTGATAATTAGGGTAGAATTTGCTTTTAGCGTTGCAATTGTTTTTCGTTTTGACAAGTCAACTCCACCGAGCTGTGTTGTTTGCATTTCAAATTCACTATTTTTATCTAAAATAACTTCAGTTGTTGGACTGAGATTTTTTTCTGCATTTTTATCTCCAATTCCAAGGTGCTTTTCAATATACTTTACTTTTGAGTTTTTTCCAATAAAAAAGCGATGTATTCCATTGTGTTCACTTTTTCCTTTCTCTGAGCAACTAATTCCACAGCCAGCAATAATGGTTATATCAACATTGTTTCCAATAAAAAAGTCATTGTAAACATTGTCTGTAAGTCCTATTTTTGAAATTATAACAGGTATGTGACAGCTTTTGCCTTTCACTCCATCTTTTACTATAATATCAATGCCAGGCTTGTCCGTTTTTGAAACTATATTTACATCTTCTGATGTTTTTCTTAATTCGCACTCTCCATTTTTTCGTATGTTTATTGAACATTCTGGAATTTTGTGTAAATCTGCAATTTGTGCTAGCAGTTCCTTTTCTAAATCAGTCAACATAATTAACTCCTCAATTTACTACATTTTTTGTCTAAAGTGTTATTCAGTTCTTCTTTGGTTATAACTTCAACATTTTTATTATTGAAAAGATAAATTTTATTTGAAATATCTAATATCCTTTTTTGGTGACTTATGATAATTACAACTTTGTTTTTTAATTCCTCAAACAAGTTTACAAGTTCATCGAAAGCCCACATATCAATTCCTGCTTCTGGTTCGTCAAAAATCATAATATTTCCACCTTTAGCTAGAACTGATGCGATTTCAATTCTTTTTTGTTCGCCACCTGAAAGATTTTTACTTACTTCGCGATGAATATAATCTCTAGCACATAGACCCACTTTTGAAAGATATTCGCAAGCTTTTGGGATTGTGTCTAGATTTTTGTTAGCAAGTTTTAATAGGTCGATAACTTTTATTCCTTTAAATGTTGCCGGTTGTTGAAAAGAGAGACTAATACCTTTTTTTGCTTTTTCGTCTAGTGACAAATTTGTAATATCCTCATTATCTAAAAGAATTCTCCCTGATGTTGGTTTCTCAATTCCCATTAGAATTTTGGCAAAAGTAGTTTTTCCGCTTCCGTTGTGACCTGTAATAACATTTATTCCTTTTTCAAAAGTCAAATTTATGTTTTTTAATATTTCTTTACCATCGTCTGAGATGTAACCAAGTTTTTCAATTTTTAACATTTTTAACTCCTTCAAGCTCATTTCTTAACTAATATAATTAAAAATACTCTTTTTGGGTAAAAAAGTCAAATTAAATCGTAAAAATATTTGCAAAATTGATTTTTCAATGTTATAATATATATAGGAATAAACAGGAGAATTGAAAATGAATAAAAAGGAGAAGGAAGAAAACCTATTAGTTGAAGCTGATGCTCAGCCAAAAGAAGTTACCCCTTATGACACTATTTATGCGGAAAATGAAAGCTACAAGTCTGAAGAGGATAAAAAAGATGGCGGAGACTACCCTCAAATAAACCTGAGTTTTTCAGTAAGTAGTCTTTCTAGTATTATTGCAATAACATCACTTGCATTTACTTTTTTGTATGCAGTTCTTGCTTGTTTTGGTGTAAATGTTAAAGGTGTTACTTGTGGTGTATTCTTTATGTTTACAACAATTTTAGCTGTTGCAAGTTTGGTTTTCGCATATAAAAGCAGTAAAAACAAACTTTCAATGCAACTTGCTTTTTCGGTTTTTGCAATTTTAGTTACAGTTATGGTTTATCTGTAAGAGGTGTAAAGGGAAGCAAAATTTGCTTTCTTTTTTATTTTTTTATGATAATTAAAAATTTTTTAAATAAAAAGCCTTAAAATAATTGCAAAATATAACAAAGATTTGGTATTATATATATTATGATAGAAAGAAATAGAGAAGAATTTATTAATGTATTTCAAACAAATATAAAACGTGATGGGGCAGACAAGCTTTTAGAATGGATTAAAAAAAGCGATTTCTTTACTTGTCCAGCAAGTGCAAGATTCCATTCGAATGTTGAAGGGGGGCTTTGTTTTCACTCGCTAAACGCTTACAAGCGATTTATAAAAATTTTGGAGTGTGAGTTTGGGGAAAAGTGGCAAGAAAAAATATCTCTTGAAAGTGCAACAACAATTAGTTTGCTTCACGACATATGTAAAGTTCAAACTTACAAACAAGAGTTGAGAAATGTAAAAGTTGATAATATTTGGGTCCAAAAACCATACTATACAGTTGAAGATCAACTTCCTTATGGACACGGAGAAAAATCTGTCTACATTATTAGCGGATTTATGAGACTTTCGCGAGAAGAAGCTATGGCAATAAATTGGCATATGGGTGGTTTTGATAGTAGAGTTAGGGGTGGAGCATTTGGTCTAAGCGATGCTTTTTATCAATATCCAGCAACACTTCTTTTTCACATAGCTGATTTGGAAGCAACCTATCTTGACGAAACAGTAGAATAATTTTACAGGAGAAAAAATGAATAGACTTTATAAACAAGGTGACCTTCTTGATATGCACATTCACACCCAATATTCTGATGGAATGTTTAGTGTTCCCGAATTATTATCTTTTGCTGGCAAAAGGGGGGTCGATGTGCTTAGTTTTACTGACCACGATGTTCTTGATGCAAATTTTGAAGTAAGGAGTCTGAAAGATCGTTTTGGTTTTGAAGGAAGGTATGTAAATGGCTGTGAAATTGCAGTGTCGTACAATAACAAAAAATATGAAGTTTTGGCTTACGATTTTGACTTAGACACTCTTGCAAAGTTTGAAGCTTTAACTTGGCAATTTCAGTGTGAAATAGAAATTGAAAGACTTAAAAAGCTTATTGAAACTGGTAGGAATTTGGGCTTTAAAATTTCTAAAGATTTGGAGTTTGACCCAATCTTTAGAACTGCTCACAAATGTTTCTTTGATGATTTGGCAAAACACCCAGAAAATAAAATGCTTTATAGTCGATATAGAATAAGCCACTCAGATAATTTGTATCGAGACCATATGATTAGACCTGGTTCGCTCTTCCATTGTTTTGATATTGTGAGCGAAACTCCACCGATAGAATTTGTTTGTAAAAAAATTCACGAAGCAGGTGGGCTCGCTATATTTGCGCATCCATTCTTTGTCTATGGTGAAAAAGATCCAAAACAACTTGTTCAAAACTTGCATAAATTAAATATTTTAGATGGCTTTGAGTGTATTCATAAAAAATTTACGATTGAAGATAGTTTGTGGACATACAGTTATTGTGTGGAAAATAATCTCATTCCAACAGGTGGAACAGATTTTCACGGTGATGGATTTAAAATCAACGGAGTAAGGTATCAACCGGAGTGCTTAGCTTTTGATAAATATTCTGGTTTGGAACCTAGATTTCCTATTTTAAAAACAACAAAGGAGAATATTTTTTAATGAATTACATATTTTTATTAATAATACTTTTAGTTCTCTGTGCTTCTCTTGCTGTTGGGATTGTTATTTTTATAAATTCTTTGCGAATAAAAAAAATGTGTGAAAATGCTTATTTTCGCGGTAAAATTGAAGCTTCTAGAGAAAAGATAATTGAATTACCACTTAGAAAAGAAAAATATCCGCTTTATGTTTTTAAAAATGGTGAAAAACAAAAATTTAGGTTGAAAAAGCCAAATAGGAGATAAATTATGATTTATATAGCTTGTGACCACGGGGGGTATGAGGTAAAATTAAAAGTAATAAAACTTCTTGAAAAACACAAACTAGAATTTGAAGATTTAGGGACAAATACAACTGATAGTGTTGATTACCCTGATTATGCTGAAAAGCTTGCTAATAAGGTTATTGAAAATAAACAATCTGTTGGTATTTTAATTTGTAGAACAGGAATTGGAATGTCTATTGCGGTTAATAGGTTTAGGGGTGTTCGTGGTGCGCTATGTAGGTCTGTTCGTGATGCCTTTTTTGCAAGGTCACACAATAATGCCAATGTTCTTGTGTTGGGTTCATCTGGTTGTAATCGCTTGCGCAGAAAAATAATAAAAACATTTTTAAACACACCATTCGATGGTGGTAGACACGAAATAAGAGTAGAAAAGCTTGATCAGTTTTAATAAGAAAATCTAGAATGTTACATTAAGTTTAAAAAAGTTTTTGTAAAATTCTACTTTTTTGTTCTTTTTAAATTTTTTGATACATATACTTCTATCAGCGAGGTATAGTTTTATGAACAAAAAATTGGTTTTTTACGCTTTGAGTGTAACTTTATGCTTTTGTCTGCTTTTTACAGCTTGTTCAAATGATTTACTATCTGTATGTAAAAGCAGAGTATCGGACATACGTTATAACTATTTTCAAGGTGAAACAGAAAATTATTATGTATCATTCTCTAGTGGATTAAGGGAGTCTCCTTACAAATTAGATGGTAAAAGTGAATCAAAGGTTGAATTTGGTGTAGTTACTATAATGCCGAAAGAAAAACAAGAAACAAAATGCCTTTCATACACGGTAACTATTGATGATGCAAATTTTTCGGGCGAATTTGAAAACAGCCCATTTGATGATAGTTATGCAGGTGATATTGGGAAAAAAGTAGAAGATGGCAGTAAAATTTCTGTTAAAATTAGCGATGGTGAAAATGAAGAAACAGCAGAGCTAAAGTGTTTGTCGTGTGATTTTAAGGTAACTGCAAACCAGGCCTTAGAAATAGCTTTTAGCGAAGTTCAAGCAAAAGTTGTGGACATTGCAAAACATCAAAATTTTGAGGTCTATGTAAAGATTGTCGCAGACATAAAACAAGTAGCGGAAAATAAATATTGGCTTGTTGTTTTTTCGTGTGAATGTGGAGAAAATGTGAGTGTAATAATCACAACAGATACAGGAAAATGCGAAGTAAAAACTGTTTAAAGGTGATAGTAGCAAAATTTTAAAAAAAGTAAAATTTATAAAAAGAACATAACGGGTTGGTTATGTTCTTTTCTTTATTCTATAAATTTGACTTAGCAGTCGCAAGCATTATATGATTTCTTTTTGTTGCAAAAACAACAGCAGAAGAATAGTAAAAGAATTAAAATAGTGCAAATGTCAATTCCGCAATTAAAAATTCCGCAATTCATTAAAACATAAATTATGACTAAAATTGTTAATACATCACAGCTAGAATTTTTAGATTTTCCAAAACCACAACCACAATTTTCCATTCCACCAAATAATTTATCGAACATCTTATGTTCCTCCTTAAATTTCTAATGAGTATTTCAAACATTTTTTAATATGTACTTATCTTTTGTGTTTCTTTAAAACTTTTATCCTTTCTTCCCCACATAGTCATACTATTAAGTTTTCTCTTAAAATGTGCATAATTCTTAAAAATTGTTTGAGTTTGAAAAAGTTTGATGACAAAAAGAGCAATTTTAGGATATAATTCGACAGCATAAAATTTTAATAATTTCAAAAAATGTTTGTGTAATAAAGTGAAGATTTTTGGCAAAAACATTGATTATTTCACTCTATTTTGTTGACAAATGGGGTGAAATGAGGTAGAATATCATTATTACAACAAGAAGATTAAGGAGCTTTTAAATGAAAACTAAAGTTATGAAGAAATTTTCAATTTCAATGTTGATTATAACAGTTGCATTTATGCTTGGAATGACTTTTGGCTTGCCATCAGTTGTTTTTGCGGCTGTTTCAACTTATTCAAAGAACATAGGTGAAACTTTGCGTATTGGCACAGCGGATTATAGTGTTCAAACAGATGCTTCTGGAAAGTATGTAAATCTACCAAGTGTTTATGGAGATTTTGATACAGCCGGAAATACATTAAGCATTATTGCATACCCACAAAATGCAAGCAGTTTTAGTGGTAGCGGTTACGAAATTGATGTAAAAGGCAATTTTACAGCAAACGGAAATGAATACAAAGATGGAAAACTTTATCTAGTTGATGGAATAAGCAACTATAAAGTTGTTTACTCTTTGAAAACTGCTGAAAATGTTGAAACAACTGCTAGCGTTGATGTTGTTGTAAAAACAGATACATCAACATTCAAATGGGAATCTAACTCAAAACAAATTATCCCATCAAAGGTTAATCGTGGTAACACATTAACATTCCCTTATCCATTTATCTACAATGGAAATGGCGACCTTGTTAATGGAAAAGCTGATGATAGTACAACTCCAGTTGAACCAACTTCTGGAACTTTTGAACTAAAAGTTGTTGACCCTAAAAGTAATGTAATTGCTTTAACGAAAAACGATGAGGGCTATTATTCTTGGGCAATTCCAGACACAGCTGAATTTGGAACTTATAACGTAACATATAGTTACACTGCAGAAGATTCTTTTACAATTAGAAAAGAATTAAGTTTCGTTCTTTCTCAAGAAACTATTGAAACAGACCTTCAAATTAAAAGTTGGACATCAGTTGACGGAGGAACAGCTACTCTTCCTACAACATTAACTGCTTTTGAAGAGACAACATTGCCAAAACCAGTTGTTGTTGATTTGAATAATGCAAGTGCGGAAGTTGATGTATTTACTGAAATTGAAATTGTAGCAACACCTTCAGATGCTAATAGTTATACAGCAAAAACATACACTACAGCTAACACACCTTCACTTAAAGAATTTAAGTTTACCCCAGAATTCCCTGGAACTTACACAATTTCATACAAGGTTACAGACTTCTTTGGAAATACTGAGGAAAAGAGTACAGACATAAACAAAGTTACAGTTAAAAAATCAAGTGCAAGTGGTGCTGGTTATATTGTTGAAGGCTATGGAAGTACCGCAGAGACTCTTGATACCGACATTGTTGAAATGAAAGCAAAAGCTGAAAAAGGTGAGCTTGACACTGCTGAATGGAAGATTCCTAGTGTTGTAAAACAAGGCGACACATATGACTTGCCAGCTCTATTTGGTATGGACAAAGATGTTGTTAAAAACGACACAACAAAATTGAATTACAAGAGAGTAATTTATTACACAAAAGATGAAGTAGGAAAAAGGGTTGAGTATAGTGAAACAGGTGATGAAAAAATTGCTTTTAACAAGGAAATTACTGATTTTACTTTTTCAGAACTCGGCGATTACACAATTGAGTATAGAATTCTCGACAGCGAAA
>DLKQ01000022.1 GCA_002477805.1 Christensenella sp. UBA7584 | reverse complement strand
TTTAGACATTTCTCTAAATACGCCACTCAAAGCATGATATTTAAGGAGAGATGTTCCATATGTCCCAGGCAAAAATGCTAAAATATTTTGCATAACTGAGCCCATTTGAGCTATAGGCATATAGGCTCCACATACAAAACCATATCCTGCACTAACAATAGTTCCAATGGCAGATATTTGTCCTTGAGATGTTAAAAAACAATTTATAATTGAAGATAATGCTGTTCCAAATAGACTAAGCATGAATAAATCTATAAAAATTAAAACTATATCTCCAAAGGACATATACCAGCCTGTTGCACCAATATAAATAAAACATGCAACTGTACCAACGAGTGCAACTAGTAATGTGGCAAATAATGATGCAAAATAATATGACATAGCAATGGTAGATTTTTTAGTTGGTGTAATATATATATCTTTTTTTGTGCCATTAACTTTATCTATAACCATAAGCATATTTGCACAAAAAGCAACGGTTACACAACTTACTGCTAATAAAGAGGAAAATAATTGCCCATTTACAATGCCGTTTTGTATTCCTTCAGTAAGCCCTGCTGGTAAACTTTGTTTATAAATTCTAGCTAAAAAGGTTGTAAACAATACTAATAAAATAATAGGTGTTATAAGAGAAGAAAAGAACATCCCTTTATCTTTAAAAAAAATTTTCATATTTCGTTTTGTCATATAAAATAAAGTCTTCATCTTAATTACCCCCTACAAGTTTTTTGCCAGTTACGGCTAAAAACACATCGTCCATTTTACCTTTTGTTATTTCAAAATCTTTAAATAACTTTGGATATTTTATAATAAGATTTTTTGCTTCTTCGGTATCTTTAACTTCAAGCCTGAAAAAATCTCCCATTTTTTCATATGGAACGCCTAATTTTTTAACATTTTCTTCGGTTTCATTATAAATGTTTATAAAATCGCCCGAATATTTGTTTTTTAAGTCTAAGGGAGTTCCTTCGGTGGATATTTTGCCATTATCAAGAATAATAACATAGTCTGCATCAGATGCTTCTTCCATATAATGAGTGGTTAAAAATACTGTCATATTTTGTTTTTTTCTACAAATATCAATAACAGACCATAATGTTTTTCTTGTTTGTGGGTCAAGACCAGTAGTTGGTTCATCTAATATTAGTATTTTGGGATTGTGTAAAAGAGCTCTAGCAACATCAATTCTTCGCCTTTGTCCACCTGAAAGTTTTCCAACAGTTCGATTGAGTAAATTTTTAAAATCTAATAGTTCAGCAAGTTCAAGAATTCTTTTATTGGCTTCTTGTCCATAAATTTCATAAAGACTAGCACGGGAAATTAAATTATCTTTTACAGTTAAAACTTTATCTAAAACAGAGTTTTGAAAAACAACACCAATTTCTTTTGTTATACTTGAAATTTGGGTATCAATATCTTTACCATCTATTATAACCTTTCCATTATCTTTGTTAAGAGTCCCACACATAATTGAAATAGTGGTACTTTTCCCAGCACCATTTACACCAAGAAATGCAAATAATTCACCACGCTTAACTTTAAATGATAAGTTATCAACAGCATGGATATCTCCAAAAGATTTATCAAGGTTTTTAATTTCTATAATATCATTTTCCATAACAAATATATTCCTTACAACAACCTTTTCAATTATATAACTTTAAATCAAATTTTGTCAAGTATCTGAATATTTAAAGTGAAATTTTATTAAATACAATCCTTTAAAACTCGGTTATTTCAAACTTTTATAAAAGTTCACACTAAAAACTTAAATAAATAGAAATTGATATAAGACGAAATTAAATTATATAACACGAATTTACTAGATAAAATAAGGGATTAAAGGGATTTTTAAGTCATAAAATTAACCATTTTAACAAGTTTTAATCACACCTCTTAATCAGTTGGTCCAAGGTTCGAGTCCATCCTTCAGCACCAACTAACACCATAAGAACCAGCAAAAAACATATGTTTTTGTAAATGGAACTTTATGTATGTCTATCGGTTTTGTCCCGCCCCATATCGTTCGGTTGGAATTTCCTTGACTTTAAAACCTATTTAAAGTATGAATGATTCGAATTGAAATTCAGTAATAGAAAATTTATCAAACTTTTATCAAATAATACGACAACAAAAAGTACAAAATACTGCAAAAAGAAAAATGAGTTCTATTAACTCTTACTAAGATAATGAACTCGCCTCTATAATATTAATTTAATAAAAATGGTAGATTTTGAACTTTTTCAAGTTTTAAGAGTTCTATTTTTTTATCAAGTCCCCCGCCATAACCTACCAGACTTTTACTACCAACTACTCGATGACAAGGAATGATAAGACAAATTGGATTCCAACCAACAGCACCACCAATAGCCTGTGCAGACATTCTTTCAACGCCTCGCACTAATTTTATTTTTTCAGCAATCTGTTTATATGTAACAGTAGAGCCAAAAGGTATTTGAGAAACAAGTTCCAAAACTTGTTGTCTAAATGTCGAAGCGTTTTGTACCTTATATTTTGGAGTAAAATTTGGCTTTAAGCCAGAAAAATAAATATCAAGCCACTTTTCAGTTTCCACAAAAATTTGTAAACTTTTTTTGTTAACTTGAAATTCATCGCTTTTATTATTTAAAGTTTTAAACTGTAAGCTTGTAAGAAATTCTCCATCACCTTCCATTATAATCTCTCCAATAGGAGAAAAATAATTTTTCTGAAATACCTCCATATCACCACCTACTTCGCAAACTAACCTGCGAGCATATCTTTCATATTTTGTTTTATAAGTTCTACGGCTGGTTGATTGTAAGCGTTTATCTCAAAAAATTCTGCTGTAAAAGAAGTTTCCAACATAAAATACATAAACAACTGCCCCAACGCGTACTCATCAAGTTTTGGAACAATAATGGTTCGATTTACTCGATTTTTTTCGCGAAGCGCTTTTGCTGTCGCTGTTTGAGATGTGTTTAAAATTTGCGACAAATTCTTTCCAAAATAAAAGCTTGGAAGCAGTTCTGGATTTTCCGGGATTATTTCATCTTTTACAAAATTTTGGATTTGAATAAAAGTAACAATTTTATCAAAAGGTCCTTCAAGGCACAATTGCATTTGACTATGTTGATCAACAGTACCAACAGACCTAACAGGAGTTTGTCCGATATTCAAACAATCACCCACATTATTCTTTTCTTTCCCCAAACTTTCAGCCCAAAGCTGGCAATACCATTCAGAAAAAACACGCAATCTTTCAGAATAAGGCATCAAGTATGATATACTTATTCCTTTTTTTATAGACAGATACTGAATCATTGCACCAAAAAGTGCTGGATTATCTTCAAATTTCTCACACCTTTCAAGCATAATTTTTGCACCATTTAGGAGTTCTCTAATTTTCACACCACAAACAATTGCTGGTAGAAGCCCAACTGCAGAAAGGACAGAAAATCTTCCACTTAAATCTTCTTCAAAATAAAAAGTCTGTATTTTATTTTTCTCTGCCCAAAGATTTAATTTACCTTTTTTATTTGATGTTATAACACAAAAATGATTGTTAAAAATATCTCCAACTACAGCCCTTAATTTAGATTCAACGATAGATAATTGAATCATTGTTTCAACTGTTGAACCACTTTTACTAACAATACAAAACATAGTTCTTTTTATATCTATATTTTCCAAGATAGAAACAAAATCTGTAGGATCAATAGTATCACAAACAAAAATTCTTGGTCTTCCCACTCTAACATCTTTATTTTCATTATAAAACTTGTTTGTAAGCGCCTCAAAAATAGCTCTCGCTCCAAGAGCTGAACCACCAATACCAAAAACTACAAAATCATCAAACTTATGTGAAATCTCATCTTCAAATTGTTCAAGCCTTTCAATATCACCCAAATCTTTTACTAAATTAAAATATGCTTTTGCCTCTTTTTTTAAATCTTTTACTACAGCATTAAAAACCGTTTTGGACTGTTCTTTCACACTTTCCAAATCCAAATTATTTATTCCAAATTGTTTATCAATTAAATTTTTTGAAAACAAATTGTCATTATTAAAAATTAAATTATTTTCCATCTACCTTTCCTCGTAAAACATTATAGCAAAGAAAAGAAAAAAAAGCAATTAAAACACATTAAGAATTTTTGAATAATATTATAATTTTATGATTAAAAACTCATTAAAACTTATTAATAAAGAAGCACTCCTTCATAACGCAATAATAATTAAAAAATGGAATTATCCCAGCAAATTGTGTGCAGTAGTGAAATCCAACGCTTATGGTCACGGTATCGAAAAAGTAATTAAAGCCACTCAGAATATTGTTGATTACTTCGCTGTAAATAATATAAAAGAAGCTCTAATAGCAAGACAATATACCAAAAAACCTATACTTGTCATTGGAGTTTTGGATTATTCCTCAATAAATAAAGCAATTGAAAATGATATTGATTTAGGTGTGTTTTGCAAAAAAGACATTATAAAAATAGCAAAAAATGTTAAAAATAGCACAAAAATTTGCAAAATTCACATAAAAATTGATTCCGGTATGCATCGACTTGGATTCGAAAAGTGTTGTCAATTTTGCGATACCTTAAACTTTTTAAAGGGAAATTCTAACATAGAAATTACAGGCGTATTCACCCACATCGGAAGTGGCAAAGGAAAACGAACACAAGCACAATTAACAAAATTTAATGCTTTTTGCAAAAATATTTCAAAAAAATGTATTATTCATTACGCAAATTCTGAAACAGCATTTTATAGCAAACAAAAACAAAATGAAATGGCACGCGTTGGTTTAGCTCTTTATGGTTACGGAAATTTTCCAAACTTAAAACCAGTTATGAGCGTGTATTCAAGAATTATAAACATTTCTTTTGTAAAACGAGGCAAATATATTGGATATGGGAATAAACATAAAACGCATAGTGATAAAATGATAGCAGTACTTGGTATTGGATATGCTGATGGTCTAATGAGAGTTTATAGTAAAAAGGGTTATGTATTAATAAATGGAAAAAAGGCAAAAATAATTGCAAATATTTGTATGAGTATGACAATAGTTGATATAACAAAAATAAAAGGGGTAAAACTTGGAGATTATGCAGTGGTACTCGGAAAAAGTGGGAACTTAGAAATAACAGCAAATCAAATCGCAAAAAAGTGTGGCACTATACCCTATGAAATTTTAACAAATTTTAATTCAATATCCTGCACAAAAAGAAAACCGAAAACATAAAATGATAACGTGAGGGAAAAAGCCTCACCACTTACAACGAGGCACTGCCTCGAAGCAATATGGCAACATATCGCAAAATATAGGTGCTTTGCACAAAAGAAAAAATCACCCACAACCGGGTGATTTTTACATTAAAATTATATTACTCACAAAAAAATAAATAGCATTAATCTCATCTATTTTTCCATTTTTTACATCAAAATCAACTTTTCCACCCAAATCTAACACTTTTTTTAATTGTTTGGGAGTGAAATTTTGCATAAGTTTTCTAGACATCTTTATAGAATATTCTTTTACATCAAGGAGATTTGCAATTTCTTTATCAGTCCCAGATGTAACCGATGTGTAAAACATTCTTCTAAAATTTGAAATTAGTAACATTAGCAGTATTTGTGGACTTTCTTTTTTATCAAGCATTATTTCCAAAAGTTCAATAGCTTTTCTTTTGTTTTTCTCACAAACAGCGGAACTAAGCTCAAACACAGAATACTCCAAATTTTTGTGTACCATTTCATCTACTATGTCAGTAGTAACAATTTGTCCACTTTTACATAACGAAACAAGTTTTTTCACTTCTTTTACAATAAAACTCATATCAAAATTACAATATTCTATTAATTTTGTAAGTGCATTTTCTTCAATTTGGACACTAGATTTCTTAAACATATTCAAAACAAGAGGTCGTATCATTTTTATATCCAAAAAATCACAATCAACATTCTGGCACAAATTACTTATAGCTTTATACCCATTAAAATTTACATTATCCTTTATTATTAAGCAGGTACTTTGATTAACTGACTTTAAATATTTCTCAAGTTTCACAATTGCTTGTTTATCTGGTTGTGCATTTATAACTGAAACAACTTTCATTTCATCGCACATTGGAATACTATGACAACAAGTTAGAACTTTCTCGATATCAAAATTCTCATCATTAAATGAGTTTATGTTAAAATCAGGAAAATTTTTCACACATCTTTTTGTTATCATATTCATAGCAGAATCCATTAGGTAATTATCTTTGCCAAAAATATAATAAGCGTTGTGTAATTTTTGATTTAAGCTACCTTTTAGTTCTGCAAATTTCATAACTAACTCCTCTTTTTTATAATACCATAATAATATACTTTTGTCTACATTAAAAGAGGAAAAACTGTATAATTTAAAATCAGAAGTAAAACAACTACAACCGCTATTGAGCAATTTACGGAAATTCTATATCCTCTTTTTGATACGATACAAAATCTGCTAAAACAGAAAAGAGCAATAAAGTATACAACTAAAACCAATGTTGCTATAGCCTGAACTTCCACCATTGCATATGGCCAAGTTGCGAACCAAGTGCTAACCACATCGACCAGCCACAGTCCCCATTGGCAAAGCCACAAAAGCCACCACATAAACGGCATTATCATAATTATCATAAGTGAAACAAACATAGCAATATAAACATACCCCACAAAAGGCACTATAATCAAATTAACAAGTAGTGAGATTACCGAAACTTTTCCAAAAGTGTTAATAAGTAATGGCAGTGTTGCTACCTGTGCAGCTAAACTTAATGCTAAGTTTGAACTCACAAATTTACCTAGTTTTAATTTTAGAAACATCTTTTCAAATATAGGATATAAGAAAAAGATTCCAAACACACTCGCAAAACTTAAAAGAAAGGATAAATCAAACAGGTACATTGGACTTATAATGAGCAGGATTATTCCCGCCAGCGATACACTGGTTAAATTATCCGTTTGTTTTCCAACACTTTGACCAAACAAAAGGAACACAGACATTAAGCTCGCTCTTAATACTGAGGGTGCAAAATCACATAAAATACAATAAAATCCAAGAATGAGTGCAACAATGATAACACTGTATTTAGGCTTAACACCAATTTTACGAAAAATCCAAACAAGAACCATTGCCATAAGAGCTGTATTCAAACCAGATACAGCAAGCAAGTGAGCAATACCTGTTATCTCAAAATTGTTCTGCATATCATAGTCAATACCACTAACATCACCGACAAATAACGCATACGCCAGTCCCGCATACCTATCTGACATACTTTTGTAAAATATATCCTTGATATACTGTCGCACACTGTCAATACCACTCTGAGTACCCTCTATTACATCTATTCTACCATCACAACTATTCGCAAAATATCTGTAATCGTTTTTATAAGCATATGTATAAATTTCATCTTTTGAAAACACATTTATTTTTCTTACTTTTGACGAAAGAAGAATTACATCACCAGCTTTTGCTGTAAAAACATCTGAATCTTCAGATAAATCTTCAAGTTTTATTGAAATATACATACCTGATTCAAGGTTGAAAACTTCTTCTCCACTATCAGTTAGAATCACATCGTCAATAAACATAGTCACTCTATCTTCATATTTGATTGGTGAAAATCTAAGTTCACCAGCAATTGAATAGAAACTTGAAGAATTTATATCAGCTCGTTTTTCACTTGAAATTTTATTATATAAACCAATAAACATTCCAAAACCAATTAAAAATGAAATTAAAGCGGTAATAGTTACACAGAGTGTTTTCCATAAGTAATCAAAAAATTTTGTTTTAAGAAAAAAGTGAAAAAATGACAATAGTATAACCAAACTTAAAATAGAAACAAAAACTATAAAATAAACTATCTTACCTTGTCTAAAAAGTTCAGCAAACCAAATTCCTAAAGCTAAATTTAAAAACGCGACAAATACTGGTCTAAAATGAGCGAACATCTATTGCTTTTTCCTCTTTCTGAAAATCTTTTCCCTATTTTTAATATTTTATTGTTTTTATTATATCAAAAACTAATGCGAAAATCAAGATGAAAATAGGTTTTACTTTGTACTCTAAATAAAAATTGTGAATATTAATAAAAATGCTTGAAAAATCTAAGAAATTATGTTATACTATATTTGTGAATGGCCCCATAGTATAATGGTTAGTACACCAGCCTCTCACGTTGGACATACGGGTTCGAATCCCGTTGGGGTCACCATTTTACTGCAAAACAGAATAGTATTTATCAAAGTTTGCCCATTAGGAAAACCCTAGTGGGTTTTTTATAAAAGATTTTCATACGTGTAAATTAAGTGAAATAGATATTTGTTTCAAAAACTTTAAAGAAACATAAAACGAAATGACCTAGTTAATAAATTAAAAAATGTTTATAGTGAAATAACAATACAAGAGGATAAAAATGAGTAAATATGAAAAATTGTGGATTTACATAAAAAATTCAAATAAAAATGAGCTTTCATTAAGTTTTTGTGAGATTGAAAACATTTGCGGATTTAAAATTGACCATTCATTTTTACGATTTAAAAAAGAGCTAAATAATTTTGGCTACGATGCTATAAAAATATCTTTAAAAGAAAAAATAATCTTATTTAAGAAAATAGTTATATAAAAAGGAATATTTTTAATGAAATATATAGCACTACTTCGTGGAATAAATGTAAGTGGAAAAAATAAAATCTCAATGACAGAACTAAAAAAAGCACTACAAGAATACAATTACAAAAATGTTTCCACCTGTCTTAATAGTGGAAATGTTATTTTTGAAAGTGATAGCGATAAACAAAGCTTAATGCAACATATATCTGCAATCATAAGAAAGAAATTTAATCTTTTAGTACCTGTATTAGTTATCACTAAAGCAGAGCTTCAAGATGTTTTTAATCACAACCCTACTTGGTGGAATAAGGGCAAGAAAGACATTTATGACAATTTAATATTTATAATCCCCCCATCAACATACGATGAAATATATAAAAATATTGGAAAGCCAAGCATTAACATTGAAAAAATAGAAAAAGACAAAAATTTTATTTTTTGGTCATTTGATTTAAAAAGTTACACAAAGGCAAATTGGCGGATAAAAACATCAAGTTCTTCAATAAAAGGTTCTGTTACGATTAGAACTGCCAATACAATAAAAAAGGTTCTAGAATTATGTGATAGATAATGTAATAAGAAATACGGTAAATTTTGATAGATTTATTTCCAATCAAGAAAGTCCTTCATATTTTCAAATTCATTGTTTTTATTCTTCAATGTATATACATTATTTTTTATCCTTTATTTTAGTACCATAAGATGTTGGTTTCCAATTAATTTTTAGTGTTGATTGAAAGAAAAAAGTAATATATAAACTAAAAATACTACTGTAAAGTAGTATTTTTAGTAGTTATTTTTCTAATTCCTTTATAATTAATGATTTCATTTCATCTTCATTTATAATTCCATCTTCGTGCAATTTACGAATTGAATCAATTTTATTATTTGATGATTCTGATTTTTCTTGCTTCTTAACTTCTTCTTTAACTTCAGTTTGTACTTGTGGCATATCTTTAACACAAAGAGTAGCAATAAATAATCCCACACTTACAAGTGGCAAAAGCATAATTAAAAAGTCACCAGACAAAATGTACAAAAATACAAGTAAAGCATTAAGTACTAACCCAGTAATTGTAAGTCCTGTATAATTTGTTGGATTTTCCTTTTTATTTGGATCTGGGCACATTAGCGAACAAACAACTATCATAGCAACTGCAAATAAAACTATCATTACAGAAACAGCGATATACAAACCAACTGGAAAATCACCATAAGTACCATATGAAGCAAGCAAGTATGCTGTGTAGATACCAGAAATAGCAAGAATACCTCCAAAAACTATACTTACGATAGCTGCAGAAAGTTGTAAACTTCTTTTAATTTTTGACATAATTTTCTCCTTTTAATTATTGTATTATAAAATTGTAACATATTATAAATAAAATAGCAATATTATACAAAAAATAATCGTGAACAACTTACTAATTTTATTTTATGTATACAGATTTTAGCAAATTTCTAAAATTATATTTTTACATAACACCATTATGAGTAAAGCTAATAAGTATTACAATAATTACAAATTTAAACTAAAACCAAGCAAAAGAATTAAAGCCCCAAACTTCTAACAGAAAAATCACAGGAATTAACTAGAGCATATTCTGCACCTATTTCTTTTGCTGGCAATATGTCCGTAGAATAATCATCACCTATCACAAAAAGTTCATTTGGCTTTATTTTTTCTTTCTTAATAATATATTCGTAAAATTGCTTTTTCCCTATATCATTTTTATAATCATTTGTAATTATTTCTTTAAAAATACTTAAATCTAACCCAGTCTTTTTTGAAATAAATTTAATCCCCGTAGGAACATTGTTGGAGACAATATAAAGTGTATAGCGAGAAGCAAATTTTTTAAGTTCATCATTTGAAATCTTTTTAATCTGACTAAAATCTATTTCACAATTATGACAAGCACGATAATCAAGCCAATCTTGTATATTTTTGTTATATTTTTGTAGCACCTTAATTAGTGTATTATTTCTTACAATCTGAATGTTCTCTTTTTTGAGTAATTCGTCAAATTGAGCATCAGTTAACTCTCTAAACATATATCTAAGACCTATTTTACAATATTCATTCCACAGTTTAGAACAATCGTTTGCTTTATATAAAGTATCATCAAAATCAAAAACAACAACTTTAATTTTACGCATAATTTTGTAATATCCTTTTTTATTATAAGCTTATTATAACATAAAATTACTAAATTTTTCTAAGTTTTGCTGAAAAAATTTTTAAAAAGGCATTATTTTTATGTTTTAATATGTGAAATTTGACCCACAACTATTGAAATGGCCCCAATTTTTAAGGTGCAAAAATAAAAAATTTTAATTTTAATCTCCTATAGAAATCATACCATAAGATATTTACAACTAGTAGAAAATTGCTTATAGAAGATTAAATTAAAGTTCTACAACACAAAAAGATTAACAAGTATGAATAATCTAATATATTCCTAAGTTTTTTATTTTGAATGCCACCTACTGATTTCGTTTCACTATTTATTGTTATACTATAATAAAAAAAGAACTATAATTAGTTCCTTTTTTGCGTTTATATATCAAAAATTATACCAACTGAATAATAGCAACTTCAGCAGCATCACCGCGACGTGATCCAACTTTAACAACGCGTGTGTATCCACCACCCTGGCCTGTTTCTTCTTTTCTGTTTGCATAACGAGGTCCATACACATTAAAAATCTTTTCAAGTAATGGATGATAAATTCCCTCTGTTCTTGCAATAAATGCTGACTTTGATTCTTTTTCAGCTCTTTGTTCTTGAATATCATAAACCTGAGCCATAATTTTACGACGAGCATTTAATTTCTTAGGTCCATCGTTGATAACTTCTTTTTTGCTTTTAACCCCTTTGTCATCTGTAACTGTTTTTGTTACTGTTACAGTATCCTGATATGTATTAACCGCCAAAGTAATTATCTTTTCAGCAACTCTTTGAACCGCCTTTGCACGAGCATAGGTAGTTTCAACTTTTCCATACCAAAGCAAATCTGTAACTTGACGACAAATAATGGCATCACGGATAGATGCTCTCTTTCCTAATTTGTTATAACCTGCCATCTTTTATCTCCTTCTATTCGTCTTCACTTTTTAAAGTTAATCCAAGTTCAACAAGCTTGTTTTTAACTTCTTCTAAAGATTTTTGTCCTAAATTACGAACTTTTCCAAGTTCACGGTCTGTTTTTCGAACCAAGTCTTCTACAGTTAGAATATTAGAACGCTTTAAACAGTTTGTACTTCTTACCGAAAGTTCCAAGTCGTTAATTGACATTTCAAGAACTTTTTGTTGTTTGTCTTCCTGTCTTGCAACAAGAATCTCGGTATTTTCCATTGTCTCAACAAGTGAAATAAACATTTTCATATGGTCGTTTACAATTTTAGCAGCCAAACTAACAACTTCTTTAGCAGAAATTGCACCGTTTGTTGTCACCTCCATTGTAAGTTTGTCATAGTTGATATCTTGTCCCACACGAGCGTTTTCCACAGAGTATCTAACTTTTTTAACTGGTGTAAATATTGAATCCATAGCAATAAATCCAATACTATCAACAGAGCCTTTGTTTTCTTTTGCAAGAACATAACCTCTTCCACGACCAATAATAATCTCCATATCTACAACTGCACCTTTCGCAAGTGTGCATATTGGAAGATCTTGATTTATAATTTCAACTTCATCATTTACAATAATATCTTTTGCATAAAGGACACCAGGCTCTTTGCTCTTAAGATATACTGTTGTTCTGAAGCTTGGGTCTGTGTTTGTTGTTTTAACAATCAAAGATTTAAGGTTAAGAATAATATCAGCAACATCTTCAGCAACACCTGGTATTGTTGAAAACTCGTGCTGAACACCAGCAATTCTTACTGCAATAGGAGCTGCACCTGGAAGTCCGCCAAGTAGTACTCTACGCATAGCATTTCCTATTGTTGTACCAAACCCCTTTTCCATTGGCTCGATTACAAATGTTGTAACTGCACCATTTTGTTCTTCTTTATATGTTAAATTTGGTTTGTTTATTTGCATCATAATAAATTCCTCCTAACCTATTATCTTGAATACAACTCAATGATCAAGTGTTCTGCAATGTTGAGGTCTATATCACTTCGGTCAGGAACAGCAATCACTTTACCACTCATATTTGAAGAATCAAGTTGTAACCATTTTGGTGTTACAGTTTTGTTTTTCTTCAAATCTTTAAAGAGTTCTGTATCGTGATCACTTTCACGAATAGCAATCACATCTCCTACTTTAACTTGGTATGATGGAATATCAACTTTCTTTCCGTTTACTGTGATGTGTCCGTGGTTCACGATTTGACGACATTGTGCTCTGGAAACCCCAAAGCCTAAACGATATACAACATTGTCTAATCTTCTTTCCAATAAAGACAACATAACTTCACCGGTAGCACCCTTTTGACGCTTACCTTCAAAGTAATATTCTTTAAATTGTTTTTCTAAAAGCCCATAAGCTCTTTTAACTTTTTGCTTCTCGCGAAGTTGTAAAACATATCCTGTAGCTGGCTTACGGCGTGCATTTGCATCACCGTGTTCACCAGGAATTGTCGGACGCCTTTCTATTGCGCATTTTCCAGTTACACAACGGTCGCCCTTTAAGAATAGTTTACAGCCTTCACGTCGGCATAATCTACAATCTGCTCCACAATATTTAGCCATAATCTTTCTCCTTTACATCCTTCTCTTTTTAGATGGTCGGCAACCATTAAATGGTATTCCGGAAACATCTTTGATTGAGGTTACCTCAAGTCCAGTGTTTTGAAGTGCACGAATTGCAGCCTCACGACCAGCACCAGCACCTTTAACATAAACAGCAACTTGACATAATCCCATATCTTTTGCTTTTTTTCCAGCTGTTTCTGCAACTAACTGAGCTGCATAAGGGGTGTCTTTCTTGTTTCCTCTAAAATTAAGAGAACCCGAACTAGACCAAGAAATAACATCGCCATTTGCATCGGTAATTGTTACTATATTATTGTTAAAAGAACTTTTAATATGAACAGCACCTGTTGCTAAATTTTTTGCATTTCTTTTTTTCTTTACAATAGCCATTTCCTTTTATTTCCTCCCCTTATTAACCTTTCTTACCAACTTTAGCTTTTCCTCTTGAAACAGTCTTTCTTGGACCTTTACGAGTTCTAGCATTAGTTTTAGTTCTCTGTCCGTGGACAGGCAAATTACGACGATGGCGAATTCCACGATTGCAACCAATCTCCATCAAGCGTTTTATGTTAAGGTTAACTTCTCTTCGAAGGTCACCCTCAACCATAATTTCATTTTTTTCTATAAATTCACGAATCTTAGCTACGTCGTTTTCAGATAAATCTTTCACACGAATATCTGGATTGATTCCAGTTCCAGCTAATATTTCATTAGACTTTTTTCTTCCAATACCGTAGATATAAGTTAAACCTATCTCTACTCTTTTCTCTTTTGGTAAGTCTACACCTGCTATACGAGCCATTTATTCCTCCAAATATAATTTTGTTTTATGTATCAGATATATATAAACGCTGTGGAAAAATTCAGCCGCCCACACACGATTATTTTCAAATTTAATTATTAAAAATAAGAATAATAGCCTTCAAAACAAGCAAATTGTTTTGAAGATACTATCCTTGCACCTGTTTGTGTTTTTTACTTTTTGAACAGATAACCATAACTTTTCCATTACGGCGAATAACTTTGCATTTATCACACATAGGTTTTACTGATGGTCTAACTTTCATTTTCCTTTCTCCTTAAATTTTATTTAAGCTTCTCCATTATTGTTTTTATGTGGCATATTATTTGTTCTCCACACTATCCGACCTCTTGTTAGGTCATAGGGCGACATTTCCAAAGTAACTTTATCTCCAACAAAAATTCGAATTCGTCCTAGTGTCAACTTCCCCGCAGGATAAGCTGTAACTATGTGTCCATTTGGCAAACGAACTTTAAACATTGCGTTGCGCAAACTTTCAATAACTTCTCCTTCTGCTTTGATTGCTTCCTCTGTTGCCATTATTTTCTCCCTTTTAAACCTTTTTTATATTCGTATATTGAATGATAAATCATTTGGTCATTAATTTTTATGTTATTTTTCAGTTTTTTCGCAATCTCAGTTATTATAACCGAAGTTGCCTTGATATGTGCAGGATTTTTCTTTTTAGGATTATCTAGTTTTTTTGTTTGACCATCTACCACAAACACGCGGTTTTTGTCCTTGTCTAAAACTATATAATATTGCCCTTTATCTCTGCCTTGCAAAGAACATACAATCTGACCTAGTTGAAATTTACTTATCATAAGACACCTTACAAAGTTTTTTCTTGTGATTTGCTTCTTTTATTTATCTCACTTAAAATTTGATTTGATCTAGCTAAATTCTTAATTTTGATATCATTTTCAATTCGTGACATAGTTATTTTTACTCTAGCTTTTGGATCATTTATATCAATGATACAAGTTTTATTTTCCATAATAACTCCTTATAATGTCAAAATTTCGACGCCATCCTTTGTAATCAAAAGAGTGTTTTCATAGTGAGCACTTGGCTTCCCATCATCAGTACAAACAGTCCAACCATCTTCACATACATAAACTTCATAGCTCCCTAATGTAAGCATAGGTTCAACAGCTATAGTCATACCTTCTTTAAGAAATTCGCCAGTTCCTGCCTTACCAAAATTTGGTATACCAGGATCTTCGTGAAGTTGACAACCAACTCCGTGCCCTTGCAAATCTCTAACTACACCATAACCAAGACCTTCAGCATATTTTTGCACTGCTTCACCGATATCACCAACTCTACTACCAGCTTTTATGTGTTTTATTCCTTCAAAAAACGCTTGTTTTGTTGCCTCAACAAGTTGTTGATTTTCAGAACTAACCTTTCCAACACAAAATGTCCTAGCAGCATCAGTGTGCATACCCTTATAAAGCACACACAAATCTACCCCAACAATGTCTCCTTCCTTCAAAGCAAGGTCTGATGGGATTCCGTGAACTACTTGCTCATTTACTGAAATGCAAGTAGTTGCAGGATATCCCATATACCCCAAACAACTTGGCTTTGCTCCTCGACTCACGATGTAACGATGCGCAAATTTGTCTATTTCCCTTGTTGTAATACCTGGCTTTATAATTTCTTCAATTTTAAGCAAGACATCTCTAAGAATTTTTCCACTTTCACGCATTGCTTGTATTTGTTTTTCTGTTTTAACTATAATCATAGATAAATTATACCACACTTTTCATTTTATTTAAAGGGGTTTAAGCAAAAAATTTATCAATTTTATCGCAAATTTCTTGAAAAACTTCCTGTTTACTTTTTTCAGCATCTATTTCAATCAAAATATTTTGCTTTTTATATTCTTCAATCACCGGAAGAGTTTTTTCTTCGTATTGTTTTATACGTTTGTTTACTGTTTCAAGATTATCATCATAGCGCTTTTCAAGTGTACTTTTACAATAAGGACATACTAAATCTGGAGATTCAGTTTCACTTGTCACTCCTCGACATTTCGGACAAATTAATCTATTAAGCGTTCTACTTCTTAGTATATCATAGTCGTCTATTTTTAGCCAAATAGCAGCATCTATCTGAATATTTTTCATTGCTTCCTTTTGTTCAAGATTAATTGGTGCTGTGTCTATAATAAATCCTTCAAACCCCTTGAGGTCACTTACTTGTTTATCAAGAACATCAACAACAATTTCACTTGGAACAAACTTTCCAACACTTGTATATTCATATAAAAGCTTACCAAGTTCAGTTTTATCACGAATCTCTTGCTTTACAACGTCTCCAACTACAACGTGTTTAAGATTGTATTTTTTTGCAACGCGATTAGTTTGAGTGCCCTTTCCACTTCCTGGTGGACCGAGTATGACTAATTTCATTTTTACCTCCAAACTTTCCTAATCAAAATTGAATAAAACTATTCGTAAAATTATTTCAAAAAGCCACGATAATTTCTTGCAAGAAGCTGAGCGTTAATTTGCTTGTCTAGTTCAAGAGCAACACTAACAACAATTAAAAGTCCAGTAACCGTAAATGCATTAACCAAACTTCCACTAACAATACTTCCTGTCGGAATAAGTGATAAAGCAACTGTTGGAACAACAAATATTATTGCAAGATATGTTGCACCAAAGAAAGTAATCCTTCTGGAAATTTTCTTCAGGTATTCCATAGTTGGTTTACCTGCTCTAATTCCTGGAATAAACCCACCATTTTGTTGTAGCGTTCTACTTACTTCTTCTGGATTAAATGTAATTTGTGCGTAAAAATAAGTAAAGAAGAAGATAAAAATAGCATTAAACAAAAAGTATATAACTGTTCCTGAGCCGAGCCATTCTGCCCACCAATCATAAAATGAGTTTCCATATGTTACACCTACAAGTTGCATTATAAGTTGAGGAAATGCAACAATTGCAGTTGCAAAAATAATTGGGAGAACACCACTTCCATTCACTTTGATTGGAATGTAAGTTGATTGCCCACCATACATTTTTCTACCTTTAATTTGTTTTGCGTAATTAACTTGAATTCTACGTTCTGCCAAATCTACAAAGACAATTAAAGCAAACACAACAAAAAGCATTGCTGCGAAAATAAGCACCGTCCAAAGACCATCTAAGTTTGTTGCAGAAATTCCTTTAAATGCTTGAAGTATTGCACTACCAGCACTACAAACAATTCCTACAAAAACCAAAAGACTTACACCATTACCAATACCAAGGTCTGTTATTTTTTCTCCAAGCCACAAAGTGAACATTGCACCAGCAACCAAAACGAGAACAATAATCATAGACACAACCCAACTTGGAACTCCGCTACTAAGAGCTGTTTCGTTGATGTTTCTAGAGGCTGAAAAAGTTAGAACAATTGCAATAGATTGAATAATTGCAAAAATCAATGCCACTATTCTTGTATAAAATGCAATCTTTTTTCTACCTTCCTCTCCAGCTTTACTCAATCTTTCAAGAGCTGGAATTGCAACTGTTAAAAGCTGTATAATAATTGATGCCGAAATATAAGGGATTACACCCAAAGCAAGGAGTGATCCATTAGACATAGCACCACCAGTAACAGAGCTAAGCAAGTTTAGAAATCCACTATTATCATTATCAACAGAATCCTTAAAAGAAGCGATATCCAAACCAGGTATTGGAAGCCAACACCCGATACGATACACAAAAAGTATAAGCAATGTTAGAAGTAGTTTTTTACGCAAATCTTTGGATTTAAACGCTTGAACCAATGTTTGAAACATTATGCCTCCTCGATACTTCCACCGGCTTTTGTGATTTTATCAGCAGCCGATTTGGAGAATTTATTTGCCTTAACGGTTAACTTCTTAGTTAATTTACCATTTCCAAGAACTTTTAAACCACTTTTTTCGATTTTACCAATAATTCTCTTTTGTTTAAGAAGTTCTGCTGTCACAACTGTGCCATCTTCAAATACTTCTAAATCTGAAACATTGATTATTGAGAACACATCGCCATATGGATTATTAAAACCTCTTTTTGGCAAACGACGAATAAGTGACATTTGTCCACCTTCAAACAAAGGACGAGTTCCTCCGCCTGAACGTTTATTTTGTCCATTTTCTCCACGACAAGATGTCTTGCCACGGCCACTTCCTAGTCCACGTCCTACACGTTTTACACCTTTTTTTGAGTTAGGTGCAGGAGTAAGTGTTTGAATATTCATAATTTCCTCCTCCTAGTCTTCCACTTTCACCAAGTGCTTTACAACCTCTATCATACCACGAATTGCTTCGTTGTCTGGCATAACTTTTGTTTGGTTGATTGTATGAAAACCTAAAGCCTTCATTGTTGCTTTTTGTTTTGGATTACAACATATAACACTGTGAATTTGTGTGATTTTTAATGTTTTTCCACTTTTTGTGGTCTTTTTAGGAGTTGTTTTCTTTGTTTCCATTTTTGCACCTCCTATAATTCTTCCGCAGTTTTACCGCGGATTTTTGCTACATCTTCTCTTGTTCTGAGTGTTTTTAAAGCTTCAAATGTAGCTCTAACTGTGTTAATTTTGTTACTGCTTCCTTGATTTTTTGCAGTAATATCTTTAATTCCAGCTAGCTCTAAAACAGGACGAGCTGCACCACCTGCAATAACTCCTGTTCCTTGTTTTGCAGGGAGAAGTCTTATCGCACTCGCACCATATTTCATAACAATAGCGTGAGGAATTGTACCTCCGTCCATATGAACTGTTATCATATTTTTTCTTGCATCGCTAAAGCCTTTTTCAATAGCCATTGTTGCTTCTCTTGCTTTTCCAGTTCCGATACCAACACGACCTTTTTTGTCTCCAACAACACAAAGTGCACTAAAGCTTTGAACACGACCACCTTTAACTGTCTTTTGAACAGAACGAATATCTACCATTCTTTTTTCAAATTCATCAGCTTCACGAGGTGCTCTGTCATTTCTTTTTTTACGATCGAATTTTCCACCGCGTCTGTCATTTTTACCTTTTGGAGATTGTGTTTCAGCAGGAGACACTACTTCGGTTTGTTCAACTACTGTTTCTTCATTAATAACTTCATTTTCTGCCATAATATCCTCCTAAAACTCCAATCCAGCACTTCTTGCACTGTCTGTTAATCTTTTTACTCGACCTGTGTAAAGGTAACCGCCACGATCACAAACAACTGCTGTGATACCTTTCTTTTTTGCTCTTTTAGCAACTTCTGTTCCAACAATTTCCGCCTGCTCAAGTTTAGATTTACCAGCAACCTTTTCTTTAAGTTCTTTTTCTATTGAAGAAGCACTAACGAGAGTTACTCCCTTTGTGTCATCAATAATTTGAACATAAATGTTGCTAACGCTACGGTAAATACATAAACGAGGGCGAGCTGATGTTCCACTAACAGTTTTACGAACTCTTTCGTGTCTACGTTGGCGTTCTTGATTTTTATCTATTTTGTTAATCATTTCACATTCCTCCTCTATTATTTACCCGCTTTCTTTCCTTCTTTCTTAACAACAACTTCATCAGAATATCTGATTCCATATGCGTGATAAGGTTCAACAGGTCTAATTGCTCTTATATTTGCTGTCATTTGTCCAACAGCTTCTTTACTAATTCCTTCCACTTTTATTTCGAGTGGTGTAGGACAACTTAATTTAATGTTCTCCATTGGGTGAACTGTTACAGTGTGGCTTAGACCCAAACTTAGTTCCAAGTCTTCTCCCTTTTGCACTGCTTTATAACCAACTCCATTGATTGTAAGAGATTTTGAAAATCCTTCAGTCACACCTTTAACCATATTGTCAATCAATGTTCTGTAAAGACCGTGCATACTATTGGCTACAGAACTTTCATTAACTGGTGAAAGTGTAACAACACCATTTTCAATAGAAACTTTTACAAGTTTGCTAATTTGTTGCTTTAGTTTTCCTTTTGAACTTTCAACAAAAACTTTGTTGTGCTCATCACAAGTTACGGTAACACCTGCTGGAATAACAATTGGTTTCTTTCCTATTCTTGACATAATGCTACCTCCCTACCACACATAAGCTAGCACTTCGCCACCAACATTTTGAGAACGTGCTTGCTTATCTGTCATAATTCCTTTACTTGTTGAAATAATTGCAATTCCAAGTCCACTAAGAACTTTTGGAAGTGTGTCTACATTAGCGTAAACACGAAGCCCCGGTTTTGAAATTCTTTTAAGTCCCGAAATAACATAATCAGCAGAAGAAGATTCCTTTAAAGTAATGTGAATATTTGCTTGTGTGCCCTCTCCAATCACTTCAAAGTTGGTTATATAACCCTCATCTTTTAAGATTTGGGCAATAGAAATTTTAACTTTACTTACTGGAATGTCAACTGTAAGATGCTTTGCACCAATAGCGTTTCTAATTCTTGTAAGCATATCTGAAATAACATCTGTAACTACCATAATTTCCTCCTACCAACTTGCCTTTTTAACACCTGGAATTTCTCCACGGTATGCCATTTCTCTAAAGCAAATACGGCAAATGCCATATTTCTTTAAAACGGCGTGAGGTCTTCCACAAATTTTACAACGAGTATATTCACGAGTTGCAAATTTCTGTGGTTTTTGTTGTTTTAATACTAACGCTTTTCTTGCCATTTTTCATTATCCTCCTACGCCTTTTTGAAAGGCATACCCAATTCAGTGAGTAGAGCCTTTGCCTCTTCATCTGATTTTGCTGTTGTTACGATACAAATATCAAAACCACGAACTTTTTCTATTTTATCATAATCAATTTCAGGGAAAATAAGTTGTTCTTTGATTCCCATTGAATAGTTACCTTTTCCATCAAATGACTTTGAAGAAATACCTCTAAAGTCACGAACTCGTGGCAAAGCTATTGAAATAAGACGATCCAAAAATTCCCACATTGTGTTTCCACGGAGAGTAACTTTTGCTCCAATCTTCATTCCTTCTCTAACCTTAAAGTTTGCAACCGCCTTCTTAGCGTTTGTAACAATTGGCTTTTGACCAGTAATAAGTCCAAGTTCATCAACTGCTTCAGCAAAACTTTTAGCATTGTCTTTTACATCTCCAAGACCTGCATTAATAACAATTTTATCAATTGTTGGAATTTGATTGATATTTTTGTATTTAAACTCTTTTTTAAGTGCAGGAACAACTTCTTTTTTGTAATATGCACTCAAACGAGGTTTGTCTTTTATTGACTTCTTTGCTTTTTTAACTTCATCGGTTGCAACTTCCTTAGCAACCTGATTGTTTTCTTTTTCCACAATTTACTCCTTTGGGTTATTTTGCTGTTTTAGCTTGAGGTGTTTTTCTTTTTGTTGTAGCTGTATCGACCTTAACTTTAGATGTTACAGCTTTTGTTGGTTTTTTTACCACTTTTTCAGCTTTTTTAGTTTCTGTTTTAACAGCTTTTGCTGTTGTTTCTCTAACTTCTGCTTTTTCTGCTTTTTCTGAAGTTTTTTCAACTTTTGCTGATTTAGAACGTTTTACTCCGTCCATTAAAGCTCCACACTTTTTACACGAACGATGTTTTACACCTTTTTCGTCGATTTTGTGTGAAATACGAGTTGCTTTTCCACAAACTGGGCAAATAATTTGAACATTGCTCACATCAATAGGAGCTTCTTCTTTTTTAATTCCACCCTTGTCTGTTTGTGAACGAGGTTTTCTGTGTTTTGAAACAATATTTACATTAGTTACAATAACGCGACCTTTGTGAGAATCACTTTTTGTTATAACACCAGTTTTACCTTTATCCTTTCCTGCGATTACCAAAACATTATCGCCTGTTTTAAAATTACTGTTCATAGTCTTTTTCTCCTTATAGCACTTCATTTGCCAAAGATATAATTTTCATATATCCGCGATCACGAAGCTCTCTTGCAATAGGACCAAAGACACGAGTTCCCTTAGGTTGCTTGTCTTTGTCGATAATCACAACAGCGTTGTCATCAAACTTTATACTACTACCATCAGAACGACGAACGCCACGATTTGTGCGAACGATAACAGCTTTAACAACATCACCTTTTTTCACACTACCACCAGGGATAGCGGATTTAACAGTGCCAACAATTATGTCGCCAATGTTTCCATATTTTCTGAAAGAACCACCAAGAACACGAATACACATCAATACTTTTGCACCTGTGTTATCAGCAACTTTCAGTCTTGTTTGAGGCATTATCATAATGTATTACTCCTTTGATTACTTCGCTTTTTCTATGATTTTAACCAATCTAAAGTATTTGTCTTTAGAAAGGTGTCGAGTTTCAGTGATTTCGACCTTATCACCAACATTACACTCATTATTTTCATCGTGAATTTTAAACTTTTTAGTTGTTTTCACAATTTTCTTATATAAAGGGTGGCGAACATTGTTTTGAATTGCAACAACTGCAGTTTTATCCATAGCATTGCTAACAACTATACCAACTCTTGTTTTTCTGTTATTTCTTTGTGTTTCCATCATTCGCTCCCCCCTTAATTAGCCTTTTTCTCTTTCAATTCTCTTTCTCGAAGAATAGTCAACACTCTAGCAATATCCTTTTTTACTGTATTTAGCATCATAGGATTTGAGAGTTGTCCTGTAGCGTGAGAGAAACGAAGGTTGAAATGTTCGGTTTTAAGTTCTTGCAATTTTGTTGCAAGTTCATCATTTGTCATATCTTTGAATTCCTTAGATTTCATATTATTCCTCTCCTCCTTCTACCTTTTCTTCAACTGTTTCAACTTGAATGTTCTTTTTACCAGCAAGTCTAGCATCAACTTCTTTGTCTAAATCTGCTTTACTGTAGAATTTTGTTTTAATAGGAAGTTTGTGACTTGCAAGTCTCAAAGCTTCTCTTGCGATTGTTTCATTTACACCAGATATTTCAAAAAGAACTCTTCCTGGTCTAACTACAGCAACCCAACCTTCAAGGTTACCTTTACCTTTTCCCATACGGGTTTCAAGAGGCTTTTTTGTGTATGATTTGTGAGGGAATATTTTAACCCAAACTTTTCCTACACGGTTCATATAACGTGTCATTGCAACACGAGTTGCCTCAATTTGATTTGACTTTATCCAAGCAGGCTCAAGTGCTACAAGTCCAAATTCGCCGTGGTTAATCCTATTTCCACGAGCCTCCACACCTGTCATACGTCCTCTTTGCATCTTTCTATACTTGGTTCTCTTTGGCATTAACATTATTCAGCACCTCCCTGTTTTGAAGGAGTCTTTTTGTCTAGAACTTCACCCTTATAAATCCAAACTTTTACACCAAGAACACCATATGTTGTGTGAGCTTCGCAAAATCCATAGTCTATATTAGCTCTAAGTGTGTGAAGTGGAACTGAACCTTGAGCGAACTTTTCGCTACGTGCAATTTCCACACCGTTAATACGTCCCTTAACCATTATTTTACATCCCAAAGCTCCAGCTTTCATAACTTTTTGAAGAGACATTTTTATCGCTCTTTTTACAACAACACGTTTCTCAATTTGTGCAGCAATACCTTGCGCTACAACATTGGAGTCAAGATCTGGGTGTTTAATTTCTTTAATATTGATTGTAATTTGCTTGCCTTTTACAAGTTTGTCAAGGTCCTTTTTCAAACTCTCAATTCCAGCACCTTTTTGTCCAATAATAACTCCAGGTCTAGCTGTAACAATGTTTACAATTACTTTTCCTTGATTTCCTTGTGTTCTCTCAATAACAACACGAGAAACTGAGGCTTCTTTATATTTTTTCTTTATAAACTCACGAATAGTATTATCTTCTACAAGGGTGTTAGCAAATTCTTTTTTGTCTGCGTACCAAGTCGCATCCCAATCGTGAACAACACCGACTCTTAATCCGTGAGGACTTACTTTCTGTCCCATACTATTTTTCGCCTCCTTGTGATGTTTTTGACTCTTTTTCTTCAGCAACAGCCTCAGTAGTTTTAGCTTCAATTTTTGCTGGTTTTGCTTTTGGAGCAATTTGCTCATCTTTCTTTTCATCAAGAATTATTGTTATGTGACAAGTTCTCTTTTTGAGCATATCAGCACTTCCGTGTGAACGATACCAATATCTCTTAAGTGATTGTCCTTCATTTGCAAAACATTTCGCAACATACAAATCATTTTTGCTCATATTCAAATTATTTTCAGCATTTGCTCCAGCACTTTCTAGCACTTTAACCAGTACTTCACTTGCACCTTTTGGAGTGTTTTTAAGTATTCCCAGTGCTGTGTAATAATCTTGTCCACGAATAAGGTCTAGAACAATTCTAACTTTACTAGCACTTATTCTAATATACTTAGCAGTTGCCTGTGGACGACGGTCACGCTCAGCGTTGCGTTTCGCTGCTTTTTCTCTTATTCTCTTTGCCATAACAACACCTCACTAAACTGCTTTTCCGGCTATTTTTGAACCAGAATGAGCCTTAAACAATCTTGTTGGTGCAAATTCACCAAGTTTGTGCCCAACCATTTCAACTGAACAATAAACAGGGATAAATTTACGACCATTGTGAACCTGAATTGTGTGTCCAACGAAATCAGGATATATTGTAGAAGAACGAGACCAAGTTTTAACTGGTTTCTTTTCGTTAGCTTCGTTCATCTTCTGAATCCTTAACATCAAACGAGCTTCAACATATGGCATTTTCTTTAAACTCTTACTCATAATCTACTCCTAGTTTATTCTCTTAATAATCATTCTACTGCTTGGTTTACGCTTGTTGCGTGTCTTTTTACCAAGTGTAGGTTTACCCCAAGGTGTGCAAGGGCTTGGTCGACCAATTGGCGCTTTAGATTCACCACCACCGTGAGGGTGGTCTACAGGGTTCATAACACTACCACGAACAGTAGGTCTAATTCCCTTATGGCGATTTATTCCCGCCTTTCCAATTTTTATGAGCTCGTGGTCTACATTACCAACTTGCCCAATTGTTGCACGACATTTTGAAGAAACCATACGCATTTCACCACTTGGAAGTTCTAGCGTAGCGTTTGATCCTTCTCTAGCAACTAGTCTTGCAGAATTACCAGCACTACGTGCCATTTGTCCGCCACGACCAGGTTGCATTTCAATATTGTGAATAACTGTTCCAATAGGCATTTCACTCATAGCCATTGCATTACCCACTTTAATTTCACTACCTGTCCCACTTTGAACAACTTGACCAACAGTGAGTCCAAGTGGAGCAAGAATGTATCTTTTTTCACCATCTGCATAGTGAAGAAGGGCAATATAAGCACTGCGGTTTGGATCATATTCGATACTTGCTACTTTCGCAGGCACCCCATCTTTGTTTCTCTTGAAATCAATCACACGATATTTACGGCGAAGTCCACCACCTTGATGACGAACTGTAATTCTTCCTTGGTTGTTTCTTCCTGCTTTACTATTTACAGTCCTTAGCAAGCTTTCTTCAGGCTTGTTTGTTGTTATTTCATCAAAAGTTGGTCGAACCATTCCACGCATAGAAGGTGTGATTGGTCTATATCTTTTAACTGCCATCTTAATTTCCCCCCTATGACAAGCTCTCAAAGAAAGCTATTGGTTTGCTGTCTTTTTTCAAAGTTACAACCGCTTTTTTAATAGAAGTTGTATAACCATTAACTCTTCCGTGACGCTTTTTTGGTTTTTTTGCAGTTATTGAAGTATTTACACTGTCAACCTGAACACCAAACATTTGTTCAACTGCTAATTTGATTTGTTCCTTTGTAGAATTCTTGTCTACAACAAACCAATACTTTTTATTTTTAATATCAGAGTATGCTTTTTCTGATAATAAAGGTTTAACGATAATCTTACTTACTTCCATCAGTATAAGCCTCCTCTAATTTTTTCACAGCTTGCTGTGTAAACATAATTTTGTCATTTGAAACAACTTCATATGTATTTAGCAAATCCCAATTTACAACTTGAACATTTGGAATATTTCTGCTTGCAAGCATAACTTTTTCGTTTGCATCATCAAGAACAACTAAAACTGATTTTTCAAACTTAAACGCATCAAGAACTTTAACCATTTGCTTTGTCTTATTTGTCTTGAAGCTAAGTTTATCAACAATTCTAACATCTTTTTGAGCAACTTTTGAACTAAGCGCACTGCAGAATGCTGCTTTCTTTACTGTTTTGTTAATCTTTTGAGAAAAATCTCTTGGCCTTAAAGCAAAAGCCATTCCACCTTTAATCCATTGAGGGCCACGACGGCTTCCTTGTCTTGCACGGCCTGTGTGTTTTTGTCTCCAAGGTTTTTTTGCTCTACCACGAATTTCTCCACGGTTTAATGTTCTCTTAGTACCTTGTCTTTGGTTTGCTAAATATGCAACCACAACTTGATGAATAAGTGGCTCATTGTAAGCAGTAGCAAACACTGCATCAGATAGTTTTATTGAACCAACTTCTTCAGCCTTCATATCATAAACTTTTTGTGTTACAGACATTTGTTTTTCTCCTTACCTAGGCCTTGATTGCATTCCTGAGCATAACCACACCATTGCGTGGTCCAGGTATTGCACCTTTAACCAAAATTAAATTTCTTTCGCTGTCAACCCTTACGACCTCAAGGTTTTGTATGGTAACTTGTGTTCCACCATATCTTCCAGCCATTTTCTTTCCTTTGAATACTTTACAAGTTCCACTTGTTCCACCCAATGATTGGTGTCTGTGAATTTTGTATCCACCGTGAGTGTTGTCTTGGTGGCGCATATTCCAACGATAAATTACACCAGTATATCCTCTTCCACGGGAATCGGCAATCGCATCTACCTTGTCACCATCTTTGAAAATGTCACACTTAATCTCCTGACCTACAACATAAACTGATGTGTCATCAATTCGGAACTCTTTGATTATTCTTTTGGGCTTTACGCCAGCTTTTTTGAAAATTCCAGCCATTGGCTTGTTAACTAAATTTTCTCTAATCTCTCCATAGGCAACAACTAGTGCGTTGTAACCATCTTTGTCTTCGTTTTTAATTTGAACGACTACATTAGGAGTTGTTTCCACAACGGTTACAGGTATAACCAGCCCTTTTGGAGAGAAAACTTGTGTCATTCCAAGTTTTTTACCTAAAATTGCTTTATTCATAATTTTTCTCCCTTTTGTTACCTATTAAAGTTTTATCTTTATGTCCACACCAGCAGGCAAATCAAGTTTTGACAATGTGTCCATTGTTTTGCTTGTTGGACTAAAGATGTCGATAAGTCTTTTGTGAGTTCTGATTTCAAATTGCTCACGACTATCCTTATCAATGTGAGGTGAACGAAGAACTGTAACTATTTCTTTGTCAGTTGGCAAAGGGATTGGTCCAGAAATCTTGCACCCCGACTTTGTAGCAGCTTCAATAATTCGAGCGGCTGCTTGGTCGATTAAACCGTGGTCAAACGACTTTAGTTTAATTCTGATTTTTTGTGTACTCATACACACCTCCGCATAAAGTTTAACAATCCAAACACTTTTCTCTCTCACCAACACCCAATAATAACTTGAGAAAAATTACGCAAACTCCTTCTCTCATAAGAGCGGTACATTTAAGTTTTTTTAATGATACATTTGAAATTCTATAGAATTCTTTCAAATAATCTCACATCAAACTTTCATAAACCAATTTTTCGCAAGATATTATTTATATGAATAAGGCGTGCACACGCATATGCGTGTATACCTTTCCGGGTGTGTCAACCCTATGAGCAAAAAAATAAAGGCTATTTTTAGTGTGTTTGGTCGCAGTACTTTTGTACCACTTGTCAGCATAAATTATCCCTGAAAGTCGCTTTCCAAGGTAACTTTACACATCACCCCAGCCCATAAAGTAAAAACATTATACACTATTTTTAACATAAATGCAAGCCTTTTTTAATAATTTTTTAATTTTTTTAAAATTTTTTAGGCCTCCAATAAAAATCATAAATAATACCAGATAAAATCTAAGTGGTTTAGAATTTTTAACACAAAAAAGCATTATCGTTAACTTCAAACGTATCAAAAACAATATAAAATTATTTACACTAATTTTTTATTACTGCAACATTATTCCGCACTCATATCTCTTTCAAAAAAACAATTAAAACAGAAAGAAATATAGATCTCTTCCTGTTTTTCTAGTATCATAAAATTTTAGTCATTATATTTTTATAGTGGTAGGATTTTGTTTCTGTAGCTTAAATTTTATTACAATGCTTTTTATTTTTTTATTGTTACAAATTTTTTCAAATTAAGAAATGTTTGCCAAATATCTTCACGGAAATGTTTTTTCTCTTTTATAGCAGTGTCAAAGGACTTGAACTTTATTTCATCGTTTACAACTACAATAACACCGCCGTACTCCTCTTTTATTATACATTCAACCGCACCCACAGCCATTCGAGTTGCAAGAAGTCTGTCTTGCATAGTTGCCTTTCCACCACGCTGAATATATCCCACAACTATAGCTCTAACCTCTTTTCCATATTTTTCTTCAACAGTTTTAGCAAGATTGTTTATGTCCAATTGATTTTCAGAAATAACAACAGTTGGGGAAATGTTGCCAACCGATATTTGTTTACCAATTTCACGAACAATCTTTTCAACAGACTGCTTTTTTTCCGGTAACATAATAATATCACTCTCACTACACATTCCACCATAGAGTGCAATATCCCCACAATGCCTCCCCATTACTTCTACTATTAAGACTCTACCATTTGCTTTCATCGTTTGTTGAATATTGTCTATAGCATCAACAGCATTATTTACCGCAGTATCAAATCCTATAGTTTTATCAGTGCAAGCTACATCATTGTCTATTGTACAAGGAATAGCCAAAACATTTAAACCCATTGCTTGTAAATCTCTACTACCACGAATAGACCCATCTCCACCAAGAACTATAAGTCCGCTTAGTTTATGTTTTTTAAACACATCTTTTGCAACAACCCTTTTTTCCTCAATAGTAAAATCTTTACTTCTTCCTGAAAAAATCACACTTCCACCAAGCGTATAGCACATTTCAACATCTTTGGGAGTTAATTTTTTGAAATTATCGTCTAAAAGGCCTTGAAATCCTCCTAAAAACGCAACAACTTCCATATCATTTCTACTAGCCATTGTTACAATTGTTTTCAGACAAGCATTCATTCCTTGTGCATCACCACCACTTGTCAATACTCCTATTACTTTTTTTGCCATAATTTCTTCCTTTTATAATAGTTTTATGCAATTTTCATCAAGCAATCCTAATAATTCATTTAAGAGAGCCTGACTTCCATCAACTTTTTCTTCCATAATATATGCACCATTTGTACAAGCACATCTAACTTTTACTTCTATATCTCCAGAATAACTCTGTAAAATTTTCCTAATTTGACTTTTTAAAATTTCATTTGTAAAATCAAACTTTAAGTATAGTTTTTTAGTAGGCACATTTTTTTGCTCTTGTAAAGTACTCGTATCCCAGTTATTTATATCCTCAAGAAGCACAATTGGTTTCTCATTTTCTCGTATACTTATTTTCCCCTTAATATTAACAATATTGTTCTCAAGAAATTTGTCTCGATGCTTCTCATACATTGAACTAAAAACCATAACATCAAACACGCCGAACAAGTCTTCTACAGTCAATATCGCCATATCCTTGTTTGTTTTAGTACTGAGTTTTTTTACTTCAGTTATAATTCCACCACACTTTATAGACTGTCCATCTTTGACATCTGTATAAATTACTTCAGCAACTTCATCAAATTCATTTTTAATTTCTTCACCCTCAAGCATTGAACTATTAAAACCAAAAGCATCTAACTCAGCCCTAAAAGGTTCTAAAGGGTGTCCAGAGATATAAACACCTACAACATCTTTTTCGAGTTGAAGTTTTTTGCTGTTTGTATATTCAGGAATATTTGGGTATTCAACCTTGTTTAACTTCTCATCATTTTGAAGAATAGCATCAAAAAGTGTAAGCTGACCCTGAACTTGATTTTTTCTATCTGCAGCAACCCTTTCAACAACGGCATCATAAACTTCGTGAAGCCAACTTCTTGGAACACCAAAACAATCAAAAGCGCCACTCCAAATCATTGATTCCAAAAATCTTTTATTGTGTGCCTGACTACCCATTCTTGATAAAAAGTTAGAAAGATCAGTAAAATCACCATTCTTCTTTCTTTCTTTTACAATTTCCTCAACAAGGGCAACTCCAACATTTTTTAACCCACCAAGTCCAAAACGAAGATTATCTCCTTCAACAGTAAAAAATGCCTCACTTTTATTAACATTTGGTGGGAGAACCTCAATATTGTGCCTACGAGCAAATTCAACATACTTTTTAACCTCATCACTTTTGGTGATACGATTATTTATAATTGCAGCATAAAATTCCTTTATGTAATAAAGTTTTAAATAAGCTGTATGGTATGTTACGTGTGCATATGCGGCAGCGTGTGCTTTGTTAAACGCATACGAACCGAATTTTTCCATTTGAGCCCATAAATGCTCAGCATCCTCTTTCTTCATTCCACGTTTTAAAGCTCCTTCAATACTCTTTTTCCCTTCAGGGTCAACCCAACCATTAAGGAACTTTTCTTTCTCAATAGGTAATTTATCCTTCATTTTTTTACCCATTATTTTACGAACACCATCAGCCTGTCCCATTGTGTAACCTGCAATAACTTGACAAAGTTGCATAACCTGTTCTTGATAAACCATAACCCCATAAGTTACACCTAAAACCTTCTTCATTCTTTCATCTGGGTAATGAATTTTTGCAGGATCTTTTCTGTTTTTAATGTATGTTGGAATTTCATCCATAGGACCAGGTCTATACATTGCTAGAATAACAATAAGCTCTTCAATATTTACTGGCTTCATTTCTTTTGCAAAATTACTTATACCTTGACTCTCAAGTTGGAACACACCATCATTATCCCCAGAGCCAATCAGCTTGTATACATCAGGATCACTATAATCAAGTCCGTAAAGGTCTACATCTACTCCGTAATTTTGTTTTATCATTCTACAAGCAAGGTCAACATCTGTGAGTGTAATCAATCCCAAGAAGTCCATCTTAAGCAGACCCAGGTGCTCACTTTCATTTTTATCATACTGGGTAGTAACCATATCACCATTTTTTGCCATTGGAACGTGGTCACTAATTGGGTCACAACAAATTATAACCCCCGCTGCGTGAATACTGGTATTTCTCGGCATACCCTCAAGTTTTATCGCAACATCTATAATTTTTTGTGTTAGAGGGTCATTTTCGTACATTTCGTGAAGTTCTTTTATTATATGAGTATGGTCATCATTTTCATCAAGTCCTACACCAAACAATTTCTTTATTGCAGGTGCTTTAGGCATTTTTGCGAAAGGTGGAAATAGTTTGGTAATTTTATTAACTTCACTAAAAGGCATTTTCAAAACTCTTGCAACATCTTTTATCGCAGCCTTTGCGGCCATTGTTCCAAAAGTAATAATTTGACTCACATTTGGAACTCCATATTTATCTATAACATAATCAATAACCTCACCGCGACGCTGAGGACAAAAATCTATATCAAAATCTGGTGGACTAACCCTTTCTGGGTTAAGAAAACGTTCAAACCACAAGTCATATTTAAGAGGGTCTATAAGGGTAATTCCAATAGCATAAGCAATAATACTTGCAGCACCACTACCACGCCCTGGCCCTATTGGAACACCAACACTTCGACCATAATTTATAAAATCCCAAACAACCAAGTAATAATCCACAAACCCACTCTTTACAAGTGTTTTCATTTCATATTCCATTCTATCCATAACTTCGGGCGTAAGTTCGTGATATTTCTTTTTTAAGCCCTCTATAGTAATTTTTCTTAAATATTCTTCATTAGTCATTCCGTCTGGCGCTCTAAATTTCGGATAAAACAAACTTTTAAAATCAAAATTAAAATCACATTTTTCAGCAATCTCAAGAGTATTATCAACAGCCTCAGGGTGAGCACTAAAAATATTACGCATTTCCTCTTCAGTTTTTAGATAAAACTCCTGACATTCCATTCTCATTCTATCAGGATCATCAACAGTTTTCCCCATTGAAACACACATCATTATGTCTTGCACTTCATAATCTTCTTTATAAATATAATGTACATCATTTGTGGCAACCGTTTTTACTCCTATTTTTCTAGCAAGTTCAAATTGGTCGCTTAATATTTGTTTTTGTTCTGCAAGCCCGTGATCCATAACTTCAATATAAAAATCACCAGGAGCAAACATATCTCTAAGCCTTATAGCAAGCTTTTCCGCCTCTTCTTTAAATCCTTGCAAAAGCAGTCTTTGTACATCACCTCTAAGGCACCCACTCAAACATATGAGACCTTCAGAGCACTCCTGTAAAAGGTCATAGTCAATTCTTGGTTTGTAATAATAACCGTCAACCCAAGCAATAGAATTAAGTTTACAGAGGTTTTTATATCCTGTCGCATTTTTCGCTATTATGGTGATATGAGCGTAATCAAACTTGCCAGTTTTTTCTTTATAGTTGTTAGCCACATAGAATTCTGTACCAATGAGTGGTTTTATACCACTAGCAACACAGGCTTCGTAAAATTTTACAGTTCCATACATATTTCCGTGATCTGTAATAGCACAAGCTGGAGCACCACGCTCTTTTAAAACTTTGACAAGTTTTTCAATCCTTGTGGCCCCATCAAGCAAACTATATTGTGTATGAAGGTGTAAATGAACAAAATTACTCATTAGTGTTTTCTTCCTTTTTTGATTTTTCTATTTTTTCAGCTATGGAAACAATTTTTCTAAGTCTATGATTTACCCCACTTTTTGTAAGGGGCTCTGACATTAATTTTGATAAATTTTCATAATTCTCTTCCGGATTCGCAAGTCTCAAAAGACAAAGCTCATACAAAGTGGGAGATAAACTCTCAAGCCCAACAGTATCTCTAATTAGTTCAATCGCCTCTATTTGCCTTAACGAAGCTTGAACCATTTTTTCAAGATTTGAATTCATACAATTAAGTTGTCTATTAAGCTTGTTTCTCATTTCTCTAACGGCAAATTCATTTTGCAAAGTTAAAACAGCATTATTTGCACCAACAAATGCCAAAATATCACTCACAAGTTCAGCCTCTTTTATATATGTAATCCAAAATTTTTTCCTTTGCATAACCTTTGCGAGTATTCCAAACTCAGACAAAATATGCGCAAAATCCCCTGCCAGATTAGATGAAGAAAAAACAAACTCCAAATGATAACCACCTGTATGCTTTTTTAAATCCTTCATATCTTTTATTACAATATTCGCACTTGCACACCCCAAAAATGCACCTTTAATAAAACTTTTCCTACAACATTCATTTTCAAGTGACGCACTCGCTATACCAGTGTAAAATTCACCCGTTGGTTTCATCACATAGCAGTCTTGCATAACCCTTGAAGTCATCTCGGTTGAAAATAGAATATGATACTTTACACTACCATTTTGTTTAAGCTCACGATAAAGTTCCAGTTCATCAAAATTATCATAAAGAATTTTAACCAAGCCATTCACTCTTGCAAAAAGAGAAGGAATTTCGGTAATTATTTCAATACTATATTTCCCTTCTTTTATCCCTAATTCACCACAAGTTCGAAAAAGTGCAGAAAGTTCTGCTGTTGCACAACATTTCTTATCAGGAAGCTCAGTTTTAACAACTTCGTTTTTTGCATCTGAAGAAAAAGACATTTTATTCTCCTTTGTGAATTTCTTTAATATTAACAATTCTATCTGCAGGAATATGGTGAGTTTTCATAAATTCCCAAACAGCAGTTGGATTGCCAACATTTTCAGGAATATGGGCATCACTATTAATTACAAAATTTGCTCCTGAACTTAAAATCGTATCTATTTCATCTTGCGAAAATTGAACACGCTTTCCATTTAACTCAATCCAGATATTTTTCTGAGCGGCAAGTTCAGCAATTGGCTTCACATCAACTTTTGCCACATAATTTAAGTGTGCTAAAATTTTGATATTATGTGCACGCATTGCATTTAGATAAGCATCAGTAACCTTTTCAATACGCGCCTCATTTGTTGGAAACAAATTTCTAAGTTTCCAAGTAAAAAAATCCCGAAACTTTTTACCGTGCGGAGTTTTATGCGTACCTAGGACAATAATATCAAATGCCTTTTCCTGAACAGGTGTTATATCAATATCACCTCTTAAAGAAACAAGATTAGCTTCAATACCAAAAAGCACATCTATTGGATATTTTGCTTTTAGATTGTCAATCTCTTGTTTTGTAATTAAAAATTTGTCATAAGTACATCTCGCTCTAAAATTATGAAAAGGTCCGTGGTCTGTTATTGCCAAAGTATCAAGCCCAGCCCTCACCCCAGCTCTTATATTGTCTTCCACACTACCTTTTCCATCACTTCTAAAAGTATGTGTATGAAAATCAGCAACCAATCTGTATTTATCCTGAAAGTTCTCCATCATTATCTCCTATGACTATTATTTCCAATTCCAATTTTCTATTAAACCTATTATATACCGAATTTGAAATAAAATCAATCAGTTTTAACACATCTTTGCAAGTTGCGTTACTTAAATTTACAATATACCCAGAATGTACATCGGAAACCATAGCATCACCGATTCGAAATCCCTTTAGTCCCAAATTATCAATTAGAGCAGCAGGCAAAACATCTGGCGAACGCTTAAAAACACTTCCAGCACTAGGAAATCCAACACTCTGTAAACTTTTGCGTTTTTGAATACAATTTTGCACATTTTGCAAAATTTTCCCTGATTTTTCAGGAAAAAGTTGTAATTTTACGCTTAAAATTACATAATTTTTATTTTTTTTAAAAAAACTATCTCTATATGCAAACTCTAATTGTTCACCATTTACATTTTCTATTTTATTCCCATTAAAGCATTTTACACTCACCACAAAATCAGAAATTTGCCCACCAAAAGCACCCGCATTCATAACACAAGCACCACCAATAGTACCTGGAATTCCAATCGCCCATTCTAAACCACCACATTCCTTTTTCATACATTGATAAATCAAGTTAGAAAGACGTACTCCACTCATACATTCAACTATATTATTTTTCAAAAACTTTATTTTGGTCATATTTAAAGTGGAAATAACAACACCATCAAAACAGCCATCTGATGCCAAAACATTTGAACCACCACCAATGATAAGATAATTCATTTTTTTCTTTTTGCAAAATTTTAGCAAAAAAACAAGCTCTTTTTCGTTTAAAACATATACAAAATAGCGAATTTTCCCTCCAATTTTAAATGTTGTAACCTTTTTAAAACTTAAATTATTAAAAAACCTATCTCGAAATTTACTTTTTAGTAACTTTTCAACTTCCACAAATTTCCACCTTTTTATATTTTTTGCATTTCTTTTATTTCAACCAAACTTAAGAGTGGATTTAAAACCTTTAATGGTTTTTGAAGTGCTTCTTCAAATTTTTTGTAGTATTCATCTTTATATATTTCCAAGCCTGTTACGGAAAACATTCCAAGCCCTTCAAGTTTTTTCTGAACATCATCGCTCAACACATATTTCACAAACTTATATACAAGTTCTACCTTTTCTTCTTCTTCAGAAAAGCAAGCAAACCACTCAACAAGGTCAGTATATCCTTCTAAAAATTTAAAACTGCAATTTGACAAAGCACCCAAGTCCATTCTGTTTTTGAGTCTATAAAAATCCCTTTGAGTGCCTATTAATACATCAAACTTATCAGCCAAAAAATCTTCATATGCACTATACTGAGAATATGTTGACAAACTCTTTTCGTACACGTTGATTTTACTAATATCTGTTTTTAAATTTGCCCTTAAAGCATTGATAGTAACTGTATTTTCATTTCCAAAACCAACAGAATTCCCATTTAAAACTTCATTTACATTTTTAATCTGTATTTTAGAGCAAAGCACATAGCCACCATAACACCAAGGTACTAAGTTGTGAAATTTAAGTTCATTTCGAATATCAAAAGAATCCATTGCCTTAACAAGACCAGAAATCATATCTCCAACACCTATTCCAAAACTTATAAAATCAGGACAAGCACCACTTGCAAGTTGAATTTTAAGTTGCTCTTTGTTAAGTGATTTAGTAATAATATAAACTCCAGTATTCATTTTTTGAAAAGCAATTGCTTGTTTCTCCAAAAAAGCACCCCGACTTGACTTTCCTCCTTCAAAGGTATCTACATTCCAAAGTTCCAAAAACACTTCAGACTTTGCTTCAGCCTGACCAGTTTTTTCTTTATTGTTTATAAATAAAAACACAGGAAGCACTAAAAACATAACACCTAAAACAAAACAAACTATTCGTAAAATTATTTTTTTAGATAGAATTTTCCTCAAAATAAAAACTCCTTAGTCATAGAATATGCAACTGGAGTTATTAAAATTAATATTTATTACTTAATTATTCAAAAAAATCAACACCATTTTCTAGAATTTTTGAAACAAAAATAGATGAAATTTGATATTTTAACATTTTACCAAAACGCCTTGAACTCACTATTCCCCTTTCTTTCATAATTTTTAATTGGTGACTAACAGTTGTTTGGTTTGCTTGTATTGCAACACTAAGCTCTGTAACAAACATTGGAGCCAAGCTAAGCGCAGATAGTATTTTAAGCCTTGTCACATCTGAAAAGCAACTAAAGAGATAACTCATTTTTTCTAGTTCTTGTTTTTGTGGCAAAAACCCTGTCAATATATTTGTTTCCATATACACCTCACTGAAATTAAGTATAGCAAAAAAATAAAAAATGCACAATTTTGCACATTTGCGAAATTTAAAACATAATAAATTTTAAACATATTTTTTGCAAAATTTTGGAGGATTACATAATATGACAATTTCACAAAGTGTAGTTTTAGTGCTACTGATAGCACTTTGGGCTACAGGAACAGGTGTTGATTTAACAAATAATACAACGCTTTTAATTATACTACTCGTAGCACTAATAGCCCTTTCGTACGCAACAAACTTGACAAACTTTTCGCAAAATAACAGAAGGGCTTGCTGTTTTAATTATCAATTTGCAAACAATAACACCAACCTTTTAACTCTCTTAAATAATTTATTTTAATAAAAAAAGAACAAGTGTTCTTGTTCTTTTAAAAAATACCACAAAGTTTCAAAATTCCAGCGAGAATACCACCACCACAAAGGGTTAAACACACCATTGCAGAAAAAAGACAGCCCTTCAAATCTTTCAAACAGCCTTTTGGCCCCTCTATAACTCTTTTTGTATTTTCTTTAAATACTTGAAACTTAAGTTGTTTTCCAATTTCATCTTCTTCTTTTCTTAGTTGTTGATATTGCTTTAACTCATTTTTTGCATCACTAATATCATTAGTTCGCTGTATTTTTTGCCCAACACTTTTTCGCTGATAAAATTTTTCATTAAATCTTTTCATTTGCTCTTTTAGACTTTCGCTACGCCCTGCCATAAACTCAACATTCTTGCGAAAAAGATGTTGTTTGTGATAAGGATCTTTTTGAGTATCCTTTTTCACATCGTTCTGTAAATTTTTCAGAGCCTTTTTATCTCTTTTTTCTGAAAAAAATTTTGAAACAGATGATGGTATCCCTACTTTAAGTTGGTTATTCTCAGCACTTTCTTTATTTTGATTCTCTGTTTCATTTTGACTTTCTATTTCTTTTTCTTCCGACACAATTTTCTCCTTTTTAGAAAATTAGCCCCATCTTTTCTTTCACTAATTTTACTTTGTTCTCAGCTTGCTCTCTTACTTTTTCAACACCCTCTTTTGCAATATCTATTATTTCCTCTTTGTGTGACATATAATACTTAAACTTTTGTTGAACAGGTTTTAATGTTTCAATAACAAGTTCAGCAACTTCATTTTTTAAACAGCCATAGTTTTTACCATCAAAATACTTCTCCGCTTCTTTGATAGACATTTTAGAAAGAACTGAAAAAATATTAAGCAAGTTTGTAACTCCAGGTTTGTCTTCTCTTGCGACAATTTCGGAGCCACTATCCGTAACAGCCCTTTTTATCTTCTGACGAATAAGATCAATATCGTCTTCAAGTAAAATGTTACCGCTATTGTCATCATCACTTTTACTCATTTTGCGGATAGGATTTTGTAAATTGTATATTTTTGCACCGACTTTTGGATAAATACCTTCTGGTACCACAAAAGTGTTTCCATATTTATTATTAAAACGAATTGCCAAATCCCTTGCAAGTTCAAGATGCTGACGCTGGTCCTCTCCAATTGCAACATAATCAGTGTCAAAAAGCAGAATATCGGCCGCCATAAGCATTGGATAGTCAAATAGTCCAACCGAGACATTTTGATTTTTTTGAGCCTTTTCTTTATAAGCAGTCATTCTACTTGCTTCACCCATTGAAGTAATGCAATTCATCTCCCAACAAAGCTCCGGATGTGCGGGAAGTTGCGATTGATAGTAAAGCACACACTTTTTTGGATCAAGTCCAACTGCCAAATAATTTGCCATAACAGCAAAACTATTATCTCTGAGTTCATCTGGCTCAATTTTTACAGTAAGCGAATGTAAATCAGCAACACAAAAAATAGAATTATACTCTTCTTGCATAGAAATCCAATTGTTAACAGCTCCGATATAATTCCCTAGTGTTAAACGCCCAGTTGGTTTAGCCGCACTAAATTGTATTTTTTTCATTTTATTGACCTTCTTTTTAATTTATTTTTTATCTTTTAAATTCTTTTTTTGTTCTTTTTGTTTATTTTTTGCAACTTTATCTTCTTCAATTATATCCAAAACAGTTGGGTCAATATCTTCTTGATAATCTAGCATTTCACTAACTCCAGAAGTTGGAACATCAACAACACCCGCTTCAACCATTTCCTCTCTTTCTCTCATTGCCTCTCTAACCTCAAGCCTCTCTTGAAGGTAGATCGTGATTATTGCACCAATAGGTCCTGACAATAGCATTCCCCACAATCCAAACAAAGCACCCGCAATAATCATTGTCAAAATTAAAACCACAGCCCTTGTCTTTAGTCTACTACTCATTAAAAATGGAGGAAGAACTGTTGTTATAATAGCCCAAGTTGCAAGACCAAAAATCACACCAGCAATCATCTGTGATGTTGTTCCAAACACAAGAGCAATCATTGCAACTGGAATAATAGCAATAAATCCACCAATATACGGAATCACAGACAAAACAGCAAGAGCCAATGCTAAAAGCCCAGAGAATTTAATTCCAATTATCGCATAACCAATCCAAGCGATAACAAAAATTATAATCATTAATATAATATTGCAAAATAACCACTGGTCAAGCATTTTACGAGAACGTCTAGTTGTAATTAATATTTCATCAGCCTTTTTCTTTGAATTATATGCGTATGTGTATCTTCTTGCAGTGTTCGCAACAAGCTCTTTATCTTTGAGCATTAAAAAACTTAGCAAAATAGACATAAAAGTCACAAAAATAACATTACCAACAACAGTAACCATATCAATCAAATTAAGGGAAGTAAACCAACCACTAATTGTAGTACTTAATTGATTTAAAAAATTTTCCATATAGGCAGAAACTTCTGTCGCAGAAATGCCAGTAATACTTACAACAAGATTAGTTATTTGCGTTCTCAAATCAGCGATTATACTATCACCATTACTTGAAAGCTCTTTTAAAGTACTTACAAGATATGGAACCATAGTTACCAAAAGAACAACAACTATTCCAATGATAACAAAGTAACAGATTGAAAGCGAAATCATTCTTTTGTATATTTTTGATTTAGGATTACCCACAAAAGCGTTTTTTAAAAGTTTGTTTTCAATCCACTCAATTGGGTGTAATAGTAAAAAAGCAAGACAAACAGCTACAATAATTGGGGTAATACCAGCAAGTAAAGAAAAGAACATTTGCTTTATTGTTTCACCCGCAAGGTTTGAAAGAAGCAAAGCTCCAAGGAGAGCGACAAAAAGCCAAAAATACCATTTGGTATTTTTATCCTTAGGTCTTAGCCTATTATGTTCATAATCACTCATTTTCTCCTCCTATTTTTCACAACCTTAACAACAGGTTCTTGGTTTTGTTTTTCTTTTTCTTTTTGTAAATCTTCTTTTTTAAATCTTTCAAGAAGTGGAGCTATTTTTTTGTTTCCAATCAAGCTATCATAAAATGAAACAAATAGCCCCTGAATAAGATAACCATAATAAGAGAAAATACGCCAAAGCAGTAACGCCCAAACAATAATATTGTAACCATCTGCGGTAACAAATAATCCCGAAGTTGTTACAAGTGCAGCAAAGGAAATTTCAGCCATTCCAGACCCACCTGGAAGTGGAATCAATCCACAAGCCATATCACAAACAATTCCGATAGTAAACAAATTAACATAAGCCTCAAACCAACTTGCATCAAGTGGCATAAAAGTTGCATACACAACAAAAGGCAAACTATAATTAAGTATAAGATGCACGACACTAAATAAGAGCATAAACAATGCAATCCAAATATTACTTACAAACATTTTCATTGTGGAAGAATACTCGCGCACTGTTTTCATTACTTTTACGAAAGATTTTCGATAATCTTTTACAATTTTAATCTTAGACAGAAATTTTAAGATACCAACAGCACAGCTTGGCCCTATTTTTTTACTCACAGACAAAAATATTATTCCTGCAATAAGAAGTAAATTCAAGCCCAAAGTGATATAAGCCAGTGTTAAAACCCAGGGATTTAAAGTTATAAGATAGGCGTGCTTACAAATTAGAACCACTGCCATAAATAAAATAGTGTAAAACTGAGAATAAAGATACTTTGCGATAGGAACACTAGTTGCTGTACCAGCAGGAAGTCCTCTCTTGTTTAAATAAAAAATTTGAAAAGGCTGTCCACCAGTTGCCATTGGAGTCGCACAGTCATAAAATCTGCACATTGCAACAGATTTATAACTTAGGAATGGCCTTGGTCGTTTTGTGCTATATAAAATCATCGTAAAAATTCGGGCAGAATCAGCAAAGTTGACCAAAACAAAAAGAACTACCCCAAAAAATAACCACTCCCAATTTATTTGCCTTGTCAGAAGTTCTGAAAAACTCATACTTTCATCATTTCCCAGAACATTCCAAAGAATAATTCCGACAACAATACCAATGTTTATTAAAAGAAAAATTATATTAAGCCATCGTTTTTTCTTTGTTTTTTGGTTGTTAACTGCTTGATTTGATTTTTCAGTAATTTCAGCAGTCAATTGCTCAGCGTTTGGTTTTGGTATATCAACAACCTGTTGATAATATTTTTTCGCATAGTAGGAGGCTTGACTTACACTTTTAGAAACAGCAACAATTGTTTTGCAAAACAATTTTGTTTTTTTTATTTTAACATCTACTTCACTCTTATGTTCAGCTTCTTGTTGCATTATCTTTCCCCACTTTTCACTTGTTTCAAGAATATCATACCAAACAATTTTTGTCAAAGAAATAAACAAAAAATCGGGATTAAACCCAATTTTTTAAATTAAATTCTATTAAATATGCATTTTTAGTGTCTGGAGTAACCCTTAAAGCCTCAGAAATATCAATATTTGCTATTACAAACACCTCGTTTCCAACAGCAAGCATTGGCAAAACTTTTCTCACCCTTTGAGGAACTTTTTTATCTGAAAGGAATTTCTTTACTTTAACAATCCCCGCTCCACCAAATTTTTCGATAAAGTCACCATCTTTTCTAAGTCTCCAAACAGCCCCTTGTGGAACTTTATCTGCATCAATAAGAAGAGTACCTGGTAAAATTTTTTGTCCCTTTTGAACTTTTCTAATTTTTATTGAACCATAATCCTCAAAATGAGTCACACCTCTTTTAAATTCCCATTCTGTTTGCACCAATAGTTTTGGCTTTTTTAGTGCCAAGGTAACATATTCATACTCTTTGAACACTGTGACAAAATCTGGCATATTTAACTTTGCACCATTTTCACTTGACAATGCAAAATCATAAATCATATCAAGATGCTTTTTTTCAATCCCCTGCACTATACCAAATTTAGAAAAACAATCCATAATCATTCTGTAAACATAACTTTTTGAATAAGAAAAATAGGAAAGTGGAATTTTTATGATTTTACCGTTAAAAATAATTGAATCAAAATTCATAAGACGACGTATTGTATCATCATCATCTTTACATATTTTACCAAAATTACAAATTGATTCATCAACTTTTGGCCAAACTTGTCTTAATTCTGGCAATATTTTTTGACGTAAAAAATTTCGAGAAATAGCTGTATCGGTATTTGTTTCATCTTCCACATAAGGAATTTGATTTTCATAAATATAAGACAAAATTTCTTGTTTTGGTGTATCCAAAAGCGGTCTTACATAAAAATCATCTCTTACATACGACATTCCACTTGCGCCTTGAAGACCAGAACCGCGTAAAATGTGTAAAAGAACTGTTTCTGCCTGGTCACTTTGCTGATGAGCAAGTGCAATTTTGTCCACAATTCCTTTCTTTTTTAAGCTTTCAAAAATACCATATCTAGCTTCCCTACAAGCCTGTTCCATTGTCCAGCCTTTTTGCTTTGCTAGAACCTTTGCTTCGACCTTAAATTTTTGAAATCTTATATGATTTTCCCGACAAAAATCTTCTACAAAATAAGCATCTCTAGCATCATTATCTCTAGTTCCGTGGTCAATATGAATTGCAACAATTTCTATATCTAGCTTATCTCGATTTGTATTCAAAAAATGAAGTAAGCTCATAGAATCCGAGCCACCACTACAAGCAACACCAACAACACTTCCAGAAGGAAACATATTTTGTTTTTTAACTAATTCCAAAACTTTTTCAAATACCATAACAAGCACTCCATCACTTCTTATGAATATTATATATCATACCCTAAAAAATTTCAATACCCTTTTCAAAAATAAGCAATATATATTGTCAAAAATTTTAATAAAAATTAGAAAAAAGTGAAATAATAGGTCATTTTTATGCTTTTTTCATATTTTTTAACATTAAATTTTGCAAATTAAATCTTTCTCCAAACTTTTCCAATCAAGATGGTCATATCATCGGGAGCACAATTATGACATTTAACAAGAGCTTCTTCAATAATTTTTTCAGCTAAAACTTGTGGATTTAATATCTTTGATTCAGCAATAAAATTATTCAAACTTTCAAAATCACCAAAAGCATCAAGAACTCCGTCTGTAATTAATATGACCATATCTTCATCACATAGAGCATAGCTCTTAAAACAAGGTCTGACATCATCAAGTATACCTAATGGTAGTGAACCAGCATCAATAATTATAGTTTCATCTTTTCTTTTTAAAAATCCCATTGGAGAACCTAATTTAACAAGATCGCATATATTTTGTCTTAAATCAAAAACACAAATGTCTAATGCACTAAAATTTTCTTCACCTTTCATAGAAATAAGTTTATTTACATTTGATAAAATAATCAAACTTTCAAAACCAGCCTTGTAAAAATTTTCGACTAAACCTAATGCCAAACTACTAACTTTTTCTGCAGAGCTACCACTCCCCATTCCGTCACAAAGTGCCATCATAATTTTATCTTCTCCCACTCGCATCACGGAATGTGTATCACCACTAACCTTTCCTCCATTTTTAGTCACACCTGCACTACCAAAAATCATATCATAAAAAACTTTCGTCTTCAAAACCAAAAGCAAATATCCACTTTTTTCTGAAGGTGCTACACTTGAAATTTCCATTTTACAATTTAATATTTTCCCAACAATTTCACTAATTTCTTTTCGATTTGCATCACTTTTACGAACAATTAGGCTTACACTTTTAATTTCTTTATTTTGAAAATAAATAACAGCTTCACTACATAATATGTGATAAGCTGAAAGTTCTTCAATAATTTTTCTTTCTTTTACAGCATCAAAATTTATGTTTAGATTTACTTCCTCAGCAAGAGATTTTAGAATTTGTGAAACACCATATAATTGGTCTGCAATCAAGATTCTACTTTCATTCATTCCGGAAATATTTTTTGTATAGCTATTAAAATCCTTTGAAGCTGAATTTATTCCACCAATTAAAACAGATAGCTTTTGGCATTTTGTACTCAACCCACTTGGAACATCAAGAACATTAACCCTGCCTCTAGCCAAACTTAATGCGGCTAAATTTTCAATCTCTTTTGTTGTCTTGTTTAAATTCACCCTCCAGCAATCATTTTTTCTCGAACAATTTTCACATACATTTTTTCTAGTTTCGTTTGCAACAAAAGAAATCGAATCTTCAGGACTCATTATGTTTTTTGCCATACTCATAAAAACATTTTGCATTTCCAAAAAAACTTCACTTATACCCCAAATTCTTTTATATAAAATTTTTCGACTTCTGTTTATCATATTTCTTAAAGCAAAATCATCACTATCGCTAATAACAACATTTGATAGCTTATGCAAAGTTTTATTTGGAACCAATAAAAACAAAACAGACGCTATTAAACTTGAAAGCAACATATAAGCATTGTAATTATCAAAGAAATATAAATTTACAAACAAATCTACTAAAATTATAGACAAACAACAAAAAAACTTCTTTTCAGACCTTGTCAAATTTGCAATTAAGCTAATTAGACTAATATCTAAAAAAAACAATACATTGTCAGCACCTAAACTTGCACCAAGTCCAAGCAAAATAGAAAAACTAATACTAGTTGAAGTGTTGAATATCCAAACAAATAAAAGAGTAGAAAAAATCAACAAGATTTTAGCAAAAATACCATAAAAATCAGGAATATTTGATATCCCAGCTCCAATACTCACAAGAAGCACTCCTGCAGATATAACTTCATCAAGGGTAAATCTTCTTCTTACACCCTGCAAAATCAAACTTTGCATAAAATATAGATAAGCGTACATACAAACAAGCCCCACTATTACAGTAATTGAAGCGGAAATGATTTGTTCTGCACTTTGTATGTTGAGATAAAGAAAAGCAAATTGCGATAAAAAAGCATATACACCAATCAAAATGGCATTAAGAGGTTTTTTTAATCTTAAATGTAACAAATAAAAAATTGAAAAAACAATACAAGTCCCCGCTAAACTTATTATTGTATTAATTGAAAAGTCTGCTAAAATTCCACTTAGAAAATAAATTGGAGCAATAAGGTAAAGTTTTTGATTACACCAAATTAGTGCAAAAAACATTCCAAAAGCAAATGGCCTTATACCTTCAATCTCAGCAACAGAAAGAATATAAAACAACAAGAAAAAAAGTAAATACTTTATCATTTCGTAACAAACTTTTCTTGAAAACATTTTAAAACACCTCCAAAAAATTATAAAACAACAAGCTCGCTTTTCGCGTTGATAAATATGTAATAATCTAGGGTTTTTGTAATAATTATGGGAAATTTTGTGTTTTTACGACCAAATTATTGATTTTTTTTGCTTTTTGAGTTAAAATTATTGCAAGGAGAAGGAAATGCGTGTTTGTGTTTTAGCTAGTGGAAGTAAAGGTAATTCCACCTTTATTCAAACAGAGCATTCAAACATTTTGATTGATGCTGGCCTGACAAAAACTGAGCTTGAAAGAAGGCTCGGTCTTTTGGGTGTCAAACCAACTGAAATTGATGCAATTTTAATCACACACGAACACAGCGACCACATAAAAGGTCTTAGCCAATTTGCAAAAAAGTTTGGAACTAAAATCTATGCTCATAGAAAAAGCTGGGATATGCTTGCAAGTAAAATTAGCGATGTTGACAACTCACTTCAGATTGAATTTAATGGAAATGATTTTAATATAAAAGACCTTGCTGTTCACAGTTTTGACCTTGAACACGATTCTAGCCATTGCGTTGGATTTTCACTTATGGAAGGGAGTAAGAAATTCACTTCAGCAACAGACCTTGGTCACACAACTCCAGAAATTGTAAAAAATTTAGAGACGAGCGACCTTGTCCTTTTAGAATCAAATCACGATGTTCAAACACTCAAAAACAATCCCAACTACCCTTTCAAACTTAAAGAGCGTATTCTATCAAACCACGGCCATATTAGCAACCAAGTTGCAGCAGACACAATTATACAAATGCTAGGTAAAACACCACGGGGTGTTATACTAGCCCACCTTAGCGAACAGAACAACAGTCCAGACCTTGCTGTAAGAACTATTCGTAAAACATTTTTTGAAAACAAAGTTACGCCACAAGATGAAATATATATCGATGTTGCAAAACAAGATTATGTTAGCCACATCTTTAAAATTAAAGAATAACACTCCGATTATTGTACAAACTAAACAAGAGGTTGTTATGGAAAATAAAAAAATTAGTATAAAAAGAAAAATTGCAGGTTATTTGATTTACTTTATTTTTCTTACGATAATTACGTTTATTTTTTTAATTCAAGTTGGAGTTTTTAGTAACAACTATGAAAAATCTACCTCCCAGTTTAACAATGAGCAAATCTCAAGTCAAAAAGCAAGCGATATGCAAGTAAAAACAAAAAATCAAATTATTATTAAAAAAAACAAAGCGACCTGTTCTTAAAAAATATCATATTTACTGCAAAACATAATTTTTGCATAATAAACACTATTTAAAACACTTCCTGTTGTATAATTATCGTAGGAAGTGTTTTACTTTGAAGTAGTTTTTATTTTTGCAATGCAAAAATACTGTTCACTTCAATTGTGGAAGAGGTTTTTATTAGTTAGTAAAATACAATTCGTATTCTATTTAATTAAAAAGAATATAATATAATTCTTAGTATATGTAGCAATCATTTCCTTATGTCTATGATTACCATAGTTTTTTATTTCCATTTACTCACCTATTGAATTCAATTTTTAGTCTGAATGTATGAACTAAGAAAAGACAATCAGTGCATTAAATTATTATAGTGACTACCTTGTAATAAAAAAAGAGCATCTTAGCTCTTTTTTATGTTAAATTAGATAAATTAAAACTTAATTGTAGGATAATATCCTTCAACAATCTTCCAGATATCTGAGTTCCAATCTCTAAAGGTTGAAGCTTTTTTACAATCTGCATCGCTTGTTGCACCATCATTAGGAGTTTCAAAGTTCCAACTTCCTATATAAGCTGATGAATATTGACGATAACTTTTTTCATCTTGACCTGTTTTATCCAGGTTTGTCTTATTATACTTAGAGTTATTAATATAACCAGCAATTTTGTATGAATTTGGATTACTTGTATCTTCTCCACGTAATGCACAGTAAAGATAATTATTTGTTGCTCTAACTAAACTTGTTGTTTCTGAATAAACTCTTCCAGCATTAGCATCAAAAGTTATAGAAGAGAAACATCTATCAATCACTGCATAACTTCCGTTTCCGCTACTACCAGTGTATCCCTCTACAGTAACAGCAAATCCAGCCATTGTATTTGCAGAAAGCAGAGCGAATGTTGCTGAATTTTCCATTCTACCGCGGTACATTCTACCAATAAGACCACCAACTTTGTTTCCAGATAACTTTACATTGCTTTCAACTTGACAAGAGGTTATATCCACACCATCTCTTGTACTCAAATTTTCTCCAACTATACCACCAACCATATAAGCAGATATTTCTGTTTGACTACTTGTTCCACTAACAATACAAAGTTCAATACTATTTGCAGAAGTAGTTATATCATTAAGTCCAACAATTCCACCAGCAATATAATTTTCAGACGCTGTAGGAAGTGAAATGTTTGCCATTGATGTCATTCGATAAATATTACCCTTGTTTTGACCTACAATTCCACCTACATATGCTTTAGCATTCTTTGGTTCACTAATCTTTATATTAGAAGATTTATATGCTACACCATTTGAAATCAAACCCTCGTTAATTCCAGCAAAAAGACCTATGTTAACTGTTTGGCTATCCAGCATTGGTTGAATCGAAACACTACTTGCTCCAGCACTATCAACTCCAACATATGATTTTGTAATTTGTCCAGTTCTTGCATTTACACCAACAAATCCGCCGATATTCATATCGCTATTTTGTGAAGAATAAATAGCACCAATTACTCTACAATTTTCAATAAGTCCCTCATTGTAATGAGCAAAAATTCCAATATTAGTTGTATTTGTAACTGTCATATTAGCAACTTGAATAGTTAAGTTTACAATTTGCGCATTTGGACCGAGGTGTCCAAATAACCCTTCAAATCCAATACCATCTGAAACCACAATTGTAACACCATTTCCATCTAAAGTTCCATTAAATGGTTTTTCTTCTGTTCCAACCTGTGTCCAAGCACTTGTAATCAAAAGCTTATCCCCTTCAAGGTCAGTTGCTATTTTGTAACTTCCATCAAGAGCACTTTCGTCAGCGAGGCTTTGAAGTTCTGCCTGTGTTCTAATGAATCCATCAAATGTAGATTGCGGATCATAAATTTCATCACTGACGCCCGCCCCAACCATTCTGAGTGTTGGAAGCCCATCATTAACACCCTCTTCAATGCTCCATACATCTACAAAATTCCAAGTTTTTTCTTTCACGCCATCAGAAGCCAAATAATATGTTTTGTAATTCTCTTCAGCCTTTGCTTCTTCATAACTAATTCCTCTTACAAGCTTATGTCCTTCAGAATCAACAGCATCAGCATCTGCTAAATCTCCACACCATAGGGTATTTCTATCTTCACCATAAAGGTAATACACACCTACATATCTATTTTCTTTTTTACCAACACTGTTTGTGTACTCACTACTACCACTGCGGTTTTTGTTTGTACCTACAACACCAGCTTTCTTTGTCGAGGTAATTTGCATTGTTGAATAACAATTAATCACATTAGCCTTTTTATAAGTAGTAAGTGTGTTATCGAAAGGTAAACTAGTGTCAGTTTCACCACGTCCTTCAATTCCACCACAAACAGAATAATTGTCATTTGAAGTTATTGTTCCGCGACAGAATGAATTAATAATAGTTCCGCTGATATTCGCTCCAACAATTCCACCAACATAGTTTTCAATACTAGCGTTTGCAGTTATGGAACTATTCTCGTAGAATGATACTCTATCGAGTTTTGTGTTTGTCCCATTTCTTTCCATTCTTCCAACAATTCCACCAACTGAAGAATATACAGAACCATTTGGAGTAACATTTATGCTTGCCTCTTTAACTTCAATACGACTCACAAGCCCTTGATTAATACCAGCAACAACACCAGAGTTTTTTGCAAGCCCTTTTATAATTGGTTTAGAGAAAATAATTCTTGTCACACTACCAGTTGGATTAATTTTTGTGAACAAACCAGCATTTGAGCCACTTTCAGAATCAATATTCATATTGTAAATAACAAATCCTGAACCATCATAGTTTCCACTAAATCCAGTACCACAAAGTGGAATCCAACTACCTGCATTATATGAAGAAAGGTCAATGCTATTTACCTGTACATAATTATCATCAGCTGAACGAGTGTTTCCAATTGACGCTAAGTCTTCAGGCGTTTTGATGTAATACGGATTTGACTTAGTTCCATCACCAACACTTACTTTACAAACCATATTTTGAAATTTTGGATTGTTAGTAATCAAAGAAATTTTACAAACACCACCACTTAGAGCTGTAAATTCATAAACATTTGTAGCTGTTTCCTGTTTCTCTGAAAGGACTCCATTATTTTCAACTTTGAGTTCATATGTTGTATCTTTTCGACTATTTTCGTGAATAATTGTTATAGTAAATTTGTCGTTTTTATTTACCATAACACTACTTTCGTTAAATCCAATTGTTTCATCGTCCTGAGAAAAATAGTAGATTACGAGAGCAAAACTGATAGCAACAACAACCGCTAAAAGAAAAATAATAAATCTTTTAAACCAGTTTTGTTTTCCTTTTGATGTTTCACCAGACATAAAAAGCACCCCTTTTATTAGCTTTATTATATCACAACAATCAAAATTTGTAAATACTCTTTATATGAATTTTTAATAATTTTTAGTTATAAAAACCAAGACTAATAAGAAGTGCTTTATCTACATTTTTCATCGCAGAATAGCTGAGATCTCCTATTTTATGTTGCAATCTTGACTTGTCTAATGTTCTGATTTGCTCTAATAAAATAACAGAATCTCTTTCTAAGCCATATGTAGAAGCCTGTATTTCAATATGAGTTGGAAGTTTTGCCTTGCTTAATTTGCTTGTTATTGCAGCAACAATAACAGTTGGGCTGTATTTATTTCCAATATCATTTTGAACAACCAAAACAGGACGAACTCCGCCTTGTTCACTACCAACAACGGGCGACAAGTCGGCATAATATAGTTCACCTCTCTTGATTTGCTCCACTATTTTCCTCCAGCCATTTTTCATAATTTTGAAAATCTGCCAAGTCAACCTGTTCAAAAACTTTAAGCTCATTGATAGCCGACAAGAGTTCATCTTCTAGTGACATATTTCCTTTCTTATTCATAATATGCAAATAAGTCGGATAAATGTTCTCAACTTTTTCCTTCAATGCTTTTGCATACTCTTCAAAATCTTTAGACATTATAATTTATCTCCTAAAATCAAAATTTAAAACCAAAATTTAAAAATAAAAAAGAAGTTTTTACCTTCTTTTTCTAATTTTTGTATTTTTAATAGTTTTATTCAGAAAAAAATGTCAAATTTTGTGAAATTATACCACAACACAAACCGAACTAGCAAAATCTTCAGTGTTGGAAATACTTATTTCTATTTCAGAAAATCCATTTTCTTCAAATAAACTTTTTGCATAGTCGTACAATACTACAAATGGCGCCCCTTTTTCATTTGGTAAAATTTCTATGGTTCTAAAAGTAACACCTTCACTTATCCCAAGTCCTAACGCTTTTGCCACCGCCTCTTTTGCTGAGAACTTGCCAGCCATACGTTCTACCTGCTTTTGTGCATTTTTTGCAAGGAGTATATGTTCAAATTCTTTTTGGGTAAACACTCTATCAATAAATTTTTTGTTTTTTAAAAGTTCAAAAAATCTATCAACCCTACATAAATCATTCCCAACTCTCACTCTCACCCTCCCAACTAAAACTATCAAGCACACTACTTATTTCACCCCAACAGAACCCTCTGCTATATAAAAATTTTGCACATTTTTGTCTGTTTTGCGAAGAATTATCTTTATTCTTCATATATTTTAACACAAGAGCTTCTATAATTTCCGTATTAGAATCCATATTAATTTCGTTTATAATATCATCACTTATACCTTTTTGTTTTAATATCATCTTAATTTTGTTTTTTCCAAACTTATTTTGTGCCATTTTTACAAAGTTACTAGCAAAAACCCTATCATCAATATAGTTATAACATTTTAACTTTTTCAAAACCAAGTCGACAACTTCATCAACAAAACCTTTTCTTTGCAAAAATTTGCAAAGCTCCTTTTCAGTCTTTGTGTATTTTGTTAAGTATTTTATAGCAATATCAAAAGCTGTATCTTCCTCGGTCTCGACTTGAATTTTTTTCAATGTTTCTATACTAATTTCTTGGCCAACTTTTAATTTGTACTTAAAAACAGTAAATTGATTTAAAAAGCAAACAAATTGTTCATCAACATAAACTGAGGCTCTTTTGTTTTTTCCCTCACCCAATTTCGTAATTTGTGACATTTTATACTCCTTTAAAACTATAAAAAATTTCGGTCTTCGTTTCTATGGGAACATTTATGTCAAAATTTTGAGGAAAAATCACATCAAGACTAACCTGCTCCGAAAATTCAATATTTTTTAAATCAACAAAATTTTTACTTGCCAATTTTAAAAGCTCTTCAAATTTTTGAAATGAAACACTAATCTTTGCTTTAAAACACTTTTCATAAAGTCTGAAGTCCGTTTTCAAAACTTCACTTGCACTTTTGGAATAAGTTCGCAAAAGAGGACCCGCACCCAGTTTTGTTCCTCCAAAATATCTAACTACAACGACTACTATATTATATAAATCAAGTTTTTGAATAACATCAAGAATTGGCCTACCAGCTGTTCCACTTGGTTCACCATCATCACTAGCACGACTAACACTAAGTAGTCTGTAAGCAAAGACTATATGTTTTGCATCAGAGTATTTTTTTCTAGTTTCGCGTATAAACATTTCCGCTTGTTCACTGCTTGGAACATATTTAGCAAATGACAAAAAGCGAGATTTTTTTTCAATAATCTCACTTTCTAAAATTTTCAAATCTGTAATTGAACGAAAACTTTCCATCAAACCATTTTCACTTTTTGTATTACTTTTTTCCCTTTTTGCAAAACAAATTCGTTTTTGATAATTGGGTAATCATAACTGGTTATAATTTCATCGTCTATCTTAATTCCTTTTCCATCAATAAGGCGTTTTGCTTCACCTCGTGAACTTGCCATATTTGTAGATAGCAAAAGGTCTATAATATTTCTTGCATTCTCACCCTTAATATTTAAAACAGACATTTCAGAAACATTCCCACTAAAATTAGCCCTTGCCTCATCTTGTGCCTTCTTTGCATTTTCCTCACCACGAACTAGTTTTGTAATTTCAAAAGCAAGACGCTCCTTTGCTATATTAATCGCTTGCCCTTTTACTGAGCAAATTTGCCTTATTTCATCAAGTGGTAAAAATGTTAGAGAACGGAAAAGTTCTTCAACTTTCACATCTTCAACATTTCTAAAGTATTGATACAATTCATAATCAGAAGTTTTGTTTCTGTCAAGCCAAATGGCACCACTTGCACTCTTTCCCATCTTCTTTCCATCGGCCTTTGTCAGAAGCGGTGTAGTCATACAGAATACCGGTTTGTTTTCTTTTTTACGAATAAGTTCCACTCCAGCCAATATATTTGCCCACTGATCATCACCACCAAGTTCTAGAACACAATTATACTTCTTAAACAAATGCAAGAAATCGTAAGCTTGCATTGGCATATAGTTAAACTCCAAAAAAGTTAGCCCATTTTCCATTCTCTTTTTAAAACAATCAAAAGAAAGCATTCTGTTTACACTCATATTAAGTCCAACTGTGTTTAACATATCAAAAAAACTAAGTTTACTCATCCAGTCATCGTTATTTACTACAATGAGTTTGTTTGGACAATTTTTATCGAAAAAACCTTCAAGTTGTTTTTTTATACACTCAACATTATGTTCCCTTTGCTTGTCTGTCATCATCGGACGCATATCATTTCGATCACTTGGATCACCAATCCTTCCAGTTGCACCACCTACCAAAGCTATCGGCGTATGACCCGCTTTTTGCATTCTAACAAGAAAAAGTATTGAAGCCAAGCTTCCAACGTGTAAACTGTCAGCAGTTGGGTCAAATCCCATATAGCAAACAATCTTCTCTTTTTCTAAAAGTTTTTTTAGTTCATCTTCATAAATGGTTTGCTTAATCAAACCCCTTTCTCTCAATTCATCAAGTATGCCTGCCATATCTTTTCTCCTTTACTAATGTAATTAATTTTAGCATAGAACGGCAAAAAAATCAAATTATTTCTAAATAAATAGCAAATTTATTTGAATAATTTTAAAAAAATTGTTATAATTTTACTGAGGTGGAAAAATGAACATAGATAAAATTAAAAAAGTAAAAGCACGACAAATCCTTGATTCTCGAGGAACTCCAACAATTGAAGTTGATGTTACCACTGAAAGCGGTGCATTTGGGCGAGCTTCAGTCCCTTCTGGAGCTTCTACAGGAAGTAAAGAGGCGGTTGAACTTAGAGATGGCAACGAAAATTATTATTTTGGAAAATCTGTTTTGAATGCGGTTGAAAACGTAAACAACATAATAGCAAAAAACCTTGTTGGTGAAAATATTTTCTCTCAACAAAAAATCGACAAAATTATGATTGAGCTTGATGGAACTGAAAACAAATCCCATCTTGGCGCTAATGCAATTCTAGGTGTATCTCTTGCCGTTGCTAAAGCTGCAGCAAATTCAAAGCATATACCTTTATTCAAGTATCTTAAAACTAACAACTACCTTTTACCAACGCCAATGATGAATGTTATAAATGGTGGAAAACACGCGGACAATAATTTAAACATTCAGGAATTTATGATAATGCCAACCGGAGCTTCATCTTGGAGCGAAGCTCTTGAATGGTGTGACACGGTTTTTCACAAACTAAAAAGCTTATTAAAAAATAATGGATATGCTACCGCAGTTGGCGATGAAGGTGGATTTGCTCCTAATTTTTCATCAGATACCCAAGCACTCGATTTTATCGTTGAAGCAATAAAAGCTTGTGGTTTTAAGCCAGGCAAACAATTTAAAATTGCTATTGATGTTGCTTCAAGTGAAATGTATAATGAAGCAAAAAAAATTGGTGAAACTGGCAAGTATTATTTCTGGAAAAGTAAAAAACTTTATACCTCTGCCGAACTTTTAAAGTTTTACGAAAAGCTTGTAAAAGACTACCCTATTGTTTCAATAGAAGATGGCTTTGATGAAGAAGATTGGGAAGCGTGGAAAAAATTTACATCAAAAATGGGAAAGAAAATCCAAATCGTTGGAGATGACTTGTTTGTAACAAACACAAAAATTATTCAAAAAGGCATAGAGAATAAATCTGCAAATGCAGTTTTGATTAAACTAAATCAGATTGGAACAGTCACAGAAACATTAAATGCAATAAAATTATCACAAAAAGCAGGATTAAACACTATCATTTCTCACCGAAGCGGTGAAACAGAGGACTCTTATATTGCAGACATTGCAGTAGCTTGTGGAACAGGTCAAATTAAAACTGGTGCGCCCTCAAGAAGTGACAGAGTCGCAAAATATAATCAATTAATTAGGATTGAAGAGGAACTTGGAAAAAAATCATCGTTTTGTGGTGAAATAAAAAAATAATAAGTCTATTAAAAAAACATTCTTGCTTTTCCAAAAAGCAAGAATGTTTTTTGTTTCCCTTCTATTTTGTAAAATTTTAAAATAAATTTTACATAAAAACATCAGCTTTAAGATTCCTTTTTAAGTTGTTAGATATGCCATTTATCCCCTTGTAAAAAATAGAAAAACAAAAAAGTATGTAACTCACCAAACTGTTTTTACTTGTCATTCCCTATTTTGACAAAAAAGTCGAATTTTTGACAAACATCTAGACAAAGAGGATTTTATTTGGTATAATGTAAACAAGGAGAAAGTGTTATGAGTAGTGAAAGTATTAAACAATTTATTGACAAGTGTTTAGAAGAACCCTTCGTTTCTAGACTTAGCAAACTTGACTTCGAATGTTTTTTAAATCCAAGAGACCACGATGATGCAATTATAAGAAGTGTTTACGATGAGGAATCACAACATATGAAAATTTATATGCAAAACTCACCTCAAACCCCTATTATATTTACAGATTATGAAGTAAAATACGACTTTTCAAAATTAAAAATGAGTGAAGAAATAAGCAAAAGTTATTCTGAAGCAGAAAATCATATTTGGGAAATTTTTATGACCAAAAAATTTGGAAAAGAATACGCAAAAAAGTTAGACAAACAAAAAAAAGAGCAAAAAATTAAAACTCATCAAATTACAAACACAACATCTAACAAAAACCAGACTAAAGTTGAAAAATTTTACGAACTAAATTTTTAAAGGAGATTTATTATGTTTGTTGAAAAATTAGAAAGGAAAGAACTTCGCTGGGCTGTGCCTGAAAATTATGACATAGACAAGGTTAACTACAAATCAAATGGAGTAGAGATTTGGGGTAGTTTAGTTCCAGAAAAAGATGATGATGATGAAAGAAATCGTGAACAGGAAAAATTTATTTACTTCAAGTTATCGGATTTTACTATACTTCCAGAGGATTATCGCACAAACTCGGATTATCAAAAACATATGAGTCGTATGTTTGGAAAAAGTTATGAGAAAGCTTTAGAAAATTATAAAAATCTATGTACAAGGTCAACAAAACCTTTAAAAGAAAAAACTTCAAGAGAAACCTCTTTCGTAGAATTTTTCTAAACCTACTAAATCCATATATATCATACAAACAATAAATTGAGTTCATAGTATTTGCTGAACTCAATTTATTTTGCGAATAGTTCTTTTAATATTAGGTAAAATTAATACAAGTTATATACATACTTGTAGCTTTTTAAGCCAAAACCAAATATTGATTTTTTCTTTCTAATGTTTTTGTTTTTCACTATTTATATAAAATTTTGGAAAAACATCAATAGTGAAATTTTAAACATTGATAGTAAAACTTTTCAAACTTTTTAATAGTAAAACAATTTGCAAAAATAAAAAACATTCAAAGAATGTAACATTTTTTTCTTAATATTGCCTTAGATAATTGGGTATTTAATTTTTATTAGAAGATTATCATTTTTAAACTTTACAAAATCAAATATAAAAAAGTTCAGACAACAGTCTGAACTTTTTATTCACAACATTCAACTCTATATTTGTGTTTTTCAACCTCATCAATAATTTTCGCCATTGTTTGAACAACATTAACTGGGTCAATTCCAGATGCTGTTTCACCTGAAAGCATCGTTGCAGTTGCTTCTTGATAAATAGCTGATGCAACATCGTTAACTTCTGCTCTAGTTGGTCTTGTTGAATTTGTCATACTTTCAAGCATTTCTGTTGCAACAATACAACTTTTCTTACGAACATTACATAGAGCTATAAGTCTTCTTTGAATTGGGGGAAGTTTTTCCATTGGAACTTCAACACCCAAGTCCCCTCTTGCAACCATCAACCCTTCACATACATCAAGAATTGATTCAGCATTTTTAACACCACGAGAATTCTCTATTTTTGCAATAAGTTTGATATACTTGTCACTATTTTTGGCTAGGAATTTTCGTACATCGTTCACATTGCTTTTGGTACTTACAAAAGAAAGTGCAATATAGTCTACTTTATTCTTAATTGCAAACATAATGTCACTTGCATCGGCTTCAGAAATAAATGGAGTGCTTGGAACAACCCCAGGAACATTAAGGCCTTTGTTATTCGAAAGCTTTCCACCAAACAAGATTTCACATTGAATATCTGTTTTTGTAACCTTTTTTACTTCCAAAATAATCATTCCGTTGTTCGCAAAAATCTTGTCACCTGGTTTAACTTCATTCACTAACTGTTTGTATTTTAGGCTAACCTCCTTATCGTTACCCTCAATGTTTCTTGATGTTAGTGTAAATTTTTCACCAGTAACCAAATTAACAGACCCATCTTTAAAAGTACCAATTCTAATTTCAGGTCCCTTTGTATCTACGAGAACCTTTAATCCTTTTTTACGTAGTGGTTCCAGTTTGTCAATAAGCTCTTGATGAGTCTCGTGTGTACCGTGACTCATATTTAATCTAGCGATGTTCATACCTGCTTTGAACATTTTTATTAAAGTTTCCTCATCATTGCACGCAGGACCTATTGTGCATACTATTTGTGTAATTCTTTTCATAACCTTATAATTATATACCAAAGAAATAAAAATATCAACAGTTTTTCATAATTTTTTATTTTTTTAGCAAATTTTTAGGTATTAATTAGATTATATCATTCTTGTATAATATTTACTAAGAACTCAGGCACAGCTTTTATATTTTTCTTTCTCCACTTATACCTTGTTTAAAGCCACAAACCTCCCTACACTTATAGTTTGGAAATTTGCACCGAGAAGCTTGTAAATAATTTTTTAAATCATCTGCTAATTTATCACTTTTCGCCTTTAACGCGTCATAATATTTTTGTGTCGTTATATTAGCTTGTAACCTTATTTCATTTTGAGCCCTAGCACACTTTCTTTCAAGGAGTTTCCATTTAAACGCTTCATATGTTCCACTTTCGGTCACATTAACCATCGTACCCTGAGGAAATTTGTCTTTTACCGATTCGGCATCATTTTTGTATTCTTCAACCAAATCAGGGTCGCTTTTTAAGATTTCAGGCACATAAAAATCAAATTCCTGCGGAATAGAAATTGTATAGTCGATAGTTCTATGCCTTTGTGCTTGCGCAACCTGAGTAAATGAGCCCTTGTAGTTTGTTGTGTATATCCGTCCGAAGTATTCTTCATCTGTCTGGTTGTCATTAAACAAGCTAAATGTTCTATTTTTCCCGTCTACAATTCCTTCATAAACAAGGTCTAACTTTTCAATTTGCTCGCAAAAGTCTTTCATTGTTGGTTTTAGCTTTTCGATAATTGTAGATTGATTTTTTTTCTCCAAAATTTCTTTCATCCAACACACCTCATAGTTGAGTTGTCTCCACGAAATTGTATGAACCATTTTTGTTGTTGGCTCTAAAACACTTAAAAAGTATCTACCATTCTCCTGTGCAAGTTTATTTTTCCTATTTTCATCTAGGTAAGCAACAGAATCACCATATTCTTCGTCTATTTTTTCACGGATTATATTTTGCCATTTAAGACATAGTTTTCCTTCCCCATTTGAATCCCAGTTTTGTGGTGCATATCTCCCAGATTTTTCAGAAGTAGAGTAATCTTTTTCATTATTTAATAATATTGCAAAAAGTTTTGGGATATCCTCAAGGTAAAGCGTTAAATTGGCGTGATCACAAACACTATGATGCCCCGATTGAACTGTGTGTTTTAGTCTTTTTTGTGTGTTCGAAAAATTTTCATCTAAAATCTCTTGCATAGATTTATTTGTATAGCAAACATTGGCAGAAGAACCACTTAGTTTTTCAAGAGTTTCACGTAATATTTCAGTTTTGTTTTGCACTTTGCCCGTAGGTACAGCTAAAGAAATTTCATTGGTTTTTTTATCAATTTTAATCGGACTTGGATTTTCATAAAAATTTGACGCTGATATTAAAGAAATTTTCATTTGTAACCTCGCTTATTTATTAACAATATTATAACACATTAAAGCCTTTTGTCAATACAAAAAAGAGCTTTGAGCTCTTTTTAAATTTCATCTTTTGAAACAGGAATTTTCCTACTTTTTCTTTTTTTAGCCGAATATTCTATCAACTTTTCTACTGAAATACCAATAGCAAGCAAGATTGGTATTGAAGCAAGTGATATATACAGCCACTTGTAACCAGTTGGTGAAAGTATATCAATTTGAATCAAATTATAAATTGGAGTTCCTGTGAATATTGCCGTACCATACAAGTTAGAAAGCATTAAAAAACCACTTACAACAAGTGTAACCACAACCAAAAGGACAATCAAGCGATAAAAATTAAATGGCCAAGATGCTCTTGCTACAACAAATACAGCATTAACCGTTAAAGCAACTACTATAATTGACTGAATTTCTTCCATTGACAGACCAGTAAGACTTGGAGTTGAGTATAGGAATATAGCAATTGCGAGCGATACAACGGCACCAATTAAGGATTTTATGAGTATAGTTTGCAAGAATTTCCCCTTAATGAGATCACGATTTGGTTGAAGTGCAAGTGCAAAAGAAGGAAGACCAATTGCACAAAATTCCATTAGCAACAATTGTACTGGACTAAATGGGTATTCATATGCCATAATAATACAAAAGATTGAGAAAATCACAGAGAACATTGTCTTAGTTAAAAATAGTGGTGAAGAAATCCTAATATTGTTAGTAACACGCCTACCTTCTGCCACCACAGATTTCATTGAACAAAAATTACTATCTGTAAGAATAAGTTGTGAAACACGCCTTGCCGCATCAGCACCAGCACCAACCGCTATAGAACAATCAGCTTCTCTGAGAGCTAAAATGTCGTTTACCCCATCACCAATCATCGCAACCGTGTTACCTTTCAATTTAAGTGCTTGAATTAAAAGCTTTTTCTGATGTGGAACAACTCTACCAAAAATTGTATATTCATTAGCAACTTTTAACACTTCTTCATCAGTCAAATTTTCTAGACTAATGTATTTCTCCGCTCCATCGATTCCAGCTCTTAATGCAACCTCACTTACCGTTACCGGGTTGTCACCTGAAATAACTTTTAGAGCAACTCCATTATCTTTGAAGTATTTTATTGTTTCAATAGCATCTTCACGAACATTATCCTCTAAGAGTATCAACCCCATTGGGCTGACATCAGGTTTGTGCTCACCATCATACAATTTGTCATAGGAACAAACAGCAAGGACACGATAACCTTTTCCAGCGTAGTTATTTACCTGCTCAAGAACTTTTGCATATTTTTCTTTATTTAGTAATATCTCTGGCGCACCCATAAAAATTGAACCAAAGCTTTTTATTTCTACACACGAAAATTTTGTTTCGCTTGAAAAATTGTAGTATTTTCCTGTTTCAAATACTTTCTCTGGTTTAAAATATTTTTTCAGCGCCTTAGCTGTATCATTTTCATCATCTAAGGTTGCTAGTATAGTTTTAACTATTTTAGAAAGCGTTTTGTCATCGTATTTTTCAAGTTGTACAGTTTCTTTTACAACCATACTTCCATCGGTAATTGTTCCTGTTTTATCCATACAAACAACATTTACCCTTGCAAGCATTTCTATGCAATACAACTCTTGGACAAGGATTTTTTGTTTTGCAAGCCTCATAACACCAACAACAAGTGCGGTAGATGTTAAAAGGAATAAACCCGATGGAATCATTCCAATTATCGCACCAGAAGTCTTGATTACTGTATCATAAATTCTTTCAGCACCCGTATAATGAGTGTACGTCTGATAGAAAAGTAAAAGTGCTATAGGAATTATCATTATTCCAATAATCTTTATAATCCTATTTAAAGTACTTAAAATTATTGAATTAGGTTTTTTATACTGTTTAGCTTGATCTGTAAGACTAAGCACAAAAGTATCTAATCCAACTTTGTCAGCCTTAACATATGCTGTTCCACTCACAACAAAACTGCCAGAAAGAACAGTGTCTCCAGGTTTTTTTAGTACAGGCAAGCTCTCACCTGTCAGTAGTGATTCATTTACCCTAAGTTCACCTGATTGAACAATACTGTCACAAGTAATTTGCTGTCCGCTCGTGAGAATAATGATGTCATCTAAAACAATATCCGTAGTTTGAATTTCTTGCTCTTTTCCATCGCGAACAACTTTTGCCATTGATGCGGTGACAAGAGAAAGTTTATCTACAATAATCTTAGATTTTATCTTTTGAGCAATTCCAATAACAAGGTTTGCAATAACTACAACCAAAAAAGTTAGTTGAGTATATGCCCCAACAACCATTAAAATTATTGCAATAACAAAAAAAATAAGGTTAAAGTATGTAAGCAGTTCAGACATTATAATACCCAAAAAACTTCTGCTTTTCTTATTTTTTTCTGGGTTATCAAACCCCATTTTTTTGCGCTGTAAAACCTGTTCCGAGGATAATCCAGTTTTTATTTTAGTATCAAACCTTTCAGGAACAATATTTTTTTTACGCTTATATCTCTTTTCTGTGTTTTTCATATAGATGATTATAGCACATCTAAAAAAATAAGGCAATAAAAATTTTATACATAAAAAATGTTTTCTAAATTTTTAATTAGTTTAGTTTAAGTTCTTTTTCTTTGTCTAACTGACTTGATATAATAGTTTCTTTAGGATATTAGTTTTGTCTAAAATGCTCCAACATTATCTTGATCAAAGTTTTCTGGATTATTTCTGTCATACCCGAAACTTTTTACAATTAATTCTGGTGTAAAACATTTTTTCGAAATTCTTAATTGCCTTAAAGCTTTATCATTAAAAAATAATTGCTTATTATACTTTATTATCCTTTTAACATCGTTATCAAAAATAAATTTTGAATTAATTTGAGATTGGCTTTTTTCTAATTTGATAATATTGAGAAATTTTAAATTGAATGTTTAAAAAAATACTCACTATAACACTCGTCCTGTGGATACGCAACAAGAACAACTTTTGATAAAATTATTTCAATAAAATCATTTGGATTGTAAGGTGTAACAACTCTCATTTTTTTACCCGCTGGAATACATACTGGTGAACTTCTATTTCTTTTGTATATTGAACAAATCCAACTTTATTGAAGTATGTATAGTAAATTGGAACACTAACACTGCCCATTGGGCAAATTTGGTATTTGGTCAAGTGAGTCTTGCCTTATGTAGTATAAAACTCTTCTCTAAGGTCCTTAAATTTTGTAACCTCAATATTCAAATCATAAAGTTTTAATTCATCGTTTCTATCTTTTATAAAAACTGTAGTTTCAAAATTTTCCATTTTCTCATCTAATACATATTATTCTACTATTTTTTTAGGAAAAAGTCAAGATTTAAATTTTGGTCAAAAAAATCATTTAAACAACTAAGATTTAGAAATAAAATTAAAGACCGCTAACACTATAGCGGTCTTTAATTGTTTAAGCTAAAAGGTAGGAATAGCCTATCATTATAATAACACACTTTAAGTAAAATTGGAAGCATTTTTTACTAAATTTTTACAAATTTTTGTTAGAATTATTATAAATTTTGGATAAAAGTATAGAAAATCTGCATATAAAATTCATTTTATATGTCTCTAACTATTTAACTATATTTGATTGTGTTTTATTCCAGTTGATGTAATGAACTCAGTAATAATTAAAAAGTATATTTTTAGCAAAAAATAATGCTTTACATCTTAACATAATCTGCCAGTTTTGGCTGCTTAGCTGACATATTAGGAGTTATCTTGCATAGCGGCCAAGGTTTCCAATACACCTTTTTCAAATACAAAGCGATTTGTAAATCCAACAAAATACAAAGTATAAGAGGAAATTAAATCTATTCATCGGTAAACCTAAATAAAGCCAGCAGACTGTATGGTAGTTTTATACCACAAAAAAAGAAAGAGGTTCGTGAGAGAACACTCTTTCTTATGGAATCTGGCAACGTCCTATTTTCCCAGCAGCCTGCGCTACAAGTATCTTCGGCGATGAGGAGCTTAACTTCTGTGTTCGGTATGGGAACAGGTGGGACCCCCTCTCTATAATCACCAGAAATGGTACAGTGCGTGGTTAACACACTCACAACTGCATAGTCAATATATCATACTTTTGAAGATCTGTCAACAAATTTTCACAATAAACCTTATATAAACTTGTCAACGCAGAGTCTGTAATAATTTACCACTCTAATTGATCAAGCCCTCGACCTATTAGTATTGGTCAGCTGAATGCATTACTGCACTTACACCTCCAACCTATCAACCTCATAATCTCTAAGGGGTCTTACCAGGTTAACCCTGTGGGATATCTTATCTTGAGGTGGGTTTCACGCTTAGATGCTTTCAGCGTTTATCCCTTCCGTACATCGATACTCTGCAATGCCGCTGGCGCGACAACAGATACACCATAGGTACGTTCACTCTGGTCCTCTCGTACTAGGAGCAAATCCTCTCAAATATCCTACGCC
>DLKQ01000011.1 GCA_002477805.1 Christensenella sp. UBA7584 | reverse complement strand
TAGCTTGATCGTATACGTCGATTTGGCTATATGTTATGTTTACATATAATTTTTTGCTTCTGACATTGTATCTTTTGATACTTTGTTTTAGCATAAGTTAATTTTAGTTTATTGTTAAAAAACTCTAGCATAAATTGTAATTGTGAAATTGCATATTACACTATCATTTTGTAGAATATTTGTATATAAGATCTCATCAGTTCTTATATATAAACTATGCAGTTGTCAATGTGCCACACACAATCCTACGATTGTGGCATCACCCTTTTAATTCATCCTCGCTTCGAGTGATACAAGGGTATTTTAGCACTAACCTTTTATCAAGTCAACAACATTTATAAAAAAATTATGAAAAATTGTGAAAAAAGTGCAAAAAATAGGGTTTTTCGACACACCCTACCGTGTGTGTCGTGGTTTTTAAGCCTATTTTTGATGTTCTTTAAGCTATATTATAATGAAAGAGAATTAAATTTTAATCTAGTATTGGGTAAAATTCCAATTTTTACAGAAATTTTCTAGCAATTTTTTATCAACTTTTACGTCAAAATTCAAGCCAATAAAATATTTAAGTTATAAAATAAAGACCCATAATAGTGAATTTGGCATTAACGCCCCACACTAAATTGAAATAAAACTAAAAATATTTATTCATAATTCTTACAATTACTACAGGCACTAGTATTAAATATTAATAAAGTAAAACCACATATCTTTATTAATATTCTGCTTTGAAATCAGTTTTACAGCAAAATAAAATCAATTTTATTTGAAGTAACTATTAATGATTAGAATTTTTATATCACAAGAATTACTTTTTTATTACAAACAAAAATCAATCAGCATACTGAATTAGCCCTGTAGAGGTCACTAAAAATAAAAAACAGGTAGTTTTCTACCTGTTTTAGTATTTTAAAAACTATTTAATAATTTTTGAAACTACACCAGAACCTACAGTTCTTCCACCCTCACGGATAGCAAAACGAAGTCCTTCTTCAATAGCAATTGGAGTGATAAGTTCAACATTCATTTCTACATTGTCACCTGGCATAACAATTTCAACGCCCTCAGGAAGTGTAATTGTTCCAGTAACATCAGTTGTTCTGAAGTAGAATTGTGGACGGTATCCAGAAACGAATGGAGTACTTCTTCCACCTTCTTCTTTCTTAAGAACATAAACGCTTGCTTTGAATTGTGTGTGTGGAGTTATTGACTTAGGAGCACAAATAACTTGACCTCTTTGAATGTCCTTTCTTTCAATTCCACGAAGAAGAACACCAATGTTGTCACCAGCTTGAGCTTGGTCAAGAAGTTTCTTGAACATTTCAACACCAGTAATAACTGTTGTTTTTGTAGGTCCCATTCCAACGATTTCAACTGTGTCACCATTTTTAACAACACCGCGTTCTACACGACCTGTTGCAACAGTTCCACGACCAGTAATAGTGAATACGTCTTCAACTGGCATCAAGAATGGTTTGTCAGTTGCACGAATTGGGTCTTTGAAGTAGTTGTCAATAGCGTCCATAAGTTCGAAAATACATTTACTGTCTTCGCCATCAACGTTACCTTTTGTAGCAGCTTCCAAAGCTTTTACTGCAGAACCGAAGATAATTGGAGTGTTGTCTCCGTCAAATCCGTACTCGTTAAGAAGGTCACGAAGTTCCATTTCAACAAGTTCAAGAAGTTCATCTTTGTCAGCAGGTGGAAGTTGGTCAACTTTGTTTACAAATACAACAATAGATGGAACACCAACCTGACGAGCAAGAAGAATGTGTTCACGAGTTTGTGGCATTACACCATCAGTTGCAGCAACTACAAGGATAGCACCATCCATTTGAGCAGCACCAGTAATCATATTCTTTACGTAGTCAGCGTGTCCTGGACAGTCAACGTGAGCGTAGTGACGTTTTGCTGTTTCGTACTCAACGTGACTTGTGTTGATTGTAATTCCTCTTTCTCTTTCCTCTTTTGTGTTGTCAATTGAGGCATAGTCTCTTGCTTGAGCAAGACCTTTTGCTGCTAAAGTTGATGTAATAGCAGCTGTTAATGTTGTTTTACCGTGGTCAACGTGTCCGATAGTACCAAGGTTAAAGTGTGGTTTTGTTCTTTCAAATTTAGCTTTTGCCATTTTTAATTCTCCTTTTATAAATTGAGTGCCAAAGCACATTTATGCAACAAAATTTTGCAATTAACTGAATTTTAACACATTTTTAATTTTTAGTCAAACAAAATAAGTGTATTTTTAAATAATTTGTTAAGTTGTACATTAAGCACCTTTTGTTCTTTCGCCAACAATCTTGTCTGCAACAAATTTTGGAACTTCTTCATAGTGTGATAATTCCATAATGAAGATTCCACGACCTTGAGTTAAGCTTCGAAGGTCAGTTGCATAACCAAACATTTCAGCAAGAGGTACAACAGCGTTAATGGTTTGTTGTCCGTTTTTAAGTTCCATATCTCTAAGTTGTCCACGGCGACGGTTAATATCACCCATAACATCTCCAAGATACTCTTCTGGAACTTCAACTTGAACTTTCATCATTGGTTCAAGAAGAACAGGGTTTGCATTTTTTGCACCTTCTTTGAATGCCATACTACCAGCAATCTTGAAGGCCATTTCACTAGAGTCAACATCGTGGAAGCTACCATCAACGAGAGTAACTTTAAAGTCAACCATTTCATATCCAGCAACTACACCGTTTTGTCTAGCTTCGTTAATTCCATCATTGATTGGAGCAATAAATTCTTTAGGAATAGCACCACCAACGATTTTGTCAACAAATTCATAACCTTTTCCTGCTTCGAGAGGTTCCATTTCAATAATACAGTGACCATATTGACCTTTTCCACCAGACTGACGGATATATTTTCCTTCCGCTCTTGTCTTTGAACGAATTGTCTCTTTGTAAGCAACCTGAGGTTTTCCTACATTAACATCGACATTAAATTCACGAACAAGGCGGTCACGGTAAATATCTAGGTGAAGTTCACCCATTCCGGCAATAATTGTTTGTCCAGTTTCTTGGTCTGTATAAGTTTTGAATGATGGGTCCTCCTCCACAAAACGAAGAAGTGCTTGAACCATCTTTTCCTGAGCTTGCTTGTTCTTTGGCTCAATAGCGATTTTTATAACAGGGTCTGGGAAATTAATACTTTCAAGGATAACAGGTGCTTTTTCATCACAAAGAGTGTCTCCTGTTGTTGTATCTTTAAGACCAACAATAGCAGCAATATCACCAGTTCTAACTTCGCTAATTTCCTGACGCTCGTTACTGTGCATTCGAATTAAACGCGCAACACGCTCTTTTTTGCCTTTTGTTGAGTTGTACACATAACTTCCGCTTTCAAGATGACCACTATATACACGGAAATAGGTAAGTTTTCCGTATGGGTCAGTTACAACTTTGAATGCAAGAGCACTAAATGGCTCATCATCACTTGCTTTACGCTCAGTCTCTTCACCATTAGGAAGCACACCTTTAATTGCAGGAATGTCTAATGGGCTTGGCATATAGTCAACGATTGCATCAAGAAGTTTTTGAACACCCTTGTTCTTGTAACTTGAACCACAAACAACAGGGTTAAGTTTTAATTCAATAGTTCCTTTTCTAAGTGCACTTCTGATTTCATCTTTTGTAATTTCTTCACCACCAAGATATTTTTCAAGCAATGCGTCATCAACATCAGCAATTGCTTCTAGCATTAAATCGTGGTATTTTTGCGCTTCAGCCTTTAGATTTTCTGGAATATCGGTGATTTCCATTTCTTTTCCCATATCATCTTTGTAAATAACAGCGTCCATTTCAACAAGGTCAATAATACCCTGAAACTCTTCAGCTTTTCCAATTGGAATTTGAATTGGAACAGCATTTGCGTGCAAACGGTCTTTCATCATTTGAATAACGCGATAAAAATCAGCACCATTCATATCCATTTTGTTTACATAAGCAATTCGTGGAACACCATATTTGTTTGCTTGGCGCCATACTGTTTCACTTTGAGGTTGTACACCACCACGTGCACAAAAAACAGCAACAGCTCCGTCCAAAACTTTAAGACTTCGCTCAACTTCAATAGTAAAGTCTACGTGTCCCGGAGTGTCAATGATGTTGATTTGGCAATCTTTCCACTTTGTTGTGGTTGCTGCAGAAGTGATAGTAATACCACGTTCTTGTTCTTGAACCATCCAGTCCATAGTAGCAGCACCTTCGTGAACTTCACCAAGTTTGTGAGTTTTTCCAGTATAAAACAAGATTCTTTCGGTTGTTGTAGTTTTACCCGCATCAATGTGCGCCATAATACCAATGTTTCTTATTTTATCCAGTGCATATGTTCTTGCCATTTATTTTCTCCTTTTTAATATTTAAAGTGCGCAAACGCTTTGTTTGCCTCAGCCATACGGTGAAGTTCATCTTTTCTCTTCACAGCTCCGCCTGTTGCGTTGAACGCATCAACAAGTTCTCCTGCAAGTCTGTTTTCCATTCCTCTTTCAGAACGCTTTTTTGCAAAAAGAACAATCCAACGAATTGCAAGTGTTTGCCTTCTTGCTGGTCTAACTTCTACAGGAACTTGGTAAGTTGCTCCACCAACCTTTCTTGGTTTAGTTTCGACAAGAGGCATAACATTTTCAAGCGCTTTGTCTAAAGCTTCCATTGCACTGAGCTCTGTTTTTTCAGCCAGAACGTCTAGTGCATCATAAACCAAGTTTTGCGCAATACCTTTTTTTCCATCAATCATAACCTGGTTGATGAGTTTTGCTACAACTTGACTGTCGTATTTTGGGTCAGAAAGCACTTTGCGAACTTGCGCAGCATTTCTTCTTGACATAAATTTTCCTCCTTAATAGATTTTGGGTTTTTAATTAATAATGTGGGGTGGAAGTTGTTTTTAAATATTTGAAAAAGCTTTTTGTGCTTTTTTGATGTCTGCCTTGACAAACCTATTTTTTCGCATTTAGAAACTATTACAAAAACTTTTAAAACAACTTTTCACTAAAAGCAAAAGCTAAGCTTTTTTCTCTTTCTTTGCCCCGTATTTACTTCTTCCTTGATTGCGTTTTGCTGTTCCAGCAGTGTCGAGGACACCACGGATAACGTGATAACGCACACCAATTAGGTCAGGAACACGACCGCCACGAACTAGAACAACACTGTGTTCTTGAAGGTTGTGCCCAATACCTGGAATGTACATAGTGCTTTCTTGTCCATTGCTAAGACGAACTTTTGCAATTTTACGAAGCGCAGAGTTAGGCTTTTTAGGTGTTGTTGTGGTAACAACAGTACAAACACCACGCTTTTGAGGACAACCATTAAGAAGAGGTGATTTTGTTTTTCTCACCTTATCTTTGCGACCGTGTTTAATCAATTGATTTATTGTTGGCATTTTTTCCTCCTAAAAGATTTTGCTTGGAAATTCATTCAACCCTTTGAAAATCCATATGCCAGAAGTAAAACAGCGTAGAAATGATATTCTGTTTACTTTCAGCCTTCTTTCAACTTGTTTCCACACCTTGAAACTTGATGAAAGGTTACTTTACACAAGAAGCGTAAAATAAAACGGCTACAAAGCAAAGTTTGTAGTGGTTTCATTGTAGCAAATATTTTTTTGTTTGTCAATAATTTTTACAAAGAATATTAAATAAAATGCGTTATATATAATAAGAAAAGGAAAATGGTGTGAAAGATATGAAAAAATAAGCATTGATTTTTTAGAATGTATATAGGCAGAAATGTTTAAAAGAAATTTTAAAATGGAAATAAAAATAAATACCAAAATCGGTATTTATTTTTTGTTTCTTTTTTGTGAAAATAAGTTTTGGGCAGGCTAACTTTTACATCACTTCCCCTTTTTATTTTGGTTTGTGATGTCTTCTATGGGTTGCAAAATGGGTTTGGGGTAAGTTTTGATATGTTTTATGTTAGTTTCGCTTTTACTATATTTTTCGTTTATG
>DLKQ01000017.1 GCA_002477805.1 Christensenella sp. UBA7584 | reverse complement strand
TCAGAGTGAATATATAGATATAATGACTCCGACTTACTGCTTTTTGTTAATTCAAATGTAAATCCGTAATAGTTTCTTACAACTTCTCTTGCCATTGCTTCAACTTTGTTATATTCAATAATCATCTATACTTCCCTCCTAGTTTACTATATGATAGCAAACTTGAACGCCTAAAAAACGGATTTCAAATATATTTTTTGATTATTTTTGATTTCTTTGATTTTTCTTTTGATTTTTTGATTATTTATTTTGATTTTGCGACTAGGTTTGATTTTTTCTTAATTTTCTAAATAATCAAAAAAAGTGGACTACCTGTGGCACTCCAAATAAGACTCAATTTGCTGAAAATGGCAAATAATATATAAATTTTAGAAATAAAAAAATCACTGAAACCCTTGATTTTATGGGCTATTCAGCGATTTTATAATTGTTGTAAGGAAATAAGACTTTTCTTACAACACACTTGGCGGAAGGCTAGGGATTCGAACCCCAGGTGCCTCTCAGCACAACGGTTTTCAAGACCGCCGCTTTCGACCACTCAGCCAGCCTTCCAAATGATATTTTTTAATAAAAATACCAAAACTTATTAATTTGATTAGTTAAACTTTTAGTAAAGCAACTATTTTTGGATTTTAGATTCAACATAGTCAGCAAGCTGTCCAATAACCAAAAGATTTTTTGCATCTTCGTCTGGAACATTGATCTTAAATTCATCTTCTAAAGCAATAAGCATTTCAACAATATCCAATGAGTCGGCCTTTAAGTCATTAATGATATGTGATTCTCTAGTAATCTTAGACTTGTCTATATTCATCTGCTCTGCTAGCAATTCCTGAATTCTCTCAAAAACCATTTCAGATCTCCTTTAACGCAAAATTATTATATCAAAAAAAATTGAACTTGTCTAGTGAAATCTTATAAAAAATTCAAATTTTTCAATTTTTATAGTATTTATATTATCTAAAAGTAATATTATGAGTAGTTTTTCATTATTTTAAAAATTAAAAAACAAATTCCTATAAAATTTCATAAAGCATTAAAACAACTTTTTTGGCAATATGTTAATTTATCTTTAACTAGTTATAAATTAAAAAAGCAAAAGAGTTTACAATTAATGAATATAAAAAAGAATTAGAAGATTTTACTCTAATTCTTTTTTATTTGTCATTTAATAATTTAAACTAATTAAACATTATTTTTCACCAAGTTCGAGGTAATTATTTGGGTCAACATTTTCGCCATTAAACCAGGTCTCAAGGTGAAGGTGTGGGCCATCACTAACTTCGCTTTTAGCAGTATTGCCAACTTTTCCAATCACATCACCTTGCTTTACTGTGTCCCCAACTTTTACAGGAACATCACCAGCAAGCGATTTGTACACAACAACCAGTCCATTTCCAACATCAAGCTTTACAACATTTCCCATAAGATAATTGTAACTAACCTCAGTAATTTTTCCGCTCATAACAGCATAAACATCAGTTCCTTCTTCTGCAGCAAAATCTATTGCCTTGTGCGCCTGCCATTGTTTTAAAGTTTTACTATATTTTAAAGCAGTGTTGGAATAATCCTTCATAACAGAAATTTGTGCAAGTGGCAATTTGAAAACCTCATCATCTACAGACACTGTTGGGTTGTCTGGAGTTGCAGATGGAGTTTTACTATACGAGGAAGTAAGTCCTAAAATAAGTGCAAGTACCCCTATCGCTAAAAACAGTGCAATCCAATATCCGTATTTTTTTAATCCTTTAGTAAATTTCGAATTTTTTTCAGACAATTTTTTCAATCCTCCCTTACACTCAATATTAACCACTTTTTGAGAACTTAAACAAAAAATTTCACTTTTTACACAAAAAATTCATATTTTTTTAACTTTTTTATTGCTAAATTATACAAAATAATCATCTTTCATAAAACTAGGCTAAATATTTTCTGCAAATAATAAAAATATTTACATTTTAGATTTAGCTTTATTTACAAAATTTTGCAATATAGAATATATTGATTTATTTATAATATTTATCTAAAAAGTTATTATATTTTTACTAATTCAAGTAATTTAATAACCACCTAAAATGAGCGGTGTTCCAACTGTAACTAAATTTTTGTTTACAGCGATTTGAATATTAACTTTTTCACCACCAATTAAAGTACTACTTAAAAGTTTTTGCGTATAGGCATAAACAATGTAAATTCCACCAAAATCTTCTGCCTTTAAAACATTCGCTGAAAGCTCCTCAATAATTTTAAAAGCACTACTCCTGTCTCCACGAAAACAAAAACTTTCTCCCTGTAAAGAACTTTGGTTTAGAGTTTTATAAATATCCCCAGCGACCGATGTATCACAAGAAAGCAGATAACCATTTCCGCTTTTAACAACATCAACACGACTATCTTGCAAATTTTCTAATGAATAAAAAGTATAAGTGCCTTCATAGTTTTGTGAAAGCTCCGAAAGTACAAAAGGGCTTTTCAAAAAAAGTAATGAGCAACAAATAACACAAACTGCAACAAATTTTTTCATAAAATAATTATTGGCAGATTTTTTTTATTTAAACAAAAACATCATTTTTTGCTTATTAATTAATACAAAACAAAAAGCGTTTTATCTGTTGCAAGTTTTTTACCACATCAGGAATACTATCTGTAAACTTACTTTTTAACCAATATTAACTGATGTTAAAATAAATACAACTACTTTATAATAACAAAGTGCCTGTATATTGTCTTTTAATTTTATTCAAAATTTAAACAAGTATAGTTTTTAACTTTAACTATTTTTCATAAACAATTGTTTGCAATATAACACATTCTCTAAAGTTTTTAATGATTTTTATCTTTAACATAAGCTTAAATTAGTTTTTTTATATAACCAAAATTTTTAAGTTATAAAATGTCTCAAAATCAAATACTTAATAAAAAATCAATTAATTTTAAAAATAAATAGTTTTGGTATTCTAAAATTAACAAAAAAAGAGTGATGCTATATAGAAGTACACTCTTATTAAATATAAAACTATTTTCAAAAATCTAATCTAGTTTTTTTATTTCGGTTGTTACCACAGGCCCAACCCAATTTGATTCCATTTTTTGATTAAACGAAGCTGCTCCAATTTTAAGTTTACCTAAAACCTTGTTATATTTGGGAAGCCACTCTTTTATGATTTTAATAACCTCAGCTGCATTTTCAACAGGCCATATTTTATCTTCAGGAAAATCATAGCGACGATTTCCGTCTAATGGTAAACCAGCTATTTTAGCGCTCCAGCCATCAACATTGGTATATGCCAAAACTAACCTAGCTTGTTTCCAACCTGCACTAATTTCACGGAGAGTTCCGCTACCCCCACCAACAGCAACAACAACAGGACAATTCGCAACTATATTATCTCTAAAACCATCTAATCCAGTTGGAATAACTATATCCGCAAAATCATTTACTTCATTTTCATCATAAGATGGTCCTATGGCAATGGTATCACCCTCACGATATTTTTCACTTGAATGAGCTCCTGCCATTGCAGCACGCATAACACCTCTTCCCCCACCTGTCAAAACCCTAAAACCGTTATCTATCAAAGTTTTTCCAAGTTCATAGGCAATATTCCATTTTTTTCTATCTTCTGGTTTACAACTTTCATACCAACAAGCAGCATTACCAACAACCGCAACTATTGTTCTTCTTTCCAATTTTTTACCCCCTTTATTTTAAATGATGTCGTTCCATCTTTGTTATCTGTAATTATAGCACCCATTTTTATAATTTGCTCTTTAATTTTATCCGCATTTGCAAAATCTTTGTTTTTTCTGCACAAATTACGATCATCAACAAGTTGTTGAATTGTTGTTACTCTTTCATCATCTTCCTCTTGTTTTTGCTCTAGAAAATCAAAAACTTTAAAAATTTTATTCATTTTCACAAAAAATTCAGTAATTTCTTGCACATTTTTTGCATCATAGTCTTGTGAAGATATAATTTGATTTGCATTTTTAATAAACCCAAAGATTTCGCTTAGAGCATTTGATGTGTTAAAATCATCGTCCATTTCTTTCTCAAAATTTACTTTAAAAACCTTAAGTGCATCTGCTAAATTTTTATTGTATGAGTCTTTTACATTTTTGCAAAGATTTATATAAAAATTTTCCATTTTTTCATATTCAGCATTTATTTGCGAAAAAAGCTTGTCACTAAAACTAATTGGTGAGCGATAGTGTGCAAAACAAGCCATATATCTAAGATTTCTTGCGCCATAACTTTTGAGTGCATCTTCAACTGTTACATAATTACCTTTTGACTTACTCATTTTTGTACCATCACTTGCATTGAGCATACCAGTGTGAACCCAGTACTTGACCGGCTCCTTTCCAAAGAGTGCATAATTTTGAGCAATTTCATTTTCGTGATGTGGAAAAGCTAATTCTCTTCCTCCACCGTGAATATCAAAAGTTGTTCCAAGATATTTGGTGCTCATAACTGAACATTCAATATGCCAACCAGGATAACCAACACCCCAAGGGCTATTCCATTTGAGAACACTTGTTTGCTGCGCTTTTTTCCAGACAGCAAAATCATAAGGGGTATGTTTTCTCTCATCGCACGAAATTCTTGCCCCAGCACTCAATTTGTTTAAAGTATTTCCACTAAGCTCTCCATAATTTTTGATTTTAGATACATCAAGATACACATTTCCATCAAGTTCATAAGCATAACCTGCGTCTATCATTTTTTGAACAGCTTCAATAATTTCGACAATATGTCCAGTCGCTCTAGGCGATATATTAGGTCTTTTACATCTTACTGCATCAAGACTATCCCACATTCCCTTAATATTTATATCAACAAGTTCTAGCGGATGAACTTTTTGGTCCTTTGCCTTTAGTTCAATTTTATCTTCACCTTCATCTGCATCACCAACAACAGAACCAACATCGGTAATATTACGAATATAATTTACTTTGTAATTTTTAAATTCTCTCAAGTACTCTGTCATAACATCATACGCAACATATGTTCTGATATGTCCTAAATGTAAAGGAGCATAAACAGTTACACCACAGACATAAATACCCACTTCTCCAGCTTTTACTGGTACGAACTCTTCCTTTTGATTGGTTAAAGTGTTATATATTTTCATTTTTAACTCCTATAATGATATATGCTAAAATTTTTATAAAGTCATTTTTATTGTATTCAAAATTTATTATTTTCTTGTTTCTAAATAAGAATCATAATCTGTCATTCTGTCAATGAGTTTTCCATCTTTAATTTCGAAAATTCTGTTTGCAACACTCTGCAAGAGTGCGTGGTCGTGAGATGAAAACAAAATAACACCTTTAAAATCGGTCATTCCATTGTTTAATGCTGTTATACTCTCAAGGTCAAGGTGATTTGTTGGTTGGTCAAAAAGCAAAACATTTGCGCCTTCAACCATTGTTTTTGAAAGCATACATCTAACTTTTTCGCCACCGCTAAGAACTTTGACTTGTTTATTAGCATCATCACCACTAAAGAGCATCCTTCCAAGAAATCCACGCAAAAAAGTTCCGTCTTTTTCTTTACTAAATCCAGCAAGCCAATCAACAATTTTTAAGTCTGTTTTAAAATATTCACTTTTTTCTTTTGGGAGATAACTTAGAATCACACTTTTACCCCAACTAATTTTCCCGCTATCAGGCTGAACCTTGCCTGCCATAAGGTTAAATAATGCTGTAACCGCATTTTCATTGTTACCTAAAATTGCAATCTTATCATCTTTGTTTACCCTAAAAGAAATATTATCTAAAACCTTTTTGCCTTCGAAAGTATAATTAACGCGGTCAAACTCCAAAATTTCTTTTCCGAGTTCTTTTTCAAACTTAAAATTTATATAAGGGTATTTTCTATTTGATGCAGGCATTTCTTCAATTTTAATTTTTTCAAGCATCTTTTTTCGGCTTGTAGCTTGTCTTGCCATACTTTTATTTGCACCAAATCTTCGAATGAATGCTTTTAATTCTTCAATTTTCTTTTCTTTTGCAATGTTTTGCTGTTTGGTTAATTGTTGCATAAGCTGACTGCTCTCATACCAAAAGTCATAGTTGCCGACCCACATAGTAATTTTCCCATAATCCACATCAACAATATGAGTACATACAGTGTTCAAAAAATACCTATCGTGAGAAACTACAATCACAGTACCCTGATAATCAAGTAAAAAGTCCTCAAGCCACATAATACTTTTTTCGTCCATATGGTTTGTTGGCTCATCGAGAAGCAAGATATCTGGATTCCCAAACAAAGCCTGAGCAAGAAGAACCTTTACCTTTATGGAACCATTAAGTGTATGCATCATTTCATAGTGAAATTTGTCATCAATTCCAAGACCATTTAAAAGTTTAGAAGCATCACTTTCAGCGTCCCAGCCTCCCATTTCTGCAAACTCAGCTTCAAGTTCGGCAGCACGATTTCCGTCTTCTTCACTGAAATCAGGTTTTAAATAAAGTTCATCTTTTTCTTTCATTATGTCATAAAGTTTTTTATTTCCCATAATCACAGTGTCCATAACTGTAAAATTATCGAACTGAAAATGGTCTTGTTTTAAAACAGACATACGAAGTTTTGGCGGAATCTCAATACTTCCTTTACTTGCTTCAAGTTCTCCAGAAAGAAGTTTTAAAAATGACGACTTACCTGCACCGTTAGCGCCAATTACACCATAGCAGTTCCCTGAGGTGAATTTTAAATTTACATCTTTAAAAAGTGGTTGCCCGCCAAAAGACAATTCCAGATTTGTTACTGTTATCATTTTGCCTCCTTTTACAAATAATGATGGCGCTACGTTTTGCCATCATTTGTGACTATTCTTTTATATCAATTTTTATGTGAACTTCTTCAAGTTGTTTCTCTGTTACAGTGTTTGGTGCGTTCATAAGTGGGTCATAACCCGATTTATTAAGTGGAAATGCAATAACCTCGCGCACATTAGGCTCATCAAGAAGTAACATAATAGTTCTATCAATCCCAAGAGCCATTCCAGCGTGTGGTGGTGCACCATATTTGAAAGCATTGTAAAGTGCAGGAAAGCGTTTTGCAAGTTCTTCTTCAGGGTAACCAGCAATATCAAAAGCTTTTATCATTATGTCAATGTTTGTGTTACGCTCTCCGCCACTAACAAGTTCAACTCCATTACCGACAAGGTCAAACTGAAAAGCTTTAATCTCAAGTGGAGGTTTACTCATAGCTTCGAGACCACCTTGAGGCTTGGTAAATGGGTTGTGAGCCATTTCAACTTTATTGTTGTCACCAAGTTCAAACATAGGAAAATCAACAATCCAGCAAAGTTCAAACTTGTTTGGGTCACAAAGATTGAGCCTAGCACCAAGTTCATTTCTTAAAATACCTGCAAGCTTAGTTGTAATCTGCTTTTTACCAGCAAGCATAAAAATGGAACTTCCAACTTTTGCGTCAGTTTTTTGAATTAATGCTTTTTGCTCCTCTTCGGTCAAAAATTTTGCAATAGGGCTATTGAAAGCAAAATTATCTTCAACTTTTATCCAAGCAAGACCTTTACTGCCGTTTTCAACCATAAAATTGGTAAGGTTGTCATAGAAAGACCTTGGTTGTCCAGATAAATTGTGCACGCAAATTGCTTTTACTGTACTACCTTTAAATGCGTTAAATCCAGTGTTTGCAAAAACTTCAGACACATCAACAATTTCAAGCGGGTTGCGAAGGTCAGGTTTATCTGTTCCATATTTTTCCATACTTTCAGCAAAAGGAATACGCCTAAATGGTGCTGGGCTAACTTCTTTTTTACCAAAAGTTTTGAAAAGGTCATAATAAACTTTTTCACCAACAGCCATTACATCTTCTTGAGTTGCAAAACTCATTTCCATATCAAGTTGGTAAAACTCTCCTGCTGTTCGGTCTGCACGAGCATCTTCATCACGGAAACAAGGTGCTATTTGGAAGTATTTTTCAAAACCACCAACCATTAAAAGTTGCTTGAATGTTTGAGGCGCTTGAGGAAGTGCATAAAACTTTCCGGGAAAGTGCCTAGCAGGTACAATAAAGTCTCTTGCCCCCTCTGGGCTAGATGATGTAATTATCGGTGTTGTAATTTCCAAGAATCCAAGTTCAGTCATTTCCTTACGCAAAAATGCGTTAACTTTGCTTCGGAAAATAATGTTGTTATAAAGAGCTGGATTACGAAGGTCTAAAAAACGATATTTTAATCTTACATCTTCTCTTACATTTTTACTATCTTCGACATCGAAAGGTAGAGGAGAAAAAACCCCACCTAGTACTTCCAATGTATTTGCAACGACTTCAACCTTACCAGTTTTTAGTTTTGGGTTGATATTTCCCTCACCTCTCATTCTAACATTTCCTTCAACAGAAATAACTGCTTCACGCGTTACACCTTTTAGCATTTTGTCGTCATTTACAACAACCTGAACAAGACCTTCTTGGTCTCTTAAGTCAATAAAAGTTATTCCACCATGGTCACGGATACTATTAACCCAACCAGCTATTTTAACTTTTTTGTTAAGAAATTGTTCGGTAACTTCGCCACAACGCTGTGAACGATATTTGTTTTCCATTTTATTCGCTCCTAAATTATGTTTACTTAAAATTATACTCTAATATCAAGAATTTTTCAAGTGTTTTTGACAACTAAATAGAAAAAAGTTTATTTGCTCTTCATTAATAAAATTCACTTTAGCTAACTTTACTTTGAATTCTAGTTGATAAGCATTTTCTTAATTGGTAAACATAAATAAAGCCACCAGACTATCTGATTGACAAAAAAGTGAACCTCATAAAGCTATCTAACTTTTGAGGTTCACTTCATTAACTAAAGGTTCTCTTTTATATTAACAAGATTTATATTAACTTCACATTAATATTTAAAATTTTTTATATTTGTCTTTAATTAATTAAATTAAAGTTGCATTTCGTCAGATTTTTTCTCAACATTGTTGGCTTGTTTTTCTGATTTAGATTTCTCGTGACGCTCAAGTATTTTAAGTCCAGCATAAAGAGCAACCCCACCAGCAAGTGCACAAGCACTAATTTTTGCCATACTTTCAAGTGGTAAATTAGAAAGCATATCTCCTATTGAATTTGAACTTTGCTCATCAATCGAAATATCTGTACTTAAACTTTGTTTTTGATCACCTACAATCATATCTTGAACATTGTTGTCAAGTGTAGTATCACCCGAATACATACTAAAAGCACTTGGATCGTAGTTTGCATACCACTGATCAACCATAGATTCTTGAATATTTCCAATCTCAGAAACATAATTATTCCAAACATCTGCAATATTTTGGTCATATGAGGTTTGAGCGTTTTCAAGCTCTTCAAAAAGTTGTCTAACTCTCTCTTGGTCAGAACCCTCAAAAGCATTGATATATTTTTCTTTCAATCTATCAAAACTATTTGTCATCATTCTATAGCCTTCGACATCGCAAGGCTTATATATACTATCTGGCTTATCCATTTGTAAAATTTGATTATGTACCTCTTCTAGGGGTGTGTCTTTTAGTTTTATATAATATGTTTGCCATTCATAACATTCAGGATACACTTCTTTATTAACAGTAACATAATTCAAGGCATCTCGGAATGTATTAACATCTGCCTCAAATCCATTTGCTTCAAGTAATTTACGATAGTTTGGAAACCTGACAAAAAACTCATAACTATCATTCTTGTTTGGTATAACAACACCGTGATTTTTGTAATATTCCGTAAGAAAGTCAACAAGTTCTTGACTCACACCATCAGGCAATGATTCTGGTTTACTGATACGAGCCTGCATCTGCTCTTCACTAAAACAATCTGGATATAATTTTGCAAGTCTTGCTTTATCAAAAAAATCATTATTAGGAGGACAAGTATCAAAATCAAGGAAAGCGTGTAGATTTGCAAGGTTTTCATATGTCTTTTCTATTCCATTTTGTTCAAAAAGCATACTAATTTTTTCTGATTCTTTAAAAATCTTTTCAGCGTGCTCTTGTTTAAGTTGTTCTAAAAATGCATCATTCCCACTAAATTCTTGGTTTCCCCTAATAATCCAATCAGTTAAACTTTCATTTCTGCCTCTTAGACATTTAAAATTAATAGTTTTTCCATCGGCACTAGAAGTGTTTATTCCACTTGTTGTAGTAATACTACTTTCAGAAATACCATTTTTTGAAAACAAGTTATTAAGTTCACTTTTGATTGGATTAACTTGCGTTGTTAAATCTTCCTTTAATTCAGCAACAGAGTTGTTTGCAAATTCAAGTTCTGCTCCAACCTTTTTTTGATATTTTGAAGATTTTACAATATCTTCAAAAACCTGAGGATCAATTTTGCCCGAAATTGGCACATCGACATCAATATTTGGCATATACTCTGTATCAATAACCGAATTACCATAATCTGTCAATTCTCCAGCCTTTTTATTCAAAACAAACCCAGCACCCAAAGCAGATATACCACCAACAGCAAGTAGTGCTAAAGCCTTTTTGGCTGTCATTTTTCCTGATTTGTCATTTGCAATCATTTTGATTTGCTGATTCTTTATCTCTTTTTTCTCTTCAGCCATCAAAAAAATTGCATAGTCCTCTTTACTTGCAAAACCTTTTTCTTTCCAATTTAAAAGCTCAGCTTCATTTGCCTCAATCTTTTTTCGAGAATTTTCTACCACGATGTCTCTTTTTAGATTTGAATTTTTTGTTTTTTTCAAATCATTGTCTTTTAAAAAAAGAGCATAAGACTTTTGGCTAGAAAATCCTTTTTCTTGCCATTTACTTAACTCTTCTTTTCTTTGTTGCTCCGCTTTTTTTACTGCGTGCCTCACTGTCATTTTACCAATCACCGCTTGTGGGGTTGGAATTTTTGGTTGCTCCATAATACACTCCTTTTATGGACAACTGTGGAACCACATTCATTGCAGTTGCCCACTTTTGTAATAATAGTATAACATAAAATATTATAAAAGTCAACCCCAAAATTTTTTAAAATCAAAATTTGCTACAAAATATAGTCATTTTGTCGAAAATTTGTCAGAACCTTGAACAAAAGCACTTTTACACTCTAGCTAGTTAAACTTCAAACAAGTTACACATATTTCAAAACTATACAAAACAAATGAGTTAAATTAACCGTTAGGATTATTTTTAACACAAAAGCAGTATAATGTTTAAACATTATATTTGAGTAGTTGTTATATGAATTTAACAAAAAAGCATATCTAAAATACATTTTATCAAACACAATGCTTTTTGATACAAGATGTTATGAATTCTCAAGAAATTAAAGGAGTAAATGGCAATCATTTTTAAGGCTCAGCAATTTAAAAAACATCTCTAAGAATTAGAGATGTTTTTTATTAAGGCCACGTTGGGTCATTCCCAGCGGTAATAGAGTAAGTACCTGTTGCCCCCCAATGGTCTAAAACTTTTAAAGTTGTTGTTGTATCTGCATCTGCATATAATTTAACCCAGCAAAATTCGGAGTCCAAAGACCAACCTCTACCCCAATGTAATATATTATCACACGAATCTGATCGGGTTACATATGAATTATCATTACCTGACGCACCAATATAACAAGTAACAGAATAACCTTCTGTACGATCCACGAAAAATTCTTCAATAATTCCTAATCCTGGATTCCAATAATTTAATTTTTCTTTATAATAAAAAGTAAACTGCATATTCCCGCCACCCATAGCCCGAGCCTTTACAAAAGTACCTTTACCACGTGATAAGTGTCCTTTGTTTGTAGCAGTTTTACCACTTGTTGAAGAACTTTGAGAATAAGTTGCACTAACACTATCATCATATGTTTCATTGTATGGTTGATCATCAGCTGCATCTGCAGAGTAATCGTGAGTATATGTATTTTTGAGTCCGTAGGTATTAAAGCTTGTATTAGCAAGCGGACTGGTTAGAGTTAATCTAAACCTAGCTTGTTTTGCAAATTTTTGTTCCGAAGCACTCCAAGTCGCAATATCTCCATCAACACTCATCGAACCATATCCATCAGTAGCATCGGCAGTAAGAATATAGTTGTAGATAGTATTTCCAGAAATACGGTATTCTGTGAGAATAAAACTCATTTGACCTTCAAAACTAATATCAATATCCATTTCTGCATACGCAGAAGAATCTCCTTCAATATATAATCCCTCAGAGACTAATGCATAACCACTAATGTTAAATTCAGAGCTTGGATATTGTCTAGTTACAGTATGTGAGCCCATACCATCTCCATAAGTCATTGTACCAGAGGATACCCAATAAACTTGAGTTGCTGTTCCATCTTCATTAAATACTGGATAGTCTTTTGGCATTACAAATATAACGTCATCAGTTTTTGTAAATCCAGCTGTGTAGCTATCTGCATACACCTCGGTTGTGATTTTGTTATGCCCAAGTTGAATCCAGCCTTTGCTTGAACTATTATAGTAATAGTAATTGTTTGTAAGATTCCTAGCGGTGCTTGAGTCTATTTTGCTTGTAATAGTGAGTGCGTCAAGATTTGATGGACTAAATTTATTTATAGTTATTTCATCAAGCCTACCATTTCGTCCACCTATATAATCCTTACTTGTACTTGAACCATTTCTTTGGTTTATGTAAAATTTATGGCTAAGATCATAATTTGCAATAATATTATCAAAATATGATGTCAAATACTCGTCAGAATCGTACTCTTGCATTACCTCTGTATTACTACCGTCAAGTGCTAAGCGATATTCAAAGTCATACCAACTTGACCAAGCACTTTCTAGCGAAACATTGTTTTTAGCTAAAATTTTGTATCTAATATTGTAAACACCACCAAGTTTAAATTTGTCTTCCATTATCTGATTTAAACAGTATATAAAGTTGTCAGGGTTAAATTCAGTCAAACCAAGTTGTCTACTATTTGCGACATAATCCACACTATTAATTTGTCCAACACCTTGAACCTCTATAATAAAACCATTACAATAAGTTTCTGTAACAACTTCGGCATCGTATTGATAGTTTTTACCGAATGGGTCACCAGAATTAGAACTATTAAAACTAGTCTTTATTGCAGGATTTCCGCTATTTCTATAGTTAGGGCTTGTTTGAACCATTCTTTTTGTTGTTATATCATTTGCGTCAATATATTTACCAATAAATTTAAGGTTAGAACTAAATGAATATGTTGTGGTAATATTTCTAAGCCCCGAAAGTTTTAGTGTCAAATGGTATGAATCAGTTTTAACAATCCTGCCCGCATATTTTTGCGAAGTCAAACTTTTTGCTGTTCCATAAATTTGATACTTTTTACCATTTTTACTATCAGTAATGTAGTAATAAGGTTGAACTTCAATATTCCAAACACCATCTGTTGTAGAACCTTCTCGATAGTTTTTCCAGTTTTCGAAATCAAACTTTGAGTTATTCCACTTTTCATTTGTTTTGTATGGAATTAAGTTTAATACTCTTGAATTTGCAACATTATCAGCGTCCACAAAGTTAGATGTACTTGAGCCTTTTTTAATGACAATTTTATATCCATCAGCATCTTGAATTGAACTCATATTATCATAACCCCACTTGAGTGGAATATTACTTGGCTTTAAAAGTCCTGTTCGTTTTGATGAAGATGAAGATGTTTGTCTTGTTTCTTCTGTTTCAAAGCTTAGGTCATCAACATAAATGCTATCTTCTTTTGTTTGAACATTTTGATAAAATTTTAGATACCTTGTTTCAGTTTGGTTAACTGAGTTGGTTCGGTCTTGATTTATCCAATAATATGTGTCGCCATTAATAATCCCCGACCACCTTTCGGCATAAAGTGTTACACCAACAACTCTGCCTTGATAGTTTCGAACAACGTATTTTTTGATTTCTTCATACATATCATAGTTTGCATTTGTACCAGTGAGCTGAGTGCTCCAAATTATTTCGTTGTCTTTTATTGTATCTTTTTTCAATGTATTAGTTGATGTTCGGTCAATCTTAAATTCAATTCTATAAGTAAAGACTGGCAAATTGTTGGTTTTTTGAGATGTAAAACTTTTGTTCTTTTCAATATAATCCTCATCCACAACAAAAGCGAATGGGTCTGCAACCTGATATTTTGTTCCATAACCTATGAGGTTTGTAATTTCACCATCAACTACAAGTCCATCTGATTCTTCATACCCGTCCTGAGTATTTATGAGCAAAAATTTGAAGGTTACATCTGGATTTGCCAGTTCACGGTAAACAATTGTATGTGAATTATCTGTAGTTTCACTACGATAACTGTCCACAAAACTTGGATCATATTCTGGCGGAATTTGAGGCAATCTCTCCTTATAAATTCCGTCACGGAAAATTACTTGATCGTAGTTTTTGAAACTCTCTTTGATTGCCTGTGCGTGGAAATAAAGAGGAGTTGGTACAAACGAAATTATGTCTTCATAATAAAGCCTGTTGTATTTGTCTATATTTATTGCATATGTACAAGTACCATTTATGCCATCATCACTAATTAGTTCTATTCCAAGGTCTGTAAGTATATTTCCGTTTTCATCTTTGAGGAAGAACACAAAACGCTTTGAATACTTGTCATCGTATGGTGTGTCTGCCTGAGTCGAAATTGTCATATACACTGCATAAGCCTCTTTTGATACATTTGAAAGAGTTACTCTAAGGTTAAAGTTAGAATTTTCACCAGTATATCTTAGGTATGGATAACTTTTGCCACTTGAGTGAATATTTGTCCAACCAATATCTGGAATTTGGTCATTTTCATAGTTCAAAAATTCCAATTTTTCCACAATCGGTTTAACCATTCTTACGTGGTGAACAAAAGTTGTTGTTATAGAAGTGTTGTTTGAGTTTACATCAACTTCATCTTCTGGCGGAACATAAATTGAGAATGTAAAATTATAAATATCCGGTATTACCTTATAGTCAGTTGTTCCAAAAATCCAAACAAGTGGAACACTTTTTAAATTAACTTTTACATTATGACTACCAACAAGGTCAACAACATCGTTAGTATCAAAACGCGTTCCAAAGTCTTTTACTGATGTTAACCTTTTTGTTTGTGGGTCATAAATATCTACATCTGTCAAAATTTCTTTTAATGAAGTCGCACTATAAGCTATCCTAAAAATCACTCCATCTTTTCCGTTAATTGGAGTTTCAGGGTCTTTTGATGGTGCAACAACCATTTTAGTATATGTATATTTTTTGTTTCCATCAGACTTGTTAAAGCTTTCAGCATCAATTACAAAACTAATATCGTGGTAAGAGTTTGTTACACTTGTCTCGTTTTCTGGAGTATAAACATATCCACCCATCTCTTCATCGTATCTATTTTCTATAACAATTTGATATGGCGCTTTGTAGCCATTCGCATAAATTACTTCAAGCTCAGAAAGATTCGAATCAAGCAGGTACTTGTACTCCGAACCAGTTGGAACAATAGTCTTAAAAGTAAGGTTGTTCACTCTCAAGTTTGATGCGTTCATAGAAATATTAGACTGAATATTAAGAGCACTTGGTGTGTTGAACGAGAACTGATAAGTTCCTGTTGTATCGCTTTCAGAAAGAACTTCAGTAAAGATATATGAAATTCCACTATCCCCAACAATTTTGAATGGATTTTCTTCTCCCCAAAGCTGTGTATGACCTGCATCTTGATAGTTCTTTATCTTCAAACTAGGCTGAATTGTAATTTTTCCATCATTAGCATAATATGCTTGTGGGAATTGCCAGTTCCAGTTAATGAAAATTTGTGAAGTTTCGTTTACTGGAGCAAAACTACTTTGAACAGCTTTTAGCCTTACAAAGTTCACTAGACTATCTTTAAATGGAATCATAGGAGATGAGTTAGTTGTTGAAGCTTTTGCATTTTCAGCTTCGCCAGCAATTACTCTAAAGCTGTGGAGACCCGATAAATCAGAAAGGTCACCAGCAGTCCCATCATCATAAATTTGGAACAAGTCCGCAATGCTAATCGTCATTACAGCATAAGTTGGATCGGCTAAATCATCTCCAACTAGGATAAACTGGCTTGAATCACGATAAAAAACTCTAAGCTCCGCATCAGCATCATCAAGACTTTCATTTGATTTGTAGTAAGCATAAATCTTGAAGCTTGAAGGTACATTTCCGTCAACTTTTCGAACCTTAAATTCAAGTACAACAGATTTTTTGTCATCGTCTGCCCATTTTTCTTTGTCTGCATCAGAAATTTGTGACATTTGATTATTCAGAATAACTGTTTTATTTGCTCCTGACCTTCCGTCAATTACTTTAGTGTCTTTTATTTGCCAAGGAGCCTTTATTCTCTGACTAGTTTGAGCTATTGAACCATTTTGATAAGCGGTATTTAAAGTATCGTATTCATCATCAACAATACTGATGCTTAGGTAATAATAACCATCTTTCAAATCGCCACCAGCAAGCCATGTATCGTTAACAAAACTCAAAAGATTTTGCAAGTTAATCTTATACGCATATCTTGTCAAGTTTTCTCTTGTACCAACATTAAATGTCATAAATTCGGCACTTGTGTTTAGTGAGCGTATGTACGCTTCCATTTGAGTTTGAGAAATGCTTAAGTAATTTTCGTTTGCCCAAGTTTGTGTTCTAGCAACTTCAAAAGTACTTTGGTCTGCCAAATTTTTGTCTGTTGAATACAAAACTTCTATTTTAAATCTTACTATTGTTTTTCCACTATTATAAAGTCTTGAATCTTTTGCATAAATTTCATTGAAAAGATATTCAAAACTAATATCATTAGAGCCTTCTGTAAACTCAAAATTAACGATTGAGCCACCGTTTGATAGTTTTGCCTCCCAAATAAAGTCAACTCCGTATCTTGCACCTTGGCTAAGAGGATTATCCCAATTGTCAGTGTAAGTTTGAGTTTCTTGCATTAAAATCACATTGTATTCAGGAGTTGGTAACCAGTTTTCATCCTTTGTCAAGATTCTTATTGTTACATAGTTATAGTTTTCAGTTGTACTACCATCAGCCCATAGTATATTTGCCAAGTTAAATTCGTAAGTGGTTTTTCCTGGCTCTATGTCAATTTCGTAAATTGTATCACTGACATTTATTTCAAACTTGCTTGCCTTTCCAAAAATTGCGTTATCATTAAAACTCCAAACAAGCAAGCCTTTTGTAAGTGAAACATTGTTTAGATACAAATTTTTTCCATCAGCTTTTTCCTGTAATTGAATCTTGTCATTTTTGGTTGCATAAACATCTTGATGTCTATAATCTATTTCACTATTTTCCGAATATGCCCAAACAAGATTTTCACCCAAGGCATCTAATGTCCTATCTTCAAGATCACCATTAGAGTAAAGTTTTTTGAACTCTGTTATTCCTACATTAAAATAATAATTTCCAACAATACTATCCGTTTTTTCAATATGTTTTAATAAATTGAATGATAGTATTTCGCCATTCAACTCAAAATAATCTGCATTATTATCCTCAAATGGTGCCTGTGTCAACATTGTGTACTCAGGGACAAATAGTCCACTACTATTTTGAACATACTTGATTTGAATAAATGTTTTGTAAACTGATTTATTACGCTTGCTATCATAAACTACTGCTTCGTATTTTACAACAGAGTCAATAGATGGATTAATTAGTTTCCACTTTGCGTAAGTCTCTGTCATATAATTTTCAGAGTCACGTTTTGTTATGATGAACTCACCTTTTTCAGCAATAAGTTCAGGCTTTTTAACTGTTATAGTGTGAGTGTAATCAACACCTGTTGTTTCGTTTGTATCACTATTAAGCACATACTTTCCATCAACACTTTCATCAGCGAGCCACTTTACTTTGAAAACATAGTCCGCAAGAGTCATCTCACTGGAATGTTTCATTATGTCTGAATAAATCTCAACATATGCACTATCTCCTACAACTTTAGGAGTTTCGGAAACAGTATTCCACACCTCAGTCAACCCAACTTTCCCGGCTATGTCCGTCTTGAGTTCGTAACAGAAAAGCTGGAATTTGCTTCCTGTTTTACTTATTCCGTGTGGGATTAAAACGCTTGTTAGTGTACCGTCTTTGTCTTTCGTTACTATAGCTTTTAGACCAGATTTATCGTTAATCATATGTCTAATATAAATTGTAATTTCAAGATCTTCTTTTTCATCACTGTTTGAATAATAAACTTCACCCTTGTCACCTATTGCATAAATGCTGAGTTTATACTCGCCCTCAGTTAAACCAATAGAAAGGTCAGTAAATTGGTTTTTACTGCTCAGATAAAAATCCTTGCTAGCTGAAGTAATTTTGTTTCCTTTTTTATCATAAACAACAACACCAAAACCTCTTGAACCAAATGGTAACGTCTCATACAAAAGCTCATCATCTGAATTTTTGTTCATCAGTTTTACTGATTTATTATTAAATAAATTTTTTGCAAGATAATCCGAAACAATTATTACATCTTTCCCATCACTATCTTTAATGTAAGTTACCTCACCATTTGTAGGAACCCCATTAATATAACTATCTACCACAATTTTTAAGTAGTTATATTCACTATCAAGTGTAAGTTTTCGATTGTTTATAAAGCCAATTTCGGTTTTTTCACTTTCGAGTACAGAATTAATAATAGGACAAACTACAATTGAAGCAAAATAATTCCCAGCATCAATTTTTTCAAGCCACTCTGTTACATCAAGATACACCCTGTTTCCATTAACAGTTACTTTTTTATTTAATTGAACGCTACTATAAGTTATATCACTTGTCGCAAAGTAAAGCTTGGTTATAGGAGTTTTATCCACACCATAATCTAAAATTGTTGCATTTCCATTTTCATCTCTAAGTTCAAAACGGTAATAAGCACTTTGATATGCTTTGCTAGAATTATGCGATGTGAGATTGTCATTGTCCCAACTGAAAATTTTTGTTCTTTTTGTTTTATCAAATTCATACTCAAGATTTGCAACAGGCGAGCAAACATCAAATATTTTAACTTCTGCTCTACTTGAATCTAGGAATTTTTTTGAAGAAACAACACCATTTTCATCATCGTCATTTGCACAAACATAAAGATAGTATGTGCCAATTCCAAGTGTACTAACAAGCTCAGTAATATCTGCCATAGGTGTGATTTCTTGATTCATAGTAGAAGTAGAAACATTCATAATACCAAGCACGCCACTTTGAGAAAAGTTTCCATTAAAGTTAGTCATACTTGTTGAAGAAATGCTGGTCTCGGTTAAAATAAGAGTATAAATTGTTGCACCTTTAAGGTGATCCCAACTTGCTGTCGCTTTTGTTCTATCCTGATTCCAGTTAACTTGGACATCAGTAACAGCGTCATTTATTACAACTGGAGCTGAAACACTTGCCTCCGCATTTTGCGCATACAAAACTAAATGCTTGTTTGATGATTCTAATGGCGAAACAGTAAACGATGATGTCTCTATATATATAGGATAAAGAGGTTGTGTACTTGTAGGAAGAGTGTCGCCCAATCTGACTCTAACTTTTCCGTTCTGATAGTATGTATTAATATCTCTGCCACCAGTTGCTTCGCTACATATTATTAATGCCTTTACACCATCTGAAAAATAAACTTTGTATTTTTCGTCTTTATTTTCGCCATTCGCATCACATATGCTACCGCTTAAAATCAAACTATACTTGCTATAAACATCACTAAATTCAAGATAGTAAGTCGAATCTTCATAGGTGATTTTTATATCACTAATCTCAGGAATAGTTGGTGATTTACTCAAAGTTTCTGTTACAATATCAGATGCTTGAATTGAACTGTCTTCACTTTGAGCATAAATCCTTACACCATAGATAATATCTTTATTTTCGCTAGAATAATCTGAAATATCAAATGAAGTTAGACTTGTTGAAAGCCATAAATCTACATCTGTATGCGAAATTTCTGAATAATATGTTCCGTTTAAAGAAAGTCTACTTTGTCCATCGTTATTGACTATAGTAAGCGCTGTCGCCACTTCACCTGATGCACTATTATGATAAAGTGTGTACTTGTTGGTTGTTAAATCCCAAGCATAATAAATATAATAGTATCTTACATTTCCAGAAACTCCAGACCACCTGATTTTACCTGTTTTTTCATCCAGCATAATATTTGTTGGACTAGGTGTTGCAGATTTTGTTGGTAAAATTGTCGAAACACTATTTGATTTTTCATCAAAAATAAAACTGTCAATACCATCTTCAACTGTTACACCATATGTTTCATTTAGGTTTGTTTCAGCATCATAAGCTAAAACACTAACACTAAATTCTAAGTCGTAAAGCATAACCGCCCATTCCTTAACAGAGCTATCAGAAAAAATAGTTGAAATTGGCAAACTATAAGTAAAGATAGTAACTCCATTTTTATTATCTATCTTAGTTTGACAGTCAAAACTTGCCGAATTTGTGTCAAGAAGGATAGTCTTGTCTGGATAAATTGTCACACCAACATCGGTATTTATCTGTTTTACAACAAGTTCAAAACCTTTGAACTTGTTTGTCACCTGCTCCGAAGGAATTTTTACAACAAGTGTTGCAGGCATTGTTGTTCCCCTAGAACCAGATGAAACTGAAACATCACTTACAGGAAGCAATTTTACTGCGTGATATAAATAAATTGAATTAGAAAAATCACTCTCACCAATACCTTGTCTATTGTTAGCTTTATATTTTATTGTTATACGATAAATCCCTTTTGCCTGTAAAACAGAACTCTTCAGCGAATATTCTTTGTATTTTGTGTCTACGCCATTTTCCGATACAATGAGTTCTTTTCCTGAACAATTATCAAGCTCCACAATACTTCCGTCAAAAAGGTTTTCAATTTGAATGAAAAACGTTTGTGCATATTGCTCGCTAGTTATCCAAATTATATTTTCATCTTGGCTAGCCATAGCTGTTTTATAGTTTTCAAACAATATACTTGGTGTTTCAATAAAGTTTGAGTAGCAGGTAAATTCAATTCCTGGTTTTTCGTACGAACTTACGTAGCCCTGCTCCAAATTCCCCAAAGTTGTACAGTCAAGCACATATTTCGATTTTTCATTCAAAGTTGGCTTGGTATATTTAAATGTAAAACTATCACCAGCGATACTTAAAACTCCACATTCATAGGTAAATTCAGTGTTATTTTCATTCTTTGAAATGTAACTAAGTGAATCTTCGTTGTTTATTTTTACTACATACTCAGTTTTGTCACCATTTTTTATTGCTAAAATCTGCAAAGTAACCATTCTTTCGTACGAACGGTTTGCAAGACCAATCACAAACTTGTAACCACTAGGATCTACATTTACAATTGATTTTTGAGCATCTACATTTGTACCTGAAACTTTGCTCCAAGTTATTGTAATTTCACTTGCAAGTCCAACTACTGTAACAGTTTCAGGAGCTTCAAACCTCTTTTTAAATGAATAATCAAGGATTGTACTTTCATCACTTTCTTTGTTCCATATTGAGTTTTTCGCTATAACCGAAAGATAATAGTCACCAGTTGGAACAAGATTTTCAGTACTAAAGTAAGCAGATAAATCAAATTCAATTGAGCCAAGAGAATATTCTGAAGCAATTGTTGTAACAAGTGTTTTCTCTCCGTCTTTTTGTGTCCTAAAGAATACTTGATACTCCGTTGCATTTTGCACTTTTGAGATTATTAATTTGTTGTCACTAATTCCAACAATTGGAGTTGCAATATCTGGTATGAACGTAAATTTGTTTGAAACTGACCAGTCACTTGCCCTATAGTAGTAATCATCTTTACCTTCAATTTTACTATGAGCATTTGATTTTACTCGTGCAATATAAACTTTCATTTGGTCATAACTTGCACCAAGGGCAATCAGGTTAATAGAGCTTGTACTACCTGACTTACTTACAGAGCGTTTTCCCACAAAATTTGCGTCTTCTATGCTATTTTCATATAGTTCAACAGTATAAGCATCAGTTGTTTGAACATTTTCAACACCCTGCCACTCAACATAAACGTTACCATCTCTACCAACAATTTTTACACCACTAGGAGCACTTAATTTTGAAACCACATCAACTTCTATTGTCACTGTTTCCCCATCTTTACTGTTTTTAGAACTTGAAATAGGAGTCAAACTAAACGAAATTTTTCCAGCTTGCTCAAATTGTATGTAACCTTGATGATAAATTTCACCATTTTTGTTAATTGTAGACTCGGTATCAAAACTACCATCTCTTGAAATTGCTGCGCCTTCAAATTTATATGTGTAATAAAAGTTGCTTACACTATTAAGAGCTGTAGAATTAAATTTCCAAGTGAATGTACTTGTTTCTACATTATATTCCAAATCAGTTACAGGCGGAAGCCTAGCTTCATCTGTGTAAATTCTATTAACTTCATACTCTTTTACATAGCTTCCATCGACTGCAAGTTGTGAATTATCCTTTACCTCTTGCGAACTGTCATATGAAATTTTAACACTATAATTTGTTTTTGAGTAAGGTGTTATCCAAGAAGAATCAAGCAAAAACTTTTTTTCATTGTAATCATTGTAAAAGTTGTAAGAAAGAGTTTTATCTTCACCAAATACAAAATCATATTTGTTTGCATATTTAATATTGTTAAACACCAAATAATATTCAACTTCATCATTTTCATTAACTTGCCCTACAATACCTTCACTCAATCTAGAATAAACATTCTTTAGATAAAAAGTGTATTCAACATTTTCTTGTTTAGTAATTTCAGAAGCGTCAAATGGACTATATGCTTCAGCTCTAATACCTACTACGTTTTGATTTCCAGGAACAACAAAATTTTGAATGTTATATTCATAATATTCACTATCAGCTGTACTTTTTAAAGTAACTGGCTTCAAATCTGTAGCAATAGGATTTTGCAAATTGTTCACATAAACGCTAAAGGTTTGTTTATCCTCATTGTAAATAGTTTCTAAGTCTTCAGCATTTTTTCTTTTCCATCTAACTTTGATAGTATTGCTTTCTTCCTCTTGATAAACTTCAACTATTTCTGGGTTTTTCAGCTCTCTTTTTAGTGTATATTTACAGTTTTCGTTAATTTCAGAAAGTGCACTATCTTCGTAAAATGAATCTTCAGATGAATCAGCAATTGCTTGGACTTGGAATGTGTAAACACCCGATTTCTTTTCGTTATTTACTTTATCAAAATAAGCGTTAATTCCGCTTAAAACAAGTTTTTCACCAACTTGAGAAACAGTAAATCCAGCCGACACATCAAAAATACCCTCATCATTTTGTGTGATGGTGCAAATAAGTTCTTTATTTCCATCTTCATCAGTAGCAAAAATGCTATATGAAACAGCATTTAGTACTTTGTTAAATGAAAGAGTTGGATTTGAACTTGAAAGTCCAGACAAATCATCATTTATAACTACATCTGTTGGAGTTGAAAGTGGCAAAACAAGCCTTAATTCTACTTCTTGGCTTTCATCTGAGTCAGTCCAAATAAGGTAACCAACAGCAGTAATTGTCGCATAATAAACCCCAGCACTTTTACCATTAAAGTAATCTTTTATATCTTGATTATATGTCAAGTAGTGCGTTAAGTCTTTGTCTATCCTTTTTGTAACAAGTGTATCCGTTTTTCTATTTCCATCACTGTCTTTTTCGTAAAGTTTAATTAAAAAGCCATTGTTATCATAAGCAGTTGGGTTTCCTGTAGGGTTACCTTTTGGAGTCCAAGACAAGTCGAAAGATTGACTATTGTACGAAGCAACTGGAGCTGAAAGTTTTGTTGTTTCAAATTCCAGTACCCTTGAAATAGGGTCACTCTCGTAATAAAATTCATTATCAATTTTTTCAACAAGTGTAACCTTGTAGTATCCCTCCATATTCCAAGTTAGTGGAAAGGAAAATCTACCACCGCTGGAGTTGTCAACCTCAATATACTCTACAGAAGAACTCCCTCCTGTTACAGCATTTCCAGCCCTATCTGTGATATAAATTTTGTAAGTAGTATTGATGTTCTCATCTGTCACCCACATTACAAGAACATTGTCACCCGACCTCTCAACTGACAAATTGTTGATTGTTGGAGATTTCGCAAAAACTGAAAATTCTACTAAATTACTTTCAGCATCACTAACATACTCAGAATTATTCCTAACTCCAATTTTTGCATTGTATCTACCTACTCCGCTAATATAGCTTGTAAGGTCAAATTGAGTTTCACTTGCTCCAATGGTTTTTATACAAACGCCATCAAGGTATATGTCATAAAATCCAGCATAGTTTACACTATTCCATTTTATAAAATGACTTATATTTCCATCAACAGTTGTTGGTACATACTCCAAAACTGGACTTGCAATTTGCTTGTAAGTATGTGTTTCGGCCTGCCCCCAATCACTTTCTTTTATAAACCTACTTGTACTTGTTGCTTTTACTTTTACAATAAAGTCAAATCCCGTTTTGCTGTTCATTATGTCCTGAACATAGGTTGGAATTTTAAAGTTGTTCCCATCTACCGTAATTGGGCTATCCAAAATTGAAACAGAGCCACTATAAACATCGAACAAATAGTTTTCAGCCTCATCAACATTGTTCCAAGTGCACTCATAAGTGTCAGTAAGTCCACGAGTTAAATTTACGTTTACATTTGGAGTTTTAAGGTAATAGTAAACAATATGTGAGCAATTTAGTGGGTCACTTGGTGCAGAACTATATGAAGGAATCCTCCTACAAATCGCCTGAACTGAAAAGTAATATTCCCCTTTTTCTTTCATAAGCGTAGTTACATCTTTTTTAGTACCGTTAAATACAAGCGTTGGAGCTGTCTTATAAAAATTATTATCTTTTGCTTCTTGAGCTTTTTCTAAACTATTAAAAACATAAAGTGCATAATAATCAGCATTAAAAATTGAGTCAAAAGTTAAAGTATAGGTTTTATTATTATTGTCCCCAGTATCTGTTTCAATAATTTGTAAATTAGAAGGAGTTGCAAGCGGAGTCGCTACCACTTGCTTGTTTGGATTAAAAACCACAAAGAATATTATTGTTGAAAGCAAAAACAATAACAGAACAAAGAAAATCAGAATTGATTTTTGTGCCGATTTTTTATTTTTTTTCTTTACTATCATTTTTGTAGGTTTATTAACCATAATCTCACCTTCTAATCGTCTTTTTACTAAACACTATCCCAAATTAAATTAGGATAATTATTTTCTTGATGTTGAAATCTTGGTCTACTTCCAAATTGAACATCGTAAAATGTCACACCAATTTCATTATCTGAGGCCATTTTTTTTGTAATCAAATCTGTACCCTGAATGTTTGAGGTTGCCAAACGACTCTCAGTATTTGCTTCGTTGTTTCCATTTGCATTGTATTGAACAGACTTATCAGTCATAAGGTATTTGTTTATATCACCATCAAAATAAGAGTTCTTCATGGTGCCACCAACAGCTGTTCCAACAATTCCACCAACATTACTCTTAAATTGTCCATTGTAATAAATATTTAGTGACTCACTTTCCAAACTAAATTTTCCAACATTCAAGCAGTTAATAATGTTTCCATTTTCAAATTTACCAACAATTCCTCCAACAGAAATTGTCGTTTTATAAGAACTATAATCTGAGCTTGCAAATGACTCACAACTTTGAGCAGTAATAGTACCCTTATTTAATGAGTATACAACATTTCCCGAAATAAGTGTTCCAACAATTCCACCCGAATCTGAAACAATATTATTTGAGCCTAGTGTCGCTGTTGGGAAACATAAAAGATTTCCATCATTTTCACATCCACTTACAGTACCTGATTTCGAATCGCTTTCAACCCAAACATTACTTACAAGAGTAAAAGTCCTAACTTTATCAACAGTAGCACAAATTCCTGCAACTTGTGTTCCAGCTAAATCCCCAAGGTTTTTACAGTTGTAAATTGTCCCACCCTTGTTGTTTGTGACAATTCCAGAAATAATTGTTGGCTCTTTTCTGTAGTCAGTTTCAGTTATTGATTTCGTAAACCTCACATCTATGTTTGCAGTACAATTCATAATTCTTGCATCTCTAAACTCATAATCACTTTTATTTGTTGGCTCCTCACCTTCAAGTAATCCTTCTTCCTCAACAACACTTACAAGTGTATTTACAAATCCTGCAAATTCAATTCGATTGCTAGTCTCAATGTAATCAAAAATGATTGCCTTTTGTCCACTTTGACTTGAAAAATCGTCTGAGAGAGAAATATGACAATTTACAATCCAGCCACCAATACAATTTTGTGCAAAAAATGCTATCTTTGTGTCTACAAACTTATAGTCAATTTTTTCAAACTTTGAGATTTCAAGCTTCAGGTTTTGAATTATACCTGTTCTAGCATAGAATGGATCGTCAGTAATAGAACCAAGCGTTTGAACTGCACCACCTTTAATATTATAAAAAAGTGAATAACTTGAAGTGAATTCATAGATTTGGAAGTTTTTGATTGTATGATTATCACCATCAAGACCACCTGTAAATGTTGTAGCAACTCTTTGCCCGTCTTTTTCACTTAGATTGTTTCCATTTTTGTTTTCATCAAGATTTGGCAAGTTAATATCACAAGCAAGTTTAAAATAAGCCGAAGGAATAGTATAAATATATTCAAATTTTGTTTCCGCAGTAGATTTTTCAACTTCAAATGTCGTTGAACCTGCAATAAACGTTTCATTTGTGGTATCACTTATAATAAAGGGGTCACTACTCGTACCTTGGCCTTGAATGAATTTTTTGAATACATGGTTTGATTTACTACAATCGGTTGAAACACTTCGAATAACATTTTCACCAGATGAATATACACTTATCTTAGCGTTATACCTTGCAAGTTTCCAGAAAGGTAGTTCTCTCACATTATCTACAATTCTCTCCAACCATTCACCGTCATCAAGTTGATATGATATAATAAATCTATCATTGGATATTTTACCATTTGAAAAGTTTGAAACCTCCCAAACAAATTTTAAACCAGAGTCATCAACATCAAAACTTTCTACAGGAGCAAATCTAAACGCTTCTAGTGGTGCAAAATCACTATTAAGTAAAATATAACCATCACTTGTTTGAGACTTGTTTATTGATCCTTGAACAAAACTTTCAATGTTGAGTGTTTGAATACTCTCACTTTCCCCTTGTCCAATATAACTACTATAGTCACCACTAAGCTCAAAATTTTCATCTGTAAAGTTATTTGTTGAATTACTATCTCCGAAACCATTCACGGTAAATGTAAAACCAGGCTTTGTATTATCTACAAAATTGAAATTTGAGTATGCAGTTTTGTTCCACTTTAGTTTTCCGTCTGATGTGACAGAAATTTGTGGGACAGCAAGTTTTTTAAGCTTGTAAAGTAAATCGCTTTTTTTGGAGTTTACATATCTAACACCATAACCCGATGACGAAATAGTCCCTTTATGCCTTACACATATGCTTTCAATATTGTCTGTTTTACCTTCCAATGACGTGCTGTTTTCATAAACTTCTACAGATTCTTCTTGACCATTTTCATACTTAATAATTAGCTCATAATCTCTATAAAAACCACCATCATACTCAGACCAAACAAGTTTTCCGTCTTCTACGTCAAGATTTGTCGGCTTTCCATTTACTCTGACAATAATTGTTGAAGAATAATCACTATTTAGATAAACCGAACCAAAAACATCATCGCTTTCCCCTGTTTTATTTCCTAATTTGCAGACACTAACTTCCAAAGTATCTGTTGATTCGTTTGTTGTGAGAATATCACTGAGAATAAACTCTTCATCAATCCCAATAGTACTATTTTGCGTACCGGTCGTCTCTTGTCCTTTTATTAGAACATTATATCCGCGTAAAAATTCAATCATTGTGCCACTAACAAGGATTGTACCACTTTCATCACGCGTCCAATCAATTTCCCCCAAATTAACATCAAGGTCAGTTGGTGCACTGTGTTTTTTGATTTTGTATGTTGTGTTTACTGGAGAATTTATGTAATTAATTTTCGAGCCCTGGGGAGCAATAGTACCATTTGCCCTTAGCGTAAACTCAATATCGCCCTCTAGTCCTAAAAGTGCTTCTGAGGGAAGATTGACAGTACTTGAATTTGCACTCGGCCTAATTCCATATGTAGTTATGTTTTTAGATAATGAAGAAGTCACAGCAGAATAACTAGTTGCATTTTCATCATTATCCCAAACAATTTGTCCATCTACAACTCTGTATACTGGCTCTTTTAGTTTTTGAATTCTAAATGTTCCATCACTTTGTGGAGAATCCAAATTCCTTTGCCCATCTCCAATTGATTTTATTTTTACAGAGTATGTTGTTCCAACAACAAAGTCATTACTACTTAAGTCAATTGTACTTTGCCCTGAGGCTACTTTTACTACAATTTCAGCACCAGCATCTGGCTTGAACGAGAGTTCGTAACCAAAATTTGTTGCCTCGTTATTTATCCAAGTAAGTTCACCATTTGTAACAGAAAGTGTTGGTACACTATACCTAGTGACGGTAAATTTTGTACTTGGCGCAGAACTAATATTTAGTCCGCTAAGTTTACTATCCGCATTTAAAATTTGCGTATTATTTTTATCAACAATTGCAATGACCTGAATTGCATAAACTCCAACTTCAGTGTCTAATGTCAGAATATCTCCGACAATTTTTATTTTTTCATCACCAGGCTGTTTAGTTTTACTTAGAATTTGTGTATCTTTGTAAATAAAACGATACTCACTAACGTTTTGTACACTACCCCAACTAAGAACTGTGTCTTCATCAATACTTAAACCAGTAACTTGACTAAGCCTGTGAATTTTAAATTCTTGAGATTGATCGCCACTTACTTTATCATCAGCAACAGTTTTAAAAACAAGAGTGTAGTCGTTTGATGTTAAATTACTACTAAATGTGTACTCATTTGCACTTAGTGTTTGAATATCCACAAGTTCTTTTGTTGTCACAAAATCCTGATAAATATAAAGTTCATATTTTGCATTTTCCACTTGTTCCCAAGTAATTGTGTTATACAAATTTGGATTTAGTTCAGTTCCACTATTTGTTTCAACTTTTAGCGTTGAAAGATCAACATCTCCAAGCTTTTCAACAGTTTTAAGCTGACTTACCGAACTAGATAGAATTAAATTACTACTTGTAGGAGCAACAGCTTTAATCTGCATTTGATATGTTCCAGATTTAAGTCCTTTCATATCCCAAGTGTTTTGCTCCGCATCAAAAACTATATAACTAAAAGTTGATTCACCGATTTTCTTATATGCAATTTCATAAGAGTCTACAGGTGCAACATTTCCATAAATCTCGCTAAAAACGATATTCCAAGAAACAAGGCCATTCGAGACTTCAAGTTTTGGTGTTTCTATTTGATAGAATGTAAGTTCAGGGGAATTGTCCGAATTTATTGCACTATTTCCACCATTCGCTCTAATTGAAATTTTGTAATTACCATACGCCGATGAAGTTCCTATTTGACTAAAGACTTCTTTTACTGTAATTGACCAGCCGGTGGCAGAAACTTGTTCATCAGTAAGAGTAAATGAAGTACCACCATACCCACCTGGCTTTTGAACAAATAAACTATAAGCTGTAACCCCTTCAACTAATCCACCAAAAATTTCAGTTCCATTTTGAATATTTGGTGCACTCGGTGTGGAAAGTTTTTCAAACTCAAAATCTTCTGAGTAATCTGAAGAAAGAAGAAAAACTGTAACGCCCGAAATTGCAACTTTATTATCTTCCAAAACAGCAAGTTTTATATTTGCAGTGTGATTTCCAGCACGACAAGTATTTTTGCTTGGAGAGAAAGCTGTGCTAGCAGTTTGGTTTTCAATTTTATCTATTCTAATTTGATAAATTGTTTTTGTCTTTAGTTCTTCTTTTGTAACATCTGGAATTGCTGAAAGTTCATTCCAACTAAGTTCGCCATTTGTAATACCCAGCCCCGTTGGTGCACTTAGTTTAAAACTTGTAACGCTGTCAGAAATTTCTGACCTCAGATACTTTTGCGAAACTAAATTATTTGTTGCTTGCACTTTAAAGTAATATTTTCCAAACCCACTACCTGAAAGATAGTTTGAAACGTTACAATTTTTTTGCGAAGTAGAAATCTTTCTAACACTACTTTCATTTTCATCTGTTACATCTTGAATATAAACTTCGTAAGAGCCAACAGTTGATGCATATTCACCATTCTCCCAAGACAAAATTCCACTTTGGTTGAGATTTAGGTTGATTGGTGCTGATTGCTTTGTATATATTTCACCATTAGAAACAGTACTATCAAAAATGTACTTTCCGTTAACCAGGTCTCCACCTTTCGCCTGAATAGTTACATTGTACTCGCCTTCCCCAAAATTACTGCCAAGCTCAAAAGTTGATTCACTTTTATCAATTGAAAAACTTTCTGGGCTTTGACCTGATTTTTGTATTGTTAGCAAGTAATTTTGTACATTTATAACACTTGTCCAAGCAATTTTTCCTTGAGTAGTCTGTAGCGTTGGTGTTGCAAGTTTGTAAATATTAATAATTGCAGGGTCACTATCTGGATAAATAAAACTTTCATCATTAACTGAGCCCTTTTTAGAAGTTGCAACAATTTTTATTGTGTGCTCTCCAGCAGAAAAATTTTCAGCTTGAATAGAATATTGCGTATAGCTTGAAAAGGAAATTGAACTCTTTGCATCATCTATATAAACCGCATAATTTTCCGCGCCCGCAACAGCGTCCCAACTAAGTTTCCAACCTGATTCACTTTCATTGACAGCCTGAACATTTGTTGGAGTTGAAAGTTTTTGTGCTTTGCTTGCACTTGTCATTCCGTCAATAATGGTACTATCATTTCCCAAAGCCTGAATGGTTATTCCATACTGAGAAAGATTCTTTACATCATCAGAAAGTTTCCAAGATGTGGTTTGTACAGTTATTTCGTCAGTGTAGTCAGACGACTTGATTACCAGTTTATATGCCACTGCTTTTTCAACCGAAGGCCAAGAAATATTTTCACTTGTAAGGACTATCGAGTCCGCAGAGACATAACCTAATTGATAGAAAGCAGAATTTGAAGTATTAGTAAAGTTTGAAGTAAAGTAAACTTGGTCAGAAACACCTAGGTTATCTCCAAGTACTCTAACTTTGTACTCAAAATAACCGGTTCCATAGTAGTTACTTGAATTTAAAGTAGGAAATTGCCATTTTACAGAATTTTCATCTTCAGTTTTCTGGAATATTTTTACATCAATAGTTTTACCGGTGATTTTATTCGTAATCACAAGTTCATAGTTATCTTTTGTTAAATTAATCCCGCTGGCATTAATTTTACTAACCGAAATTTGGTTATTGTTTATTAGAGGTTGCTCTGGTGTATCTAAGATTGTAAAAGAAGTTTCAGCAAAAGTTTCAGAATCGGTAAAAATAGAACTATCTGACTGCGATTTTACTTTTATGTTGTACACACCACTTTCCATAATTGGATACGAAGTCTGGCTCCAGTTGTTAACCACTTTTTCTTGCCCGTTATGCGTAATAACTAGCGAATAATTAGGGTTATAGGTCGGAATCTTTGAATCCAAGTTTGTATCTACATCTTTGTATGTAACAAGCTCCCAAACAACAGAAGAAATATTTGCATCAAACTTGACCTGACTAGGAGCTTCTAATTTTATCGGGTCAGTTAAAACCTTTATGTAACAAGTAGCACTACATTTTGCATAATCAGTTTTTACTTGAACTTTTGCAACTTTTGTTTTGCCATCTTCTATTGTTTTTGCCGTAACCTTTCCAGTTTCATCAACAGATACATAATCCGCCCCTTCAAGCACAGAAAAAGAGACATTTTTATTCGTTGCCTCTATTGGTGAAATCTCATATTCTAGTTGTACACTTTCGCCTTGTAGCACCGCATAAGTTGGCTGATTAAAACTAATAGCATACACACCTATTTCATTTTCCCCACAAGCAGTAAATGTTGGAATAAACATAAGCATAATTGCAAAAATAAACAACTGAATTTTTTTCATTTTTTTTCTCCTGTTTTTATTTTTTGTAAAACAATAAAAAATAATCCTAAATTCCCGCAAAAACTTAAATGGTGCTCCCGAGCCGATTCGAACGGCTGACCTTTGCCTTAGGAGGGCACTGCTCTATCCATCTGAGCTACGAGAGCAAAAGTATAAAAAAGCACATCTGCCTTTGCTCTATTATAACCTTTTTCAACCTTTCTAGTCAAGCAAAATAACAAATATTTCGCCATTTTTAGACAAATTTTAAATCTGCTACTTTTAGTATTTATTAAAATTTAAAAATCAAGTTAACTATCCATCTTTATGCCTTAAAAAAATCAATTCTATTTAATCAGAAAAACAAAAAAGAAGCACACAAAGCACTTCTTTAAATTTTTATTTCGTCATCGACACAAACATAAGCCTATCTGTTACCGTTGCAATAAACTGGCTACTTGTCATTTTTTCACCCTTTACATACGAATTTGAATTTAACAGAGTATTCAAATTTTCAAGCTTTCCACTAGCAACCGCAATTTCTAGTGCGTGCCTTATCGCACGCTCAACTTTACTTGCACTTGTGTTAAATTTTTTCGCAATAGAAGGGTAAAGCTCCTTTGTAACATTATTTGCATAACTAGAGTCTAAAAGGGTAAGTCTTATACCTTCTCTAATATATTTGTATCCTAAAATATTAGCAGGAATTCCAACACTTGTACAAAGATTAGAAATAACATCATCTATATTTTCATTTTTTACAATTTCGGTAAATTTTTTAGACTCATAATTAAGAAGTGACTGCAGTTCACTAAACTTAAAATCATAAGTTAGCGTTCCAAGTGCGCCATAAAAAACAGCTCTATCAAAAAGTTCTGTCTGATAAAGTGGAGCAAAAAGAATTGTTGAAAAAGCTCCCTCATAAGTTGATTTTAAAAAATCAAGACCATCATACCCATACAAATAAAAGTCCACCAAAACAAAATCTGGCGCATTAAACTCAAGCCAAGAAAGTGCATTATCACTGCTTGCAAAGGTTTTTACAATTTCAAAGTCTGTTTTTTCACAAAATCTTTTTAGTTTTTCTCTGAGAACAAAATTCTCACTAATCAAAATCATTTTTTTCATCTTCTAACACCTAAGCAAATGATACTAAACTCACATAAATTTTACAAACAAAAAACATATTTTTTTAAAAAATAAAATTTTTTCATACTAAAAACTGTTCACTTTTATGCAAAAAATGTCGAAAAAGTGTCAAATTATATAAAAATCAAAATATAATAGCAAAAGACAACAGTCCTTTTGTATGTCAATTGTAAAAAACCTTTTATTTTAAAATATTATTTCCATAAAAATATCAATTTTAACTTTAGCCCATTAAATATACTTTAAAACGCACCTATGGATTTAATAAAAATTTAACTTGTCAAAGTCTTTAACACATACAAACAAAAAAACTCCTACATAATAAAAAGAAAAACTATTATAATCAACAAACTTTGTTAAAAGTTAGTAGTTAGTCTCAATTTAAAACTCATTATATTTTTTTGTAACCAAAACATTAAAAAAAGTATTTTTTCACCACAAAAAGACAATCCTACTTTTATCAAAAACAAAAAGGAGGTAAAAATGTCTTCAAAAGTTTATATTTGTGGTGTAAATACTTCACAACTTCCAACATTTACATCAGAAGAAATGGACAACCTTATGAAAGAAATAAAGCTCGGAAATGAAAACGCAAAACAGGATTTTATTTATGGAAATATGCGTCTTGTCTTGTCTGTAATTCAAAAGTTTTTGTACAAGAAAAAACACCTCACTGATGATTTGTTCCAAGTTGGTTGTGTGGGGCTAATAAAAGCAATAGACAACTTTGATACAAGTCTAAATGTAAAATTTTCAACATATGCTGTTCCAATGATTATAGGAGAAATTAGAAGATTCTTACGTGATGATTCACCAATCAGGGTTAGTCGAAGTCTGCGTGACATCGCCTACCAAGCACTTCAAGCCAGAGAGCAGATTGAAAGCATTTCTCAGAAAGAAGCAGGGATTGACGAAATAGCTAAAAGATTAGATTTGCCAGAATTCCAGATAGCCTGCGCACTGGACGCAATTTGCGAGCCAGCAAGCTTAGATGAGCCACTTTTTAGTGATGATGGCGATTCTTGTATGCTTGGCGACCACATCGCAGATGAAACCAGCTCTGATGACAAATGGATTGATAAAGTTTCAATAAAAGATGCCTTGCAAGTTCTAGAGCCACGAGAAAAACGCATTTTATTACTCAGATACTATCTTGGAAAAACACAAGTCGAAGTTAGTGAAGAAGTTGGAATCAGCCAAGCACAAGTGAGCAGACTTGAAAAAAGTGCTCTTCAAGTTGTAAAAAAATTTTTAGTGTAATTATAAATGTTTTGATATGTTTTTTCGCATTTTTACCAAAATTTTCTTTTCAATTCTAGAAATATAACTTTGAGAAATGTTTAAAATGTCCGCAACCTCTTTTTGAGTTTTTTCCTGTCCGCCAACAAGCCCGAAACGCATTTTCATAATTTCTTGCTCACGCGCACTTAGTTTTTCCAAAACTTTCCAGACCGCATCTTTTTCAACAGAAGTCTCCATATAGCCAAAAACTTCATCAGCATCAACACCTAAAATATCAGAAAGCAAAAGTTCATTCCCATCACTATCATAAGAAAGAGGTTTGTCTAGTGATGTTTCTTTACGCTGTTTACTAACCTTTCTTAAATGCATTAAAATCTCATTTTCAATACACCTACTTGCATATGTTGCAAGTTTTATTTTTTTATCTAGATTAAATGTCTTGACCGCCTTTATAAGCCCTATACTTCCAACAGATATTAAATCCTCCAAATCTACACCACTAGATTCAAACTTTTTCGCAATATAAACCACAAGCCTTAGATTTCGTTCTATAAGTTCATTCCTTGCCTTTTCGTCCCCACTCATCAGTCTTAGCAAGCACTCATTTTCCTCATCAGCCTCCATCGGCATTGGCAGACTTTCATTTGAACACAAAAACAAAAGTATGTCAGATTCGTCCGCAAAACCGCACCTACCCAAAAGTTTGTTTATAAATTTTGAAAACCATTTTTTAAACATTGTTTTCCTCCAAAATTTTTGAATTTAAAATAACATCAAAATCTCTTTTAAAAAAGGATTTATTTTTACACACACCAACTGCAACATCACAAACTCTTTCCCCAACCCTGCAAACAGCATCAAACACAAGCAAAGTCTGTTTCCCTGCAACGCTTTCCACCACTTTTTTTTCTATATTTTCAAGCCTCAAGTTCCCAAAATTACTCATCAAAATGTCTAATTGTTCACTCGGAGAAAACCAGTTTTTAATCTTCTTTTCATCGACAAGCAAAACAGGCTTTCCTGCAGAGTTTGTCAGCGTATTACCAGTATCCAAAAACCCCTTTAGTTTGTGTGTTTTTTTATTTAATGTGAGTGATATATTGAAATAAAATTGCGCAAGCCTTTTTCTTGAATAAAGTTTTGCAAATAGTCTAAGCAAAATAATTGCAAAGATAATAATTCCAGCTAAAATTGCCCCAACAGGAATATTCGTACTATAGCCGAACGTAAACCCCACACTTGTTGAAATTCCCATAAAGGAAAAAATTGAAATTAACGCACCACCAAAAGCAAATGTAAAGAGCAAAAACAAGATAAACTTTGCTATAATTTTTTTAAAGTTAAATTCAAGTATCACACACATCAAAAGGCAAACGAAAATTTTTGTCAAAACCGCAAAAAAACCAGAAATGTTAATTTTTGGACTAACAAGAGCAAATAAAGCCCCAAATACACTCGCAAGACAAAGTCCGAGCCAATTTGTTTTTAACTTTAAAGCCTTTAAAACAAGCCACAAAAGTAGCCCATCAATGAGCAAATTTTCAAAGAGGACAATTTCAATATAAACAACCACTTGCCCACCTCAAAAACAATTTTAACTTAAACAAAACAAAAAAGCTGTCACAAAAAATTGACAACTTTTTCATTTTTTAAATTTTTTAGTAATATTTTGTAAAAACTTTTAGAAAAGCCCAGCGAGAACAGCTGTTCCAATCATAAATAGTAAAATTCCAACAAAAATTATAATAAGCGAAACAATAATTACTTTTTTATACTCTTTACTATTTTTGTCCAACTCTTTTTTCGATATTCTTTCACTAATCGGTCTTGAAAGCATCGCCATCGCAATACCAAAAATCAAAACAACCACAGCTAAAATAATCCAAGGACTAGACAAAAACTCTGCCAGACTTCCATTAAGCATAAAAGCACTCATAAGACCCCTCCAAACTTTAATTCATTATAGCACATAAAGCATTGTTTAGCAAGAGGCAAAACCAAAATTTTAACTTTTTTCATCTTTTTTAGTCTTTTTTTCTTGATTATAAGCCTTTACTTTCTGTAAAACTTCTTTAAAATTAATAGCCACATAAAGTATTACACTTGAAATAATTATTCCAAGCCCGATATATAAAAGATAATTATTCCAAGGCGCAAATGTTTCAGGGAAAAAGCACATTACAAGGCCTACAGACATAACAAGCGTACCAGTTTTTCCAATAATATTGCTTGGAATAGTTATTTTTCTTTTAAACAAAAACACTCCAACAACAATCATCAACAAGTCAATTCCAAAAAGCACACCAAAAAGCCACCAATCAATAATACTTACAAAAGCAAATCCAAACAATGCAGACATTTTTAAAAGCTTGTCTGCAAGAGGATCCAAAACAATTCCAAGTGGAGTAATTTGATTACACTTTCGAGCTATTAAGCCATCAATAGCATCAGTAATACTTGCCACCACAAAAACAATTAGTGCTGGCCAATAATTCGGACTAAAAATGAAAAAAAGCACTAAAAAAATAGGCACACAGACAAGCCTAAAAAAAGAAAGCATATTAGGAACTGTAAAAATCTCTTTTTTATTCATAATTAATATATTACCATAAAGCAAAAAAAAATTCAAACAAAATTACAATATTTGTAACAAAATTAATTACAGACAAATATAATGACTATGTAGATTGTTGACAGTTTAATATAACAAAAGAAAAAAGTTTTGTCTAAAAGTTTTTGCTATAATAAACAAGTTACAATACTGACCCCTACATTGTAATTCAACTATCTATAATGTGAAGTTTTTGCTTCACATTTTTTGCTTGATTTTTAATAATTTTTATGCTAAAATTTGGCTATGCAAATTACAGAAAAAGAAAATGAAATTTTGATTGAAAATGCTGAATATTTTGACATTAAATCAATTTTGGAAAGCGGACAAATGTTTAGATTTGTAAAAAAAAATGGCACTTACCTAGTGCAAAGTGGGGACAAAGTCGCAAAAATAATACACTTAGGTGCAAAAAATTACAAAATTCTTACAGAAAATAAAAAATATTTTGAAAATTACTTTGACTTTCAAACAGATTATGCTATAATACAAAAGAAGCTTGGAAAATTCGAATTTCTAGGTCAAGCATTAGAGTTTTCAAAGGGTGTTAGAATACTAAAACAACAACCTCTTGAAACATTGATTTGTTTTATTATTTCTGCTAATAATAATATTGCAAGAATAAAGAAAAGCGTCAGTTATATATGCCAAAATTTTGGAACAAAATTAGGTAATAATCTGTTTGCTTTTCCGACTCTAAAACAGCTTGAACTTATTACAAAAGAAGATTTCATAAAAGCTGGAACAGGTTATCGCGCAGATTATTTGGTAAAAACTATTACAATGCTGAAACAAGGTTTTCCTCTTGAAAATCTTAAAAATTACCAAACAGAAGAAGCCAAACAAAAACTTCTGACACTTCCAGGTGTTGGTCCAAAAGTTGCTGATTGTGTTCTTCTTTTTGGCTTAGAGCACAAAAAGGTTTTTCCTGTAGATACTTGGATTGCAAAAGTATATAACGATTATTTTGAAAAAGAAACAAACCGAGTTAAGATGCGAAAAAACCTTGTTCAAACTTTTGGCGAATTATCAGGAATAGCTCAACAATATATGTTTTACTATAAAAGAGAAAAAATAGGAGAAAAGAATTATGAGTAACATTGCACTTTTTATTGATATAGACAATGCAAAAATCAGCTTGCCCGTTTTTGAAAGTATTATCAGGGCACTCAGAAAACGAGGAAAACTAAGCTATGTAAAGGTTTATGGTTTCAACGAAAGGAAACATATTCGTTTTGGAGATATTATTGAAGAAAATGGTTTTGAATCGGCTTCAACTATGAGGTTCAAAAAAAGAGCAAAATCACAACTGGACACCCGTATTTTTGTTGATGCTGTAAAGCTTTACTACACCGCTAGGCACATTGACGAATACTGCTTTATGACTGGAGCAGGCGACCTTGTTCCGCTCCTTAGCTTTTTACGCACAGGTGGAATAAAACTTACAACCATAAAAAGCACCGAGATTACAGGAAATGACCATATGTTTGACGAAGCTATTGAAATTGATGTTGAATTTCACCCTCACGCCAAACTGTCTAAATCTGAAATGAAAGAAGCCCTCGCCTCAATCTCAAAGCGCTCTGAAGACATAATAAACACCGAAAACGATGATGATGTCGAAAATGAAAGAGAGAAACTCATTTCCGAAATTGAAGAGATTTTAAATTCAAAAGAAGATGACCTTGATGATGAAGAACAAGAAATATATGAATCACTAAAAAGTCTCTTGGATATTCTAAAAATGTAATCTCTAAAACCTAATTTTTAAATTAAATTAATAGGAAAAAATCAAAAATGTATTCCTATTTTTTTATTTTTCGATTGAGTAATTTATTTAAATTATATAGTACTCCACTAAATAAAACTTTATATTTTTTCAGCATACAATAGCCATCACCTATAACTAACAAATTGTGTTCCAATTTGTGTTTTAATTTTCTCATTTTTTATTTGTCAGACTCAAAGCAATATCATAAAAGAAAAACCCACTATCAGTAAACCTAAACAAAACCACCAGACTATCTAGCGGTTTTAATACAAAAAAGAGTCAAAAGACTCTTTTTCTATTTTGCTTCTTCGCAAACATTTACAACTTTTTTGTTTTTCTTAGTTCTACCAAACTTTACGACTCCACTCTTTAAAGCAAAAAGTGTGTAATCACAACCAAGTCCAACATTTACGCCTGGGTGACAATTTGTTCCTCTTTGACGAACAATAATTTCACCAGCATTCACAAATATTCCATCACTGCGTTTTATACCCAAACGCTTAGATTCACTGTCACGACCGTTTTTAGAACTTCCTTGTCCTTTTTTGTGTGCGAACAATTGAATGTTAATAAACATTTTGAACCTCCAATTCTATAAAATCACTGTATTCCTCTTGTAAATCATTTAAACCACATAGCATTGTTGAAAGAATAACATTCACATCGTGCATTGTAGTTTCAGAAATATCTTTTGGAATAATTATTTCAAAAAAACCTTTTTCATCATCTCTGATTATTGTAACACCAGCACAGGCTACCATTAAAAGTCCAAGTGCCGCCGTTTGAACAATACTTGAAACAGCACTGCAAACAATATCTTCCCCCGATACTCCATAACCCGCGTGTCCATCACAAACGATTTTTGAAAAGTCATTTTGATTCTTAAAAATACAAATTTTTATCATCACTACTTACCAATAGAAATAATTTTGATTCTGCTATATGGCTGACGATGTCCTTGAGCTCTGTGGTGATTATTCTTCTTTTTGTATACAAAAATTTGAAGTTTGTCTCCCTTTCCGTGCTCAATAATCTCAGCAACAACTTTTATACCAGAAACTTTTGGTGTTCCAAATGTTGTCTTAGCATCATCGCTTACCATAAGGGCATCGAATTCTACTTTTGCCCCAACTTCGGAATTCAATTTTTCAACTTCAAGAACGTCTCCGACTTTAACTTTGTATTGTTTTCCACCTGTTGCTACTATTGCGTACATATTAAACCTCCTCTAACCAACCTCGCTAATTTAGGCCTGTAAAATACAAGTTTAAAACCCAAATTATGCGGATAACGATTTAAGTTTATCACAATAGCCAAAAAAAAGCAATAGAAAATCATAAAATTTTGTATAAGTTGTAACATTTTACACAAACTACATTCAAGGAGTATAATATGGAAAAGAAAACAGAAAAAAGACCAGATATTGATCTATTACAAAGCGTTTTACACAATGCAGAAATTGGAATTTGTGCAATTGACTACTTGATGCCAGAAGTAGTTAGTGAAAATTTTATTCAAACATTAAATGGCCAAAAAACAAGACTAAAAACAATTACAAGCGAAGCAAAAAAACTTGCCGAAAAATTTAGTTTAGAAATTAAACCGAACAGTCTTTTCAAAAAAAGTAAAATGTGGCTTGGAGTTAAGACGAGTTCATTTTTTGATGACGATACACAGCACCTTGCAGATATGATGATTTTAGGACATTTTATGGGTGTTGTTAATATGATAAAGAGTTTGGCTGATGCAAAGAAAGCAAAAGATGAAATTATCAAACTAGCAAGGAACCTAAAATCTATTGAAGAAAATTGTGTGAACGAACTTGTTCCATATTTAGAAAGAGCAAAAGTTTAGAAGAATCCATAACGCAACTGTTCAATGCCAACTACTTTTTTCAATTATTTAACAAAGCCAAATTAAGCATTTTAACTATTTCATTAATACAAATTTCAAGACTTTAAATTATTATCGAAATTTATCATCAGTTTACAAAACAACTTTTTCTCTTACTATACAAAATTTAGTTATTGCAAAAAACAAAATATCATAAAATGTAAAAAAATAGAGTAAAAAACTCTATTTTTTGTGTTTTTTATATGTCATTTTTATCAAAATTGAATTTTTCAGAGTAATTAAATAATCTTTTTTCATTTAAAAAACTTTCGGTCGCAACATTAAATGAAGCAGGAAGTGGTCTTGTATTTTGAGGGTTTTTCAATGCTTTCCAAGTTTGACTTCCAACAACCCCATCTGCAGTAAGCCCATTTTCAGTTTGAAACTCTTTTACTGCATTTTGAGTATTTGTTCCAAATATACCATCAATTACACCAACTGGATAAAGTTTTGAGTATAGCTTTTTTTGAAGATATTCAACTTCTGCACCTATCGAACCTTTTTTAAGTACACGATTTTCTGGATTTAAGTTGTTTATTTTTGTCCAAGTTTTTTTACCAACTACACCATCTGCTTCAAGATTGTTTGCCTGCTGAAATGCTATCACTGCATTTTGAGTATTTTTCCCAAATACTCCGTCAACCGCGCCCGCATTATAACCATTAATTTTTAAAAAAAATTGCAAGTACCTAACAAACTTTCCTGTAGAACCTCTTTTTAAAATAGGAAAACTTTCGTTTTCAATTGGAATATAATTTACATTCAAAAATTTACAAACCCCTTTGCAAGTCGCCCTACCAATAGTACTTGTAAAATCAGGGTCAATCATTAACTTTGCTTCTTCAAAATTTGTCATAAACCCAGCTTCTATTAATGCAGCTCTAGTTTTTACAGCACTGAGCATTGCAACATCTAGCGTTTTTACACCACGTCCTCTCCTGCCTGTTTGCGAAATTACTTCATCGTAAATATCTGTAGCTAGCACTTTAGACTCATTTGCAAAAGCATTTAAAGGCGAATAAAATGTTTCCACCCCATTAGCACTACTAAATACACTTTCATCACCGGCAGCGTTGTACGCAAAAGTCACCACCAAACTCACATTTGAATTATTAACAATCACGACACGAGACGAAACAGACAAATCTTGCCTATTGGGTTTTACATCTAAGATAAAAAAGCCAACACGCAAACAATCCATCAGAAAACTATTTTTTGCTGAATAATTAAACTCATTTTCATAAATTGACCTATTTATGTAAGGCATAACTGGAGTTCGCTTTCCAAAAGTTGGTGGCATAACCCCGTGTTCATCATTTCCCGCAATTAAAAAATCACTCGCATTATTAAAAGCCATAAAATCCTCCAAAGTAGTTTATGGCAACAAAGCGAAAAATGTTATTAAATATTAAAAGTAGGTTCAGATTTTTTTTGAGCTTTTGGTTTGTCTTTCTCTACAGTATCGTTTTCGATATAATTTCCATTTTCATCGAATGTTTTTGCAAACCATTCTCGCCACTCTCTTTGATGTCTCTCATCAGCAAGTGACACTTTCTTTAAATCTTCACAATCAATCATACTTTTATCCTCTGAATTTGTATTTTTCTAGCAATGGTGTCGAGAAAGAGATTCGAACTCTCACAAGTTTTCACCCACTAGAACCTGAATCTAGCGCGTCTACCAATTCCGCCATCTCGACAAGTTTCTTAAACAAAAAGCAATTTTTGTCTATTACATTTTACTATTTAAAATATCTTTTTGTGTTAGTACATAAATTATTCACATTTTTTGTATCAAAAAGAGTGAATACAAACTAATTATAATACAAACATAAAAATTAGTCAACAAAATTAAATTTTTTAGTCTCAACAATTTCTTGTAATTTTATACTTACACAAAAACAAACAACTTAAAACAATTTCACAAAGCATTTGTCTCAATATCCCTCAAATAAAGTTATTAATAAAAGCAAACTTTAAATAAAATATTTTACAAACCAAGAAATGACATCAATTCAAACTTATTAACAAAATTTAAAAATTATTAACTCAGTCTCCACTTAAAAACAAATTTCAATACATAAAGTAAATTACACTGCTTATATAAATTGAAACCATAAAAATATTTTCCTGCGTACAAGTATTTTTGCTTTCTTTAATAATATAACAATTTTCATTATCTACAAATACTAAAAACACTCACCATTTGTTGGTGAATGTTTTTAAAATTTATTCAAGCTGTTTCAAATTTGTAAAGTGCCTAATTTTTTTATACTAAAAAAGATTAAATAAAAATACTATAAAAACAAAACTCAGCATAAATTATAAATTATAACCTAATTTTTAGCACATCAACTTTTTAGTTCCATCTTTCATCTTCACAAAGTACAACTTTGTTTTGAGTAGATTTTTTTACATCTATAACTCTTTGATTTGATGAGCCCTTAAATTTTAGTTTGTAATCTTTCAAACTTTCAACAAAAGGGCCATCGATTAAAACATCTGCAAATTTTAAAAGTTCAAGTGCTCCATCTACTTTGGCTAGTTCTTCAAAAGTATAACCAGTATAAATTGCCAAATCAAGACCAAGCGATTTTATCTCCTTTGCAAGATTTAGTAAATTTTTTGCTTGAATCATTGGCTCTCCACCACTAAAGGTTACACCTGTTAAAAGTGGGTTAGATTTTATCATTTGCAAAATTTCAGTATCTTCAAAAAGTTTACCGCCACTCATACTTTGCGTTTGTGGATTATGACACCCTTTACAACTTCGCGGACACCCTTGAGTAAAAACCGTAAACCTAATTCCTGGACCATCTGTTATAGAATCATTAACAAAACCAGCAATTCTAATTTGAGCCATTTTTTATTTCCTTTTTATAAAATGCAAAAATTTATTGAAAAAATAATCGAAAAAAGCGTGTTTTTTAGTGTAAAATTAAAAATTTTTATATTCCGTGCTTAACTCTATCTTTTTCTTCAGCCCTTTTTGCATTGTTAAATCTTTCAAGAGTTCCAACAAGGTATCCAGTTATTCTTCTTATTCTCTCAAATCCAATTCCGTCAGAACCTTCCTTTCTACCACATTTTGGGCAGGTGTCATTAATAATTCCACAATATCCACAAACAGGGTCGCGGTCAACTGGGTGATTGATTGAACCATATCCAACTCCGCTTTCTTTCATACACCTAATTATACTTTCAAAAGCATCTAGATTTTTTGTTGTATCACCATCAAGTTCTACATATGTAATATGCCCCGCATTAGTAAGTGCGTGATATGGAGCTTCACGTTTAATTTTGTCTATTGCACTAATTTTGTAATAAACTGGAATGTGAAAACTATTTGTATAGTAATCTTTGTCTGTTATACCCTTTATTGAACCAAAAAGTTTTTTATCAAGACGAACAAATCTTCCACTGAGACCTTCAGCAGGTGTTGCCAAAAGAGTAAAGTTTAGTTTCATTTCTTGTGATTTTTTATCTAAAAAGTCACGCATAAATCCAATAATTTCAAGTCCAAGTTTTTGAGCCTCTTCACTTTCTCCGTGATGTTTACCGATTAAAGCAATTAATGTTTCCGCAAGTCCAATAAACCCAACCGAAAGTGTTCCGTGCTTTAAAATTTCACCCACTGTATCCTCTGGCTTTAAAGTGTCTGAATCAATCCAAACGTGTTGCCCCATTAAGAATGGGTAGTTTTTCACTTTCTTTTTAGACTGAATAGCAAATCTATCCAAAAGTTGAGTCACAACAAGTTCCATTTCATATTTTAAATTTTTATAGAACTTTTCAATATTCTTTTCACTTTTTATTGCAAGTCTTGGCAAATTTATGCTAGTAAAGCTAAGATTTCCTCTTCCATATGTAATTTCCTTAGTTGGGTCATATACATTCCCAAGAACTCTAGTTCGACACCCCATATATGCAACTTCCGTCTCTGGGTGTCCTTTTTTATAATATTTAATATTAAAAGGCGCATCAATAAACGCAAAGTTAGGAAACAACCTTTTTGCACTAACTTTTATAGCATACTTGAACAGGTCGTAATTTGGGTCACCTTGATTATAGTTTATGCCCTCTTTAACCTTGAATATGCTAACAGGGAAAATTGGAGTTTCGCCATCACCCAAACCTGCTTCTATAGCTCTTAACATATTTTTCACAACCATTCTACCTTCTAAAGAGGTATCTGTTCCAAAACTTACCGAAGAAAATGGAACTTGGGCACCAGCACGCGAGTGCATAGTGTTAAGATTGTGAACAAGTGCTTCCATAGCCTGATAACAATCATTATCTGTTTCGCTTTGAGCTTCTTTTTCAGCAAAAGAAATAATTTTTTCAAAACTAGTATCATCTATGTTACTAAATAGCTTCCTTAATTCCTCATCAAATTTTCCACATTTTTCAAGTTTCGGAAAAAGCCCAGTTTTTTCTTCTAGTTGACTAAAAATGTTCTTTATTTCCTCATAACTCTTTTCCTCAGCAACAAGTTTGTACGCCTTGGCAAAGTTTTTAATATAATTCTTTTTATAAGTCTTTACCACACCTGGTGCTAGACCATAATCAAAGTTTGGAATACTTTGCCCACCGTGTTGGTCATTTTGGTTTGCCTGTATAGCAATACAAGCAAGTGCAGAATATGTTCTAATATCGTTTGGCTCCCTCAAAAAACCGTGACCAGTAGAAAAGCCACCTTTAAAAAGTTTTAGAATATCAATTTGACAACAAGTTTCTGTTAAAGTGTAAAAATCAAAGTCGTGAATATGAATATCTCCGCTTGAATGTGCTTTTGCCTGCTCGGGCGTAAGAATATACTTTGTAAAATAATCCTTTGCACCCTCAGAACCAAACTTTAGCATTGTTCCCATTGCAGTATTTCCGTCTACATTCGCATTTTCACGCTTGCTATCACATTCACTAGCATCAAGCGAATTTAACTCATCATAAATACGCATAAGGCTTGTTTTCATCTCTCTAACGTTGGAACGCTTCGCCCTGTACAAAATATATTCCTTTGCTACATCGTTGTATCCGTTTTTCATCAAGGTTTGCTCAACAACATCTTGAACTGATTCCACATCAGGAGTTTGCTCAACAAACCTATTTTCAAGTTCAGCTTCCACAAATTTACTAAGCTTTCTGCAATCTTCAATTTCCTTTGCACCAATCGCATTCATAGCCTTACAAATTGCTTTTTCTATTTTTGTAACATCAAAATCAGCAAGTCTTCCATCTCTTTTTAAAATTTGCTTTATCATTTTTAATTCCTCCATTGTAACCAAGCGTATGCTTTTTGTTTGCATAAAAAGTATATCAAAACACTATATATTGTGTCAATACATTTTTAAAACACTATATATAGATATTGGATTTTTGTGCAAATTTCACAAATTTTAAAAATTATATCAAAATGAATTGACAAGTATACAAATTTGTGAAATACCTATTTCTACTAAACATTAATTGCATAAAAATAAAAATTAATGAATAATTATGTGCTTGTATATCGTTTGGAAAAATTATAAATAATATTCACCGAAACTCGCAATAAAAATGTAGCGGGGATTGAAAAAATGAAACCGAAATTTTAAAGTAAAATTAAAACAGCTCATACAAAAAATAAAAAACAGTTTATCTAAACTGTTTTTTACATTTGTAGTTCAACATCAGCGGATTTTGTTGGTGAAACCAAAACATCTATTTTTTCGTTAATATGATTTTGTTTATTGTTGTAATTTGGATTTCCGCGACTTGCCATTCTAACTTTTTCAGCAGACCTCTCATAATTCCCAACCACTAAAGCTTCTTTTGCTTCATTAAAGGTAACTTGTGCCTTTTCACCATATTTGGTGTGGTTGAGTGGTGAAACAATTCTTTCCTTAATAAATCTTGAAGCAACCTCACTCATCTCATCTCTTTCAAGGTCGATTTGCAAAAATTCGATATGACCTGTATTTGTTCTTCTACCAACAATTTCTTTGGCATTGTTTTCAATTAGTCTCAGCGGGTCTTTTTCATAAATCCCGAGCACCAAAATACCATTTTCTATTTTTAATGGTTGCCAACAAAATGCTGTTGCAACTTCTACCAAATCTTTAGCTAAAGGTGAAACGCTAATGTTAAGTTTTTTTTCTAGTCCTGTAATTTGTTCTTTGTTCATATTAACTCTCCTTCACGCTTTTATTGTAACACAAAATTTATAAAATGTAAATAGTTTTTGCATAATTATTCTTCATCATTATCAAATATATCTGGCACAAATTCTTCACTATCTGACATTTCTGGGGGTACTAAGTGCTCAAAATCAGCACCTTCCATAGCTGAATCAAGCGCCTGCGAATTTTTTTCCACTTTTGGAATACACTTTTCCAAACTTGCACTATTTGCATCTTTATCCAAATTATAAAAGGTTGTAACATCACCTTTCCAAAATAGTGGAATTTCCCCAATAGGTCCATTACGGTGCTTTGCAATCACAAGTTCCATAAGCCTATCTTTTTTCTTCTTTTCGGTTTCTTCATCTTCTTCATCAGGCTTGTAAATGAACATAACAATGTCTGCATCCTGCTCAATAGCACCACTTTCACGAAGGTCACTTAGAACTGGTTTTTTGTCTTTTCCTTTCCTGCTTTCAATTGCACGACTCAGCTGACTTAAAACCAAAACAGGAACATTTAACTCTTTTGCTAAAATTTTTAAGTTACGAGAAATTTCACTAACTTCATTTTGCCTACCTTCAACTTTTTTCCCTGTACTCATAAGTTGAAGATAATCAATCATTACAAAATCCAAACCTTTTTCACGCTGAATTCGGCGACACTTACTTAAAATTCCTCCAGGCGTGTTCATACTAGAATCGTCAATATAAATTTTTGCTTCGGACATAAGTTTTACCTGTTCAAAAAGCCTACGCCACTCTTTGTCATCAAGTTCAGCTTTAAGGGCTCTTTCCATACTGACTCTTGAAGCTGAGCAAAGAGCTCTTTGTGCAAGCTGAACTCTTGGCATTTCAAGCGAGAACACAGCACAACTTTTATGCTCTTTGAGTGCCATATGCAAAACAATATTCATCGCAAGAGAAGTTTTACCAACACCTGGGCGGGCAGCAAGCAAAATGAGGTCACTATTTTGAAAACCATTTGTGAGCCTATCAAGGCCAACAAAACCCGTTGGTATTCCTTGCAGAGCATCTGGGTCTTTAACAAGCTTGTTGAACTTGTCCATAACTTCGGTTAAACTGTCTTTAATATGTTCAAGCTTGCTTTTATCTCCCTTTTCAGCAATACCATAAATTTCACTTTCAGCAAAGCCCAACACATTTTCAGAAGAATCAGCATCATACGCTTTGTCTATAATACGCTGGCTAGAAGAAATAAGTTTCCTCAGTGTTGAATTTCGCTTTACTATTGACATATATTGCTTAAAATTTGCAGCACTTGGAACAATATTTGTAAGTGATGAAATATAACTCAGTCCACCAACACTTTCTAATAAACCTTCGTGCTCTAACTCATCTGGAAGCGAAACATAATCAATAGTTTGACCTCGCAAGAACAAATTTTGCATACAACTAAAGATACTGCGATGCGAATCAGTATAAAAATCATCTTTTGTCATTTCGTTCAAAATCGTAACTGGTGCATCTTGATCAATTAAGACACAGCCAAGAACTGCTTGTTCCGCTTCCAAACTATGAGGCAACTTTCGCGCTGAAATATCTTGTTTTGCCATAATCTTTTTCCTTTTATTTTTTCCTTTTTGTGCTTGGATAATTTTTCTTTTGTTTTTGCTTTATTTTTTGCTTAAATTCTTGCACATCACTAAATTCCTGTGCTTGCTGATCTTGTGCCTCTTTTTCCTTTTTTGCTACAAACTCAGCACGCTTTTTGGCGGTTCTACGTTTAAGTACATCAGCTAAATAAAGCGTAATAACATAAAAGCACAAAAGAATGATACAGTTGATTACAACCATAATAGTCATAGAAACCTTTCCAGACATCAAAAGATTAATTCCAATTAAAACAGGTATTGCAATCAAAACCGCAATTCCATATTTTTTTGCATAGGCGTAAAAATCTTTCCGTGTCATCTCTATCTCCTCTTTTTAAGAATATTCTAACACAAAATTCCCAAATTTGCTAGATATTTTTAGAAAATTTATTTCTTTTTAGTGCGTTTAAAGTAATTTTGTGCCAATAACATTGACTTTTTGCTAAAAAATGGATAAAATATTTTATATTTACTTAAGGAGATTTAGATTATGCATTGGGCAGATGAAACAGCGAAAAAATTGATAGAAAAGCACCCAAATGCCGAGGTGTACACTTGCGCAAGTGGAATAAGTCCATCAGGGCCTGTTCACATAGGAAACTTTAGAGAAGTTATTACAACTTATTTTGTGGTAAAAGCACTTAGAGATATGGGAAAAAAAGTGCGATTTATTTACAGTTGGGATAGTTTTGACAGACTTAGAAAAGTGTCATCGCTACTCCCCGAAAATTTTACGGACTATATAGGAATGCCTTATAGTGAAATTCCTGCACCATTTGGAGAAGAAAAAAACTTTGAAAAAACTTTTGAAGTACCTATGATGAATTCCGTAAAAGAAATGGGCATTGACGCGGAATTTATTTTTCAATCCGAGCAGTATAAAAGCGGAAGATATAAAGAAGGTATTATTCACGCCCTCAAACATAGAAAAGAAATTTACGACATCGAAATGAGTTTTAAAACTCAAGAAGCAAATGACGAAGAGCGAGAAAACTTTTATCCAATCCAAATTTATTGTGAAAAATGTGGACACGACTTTACAAAAGTATTATCCACAAGTGATGACTGCACAAAAGTAACCTATCAGTGTAAATGTGGGCACCAAAACACTGTTGATTTAAACACTTTTCATATGGTAAAACTACCTTGGAAAGTTGACTGGCCAATGCGTTGGGGTGTTGAAAAAGTAATGTTTGAACCAGGCGGAAGAGACCATTCTAGCCAAGGTGGAAGCTACCAAGTTTCAAGTGAAATTGCTCGAAAGATTTTTAACAATGAACCACCAATGTACCGTATGTACGACTTTGTAAACCTAAAAGGTCAGACCAAAAAAATCAGCAGTTCATCAGGAACAGATATGACACCAGGCACGCTTTTAAAAATTTATGAGCCACAAATTTTGCTTTGGATGTTTACAAGGTTTTTACCAGAAAAAAGCTTTGATATTGCACTAGATAGTGATGTGCTTAGAACATACCACGAATTTGACCGTATGTACACAGAATACAAGTCGGGCGAATGTGATGAAATTGTAAAACGAATTATGGAGCTAGCCCTTTCTAACACTGACGAAAGCAAATTCTGCCCAGTTGATGCCACACTAATTGCTTCGTTTGCTCCAATCGTAAACTTTGACCTTGATATGCTAACTTTTGTTCTTAACAAAATTGGTCAAAACTACACAAAAGAACAAATTAGGCCAAGATTTGAGAGAATAACCTACTGGCTACAGAATTACTGCCCTGACCAAATCGTAAAACTTTTACCAGAAAAAAATTCAGAATTTTTCAGCTTGCTTAATGAAGAAGAGAAAAATTGGGTTAAAACACTTTCAGACAAAATAGAAAACGAAAGCTTGTCTATTGAAGAAATGCAAAGCTTGCTTTACGACATTCCAAAACTTAATGGTGAGCCAGAGAAAACAAGGCAAAAAAGATTTTTTGAAATTGTGTACAACTTGCTACTTGGAAAAACAAAAGGGCCAAGACTATATCTATTTTTAACAGCGGTAGATAAAACAGAGCTTTTGAAATTATTAAAATTCTAGGAGAAAAATATGATTGATATAAATCTAATACGAACAAACCCAGAACTTGTTAAACAAAACATAAAAAACAAGTTTCAAGATGAAAAACTTGTTTTAGTCGATGAAGTAAAAGAGTTTGATGAAAGAGCTAAACAACTCAAACAAGAAACAGACGAGCTCCGCAACAAGCGTAACACACTTAGTGATGAAGTTGGAAAATGTATGCGTGAAAAGAATTTCACAGGTGCTGATGCTATAAAGGCACAAGTGGGAGAAATTAATAACCAAATTGAGACAAAAGAAATCTTGCTTGATGACCTAAGCAAAAAAATAAAAGAAAGAATGATGGTTATTCCTAATATTATGGACTCAAGCGTTCCTATCGGAAAAGATGATAGCGAAAATGTTGAAAATGAAAAGTTTGGAGAACCAAAAGTACCAAGTTATGAAATACCTTACAACGCAGATATTTTGGAAAGCTTTTGTGGTCTAGACAAAGAAAGCGCTGGCCGAACAAGTGGAAATGGTTTTTATTACCTTTTAGGCGATAGTGCAAGACTTGTAAGTGCTATGATAGCATATGCTAGAGACTTTATGATAGACAAAGGGTTTATTTATGCACTCCCGCCTATGATGATTCGTGGCGATGTTGTAACTGGCGTAATGAGTTTTGCTGAAATGGACGCAATGATGTACAAAATCGAGGGAGAGGACCTTTACCTCATCGGTACAAGTGAACACAGTATGATAGGAAAATTTAAAGGTCAGATTATAAAAGAATCCGAACTTCCACTAAGACTCACCTCTTATAGTGCTTGTTTTAGAAAAGAAGTCGGTGCGCACGGAATTGAAGAACGCGGAATATATCGTGTTCACCAGTTTGAAAAGCAAGAAATGATTGTCATTTGCAAGCCACAAGACTCAATGAAATTTTATGAAGAAATGCTCTCATACACTGTCCAAATTTTTAGAAACCTTGATATTCCAGTGAGAACATTAGAATGTTGCTCGGGCGACTTGGCTGATTTAAAAGTGAAATCTTGCGATGTAGAAGCTTGGAGCCCAAGACAGAAAAAGTACTTTGAAGTTGCTTCTTGCTCAACTCTTGGCGATGCTCAAGCAAGGAGACTTGGAATTAGAGTCAAGGGCGAAAATGGAAATTACTACCCTCACACTTTAAATAATACTGTACTAGCATCAACTAGAGCACTCATTGCCCTACTTGAAAACAACTATTGCGAAGATGGCACAGTAAATATTCCAAAAGTATTGCAACCATATATGGGTGGAAAAACAAAACTTGTTCCTGTAAAATAATAGAAAAAACTTCCAATACGGAAGTTTTTTCTATATAGACCACATATCAACTTACATTATAAAATCAAACTCCCATTATCTTACACATAGAAATTTTTATTGGCAGTTTTAAAGCAGTTACATTCCTCTATCTACCCCCCAAAATGTGGAATCCATAAGTTGTGCAAAAAGGTTGGATTGTAAACTGATAACTAAAATAGTATGTGCGCTTGCTATTTTGCGATAAATTAGTCAAGTTTGTTATGGCTTTTTATGAAAAAATGAAAAAGTTAGGAATACTCACAATAATGAATGGAACGCAATCGGGACTAGTTATTCAAGCGAACACAACTATGGATTATCCTCATCTTGAATCAAAAAAGAAGCTATTTTAAGCTTCTTTTTATTTTAAGAGTATTCAATTTTAAATTATTTTCTTACCTTAACAAATTAACCGAATAAATTTGGAGCTTCATCAGATGCTGTCCAACCACTTGTAAGAACTGGGTATTGAATGTCCCCACCAAATCCTTGAAGTGTGAATGAGATTTTTCCACTCATTTCAATTGGAACACTTTCATCAGTAGCACCAGTACCCATTTCTGTTGTGTAGTCAGCTTCAACTTTGAGCGAGAAAAGGTTGTCTTTTCCGTCAGTGTCTTGTTTAAAGTTGAAGTACATAACAACATTTGTAAGTCCAGCAACTTGATTATTAAATGTGATTTTGTATTGTTTGTCTTTGTTGTTTACAATTTCAACAGTTGCGTCATTAGCGTTTTCCTTTACAAGAGCCAAAACACTTTCAACGTCTGTCAAACCATCTTGAACTGCGTTAAGTTGACCAAAAACATAGTCTGGAGTAGCATATTCAGCTGAGTTAATAACTACTTTTGTGTCTGCAATCTCAGTTTTCACACTGCCAGCAGTTATAGTTGTTGGTAGAACGTGAATATAAATTTTTTGGTCTTTAAGGAAAGCTTCTTGAGTTGCTTTTCCTGACATTTGAAGAGTGTTTATCTCCATTGTCAATTTTGCAGCCATTTCTTCTTTGCCTACTTCTGCCAAGTTTTTAGCAATAACGTTTCCGTACATAGACATACTATAATTCTGATCCAAAAGTGAACCATTTGCTGTCATCTTCATTGTAAGGCGGTAACCAGCATCTCCTCCGAAAGATGTAGCATTTTGTTCATTTGTGCTTAGGGTGTTTTCAAACGAAGTCATATCCGAAGCAGTAAATTTTCCTGTTGTTTTACAGTCAGCTTCTTGGTCAAGTTGGCTTCCACAAGCAGTAAACACTAGCATAACAGGAAGTACTAATAGCATCATAAGAAACGCTTTAAAAAATGTTTTAACTTTTGCCATTTTCAAATCTCCTTTATTTTATATTTTCATTCTAATATTTCTTTTTTAAAAAGTCAAGCAATTACACAAGATTTTTTAGTTTTATTAAAATAAAAAATATAGACATATAAATGTTATATGACTAATAAAGAATTTTGCTCACAAAACAAGGTGAAAAAAACTCATTATGATTATTATTCTTTATACATAGCTACATATTATAATTCCAATAATAACAAAAGAAAGCAACAAATAAAGTAGATGAAACATTATTTGCTTTCTATGATTTGAAAATATGTGACGACTTTTAGCCTAAAATTGCCTATTTTATATTAATGAAAAGAAGAAGGACATTATAAAATTTTTATAAAACATAAAAATAACAATTTTTGGTAATTCAATTTAAAAAGGTCTCTATTTTAAATAATAATGTACTTTTTACAAACCTAAATAATTAGATATTAACCAGTTTAAAAAGTTTTTAAAAATTTTTGATTTTTTTATCAAATTTGCTTGCATTTTAAAATAAAATGCATTATAATATACGAGTATTTATAAAAATAGATTGATTAACTCACTCCTAATCTTTCTATATTTTATGAATATATTTTTTTAATTACTGATTTTGCTTAGTTACCAAATATTCTTGAAAACAACTAGAATTTAAAATTTATTATATTTGCGGTTAGTTGGATAGAGAGTTGGTCTATGGAATAGATTACTGACTTCCGTTTCGCATATTGAGTTTATAAATTCTCATTCAAAAATTTATTATATGCGCTGTTAGCTCAACTGGATAGAGCGTTGGTCTACGGAACCAAAGGTTAGGGATTCGAACTCCTTACGGCGCACCACATTTCCCTTTATTTTAGGGAGTACTCAGAGGCTTTTGCCTCTCTTTTTCTTTCACGAATGTCCTAAAACCTTTCACGATTTTTTAAAAGATTTGTCTTTTGCAATCTTTATATATTTTCAAAAAATAGTGGAAAAGAGGTAACTATGTTTATGAACTAAACTTACACCATATAATGTTTCTATTATGAAAAATCACTAGATATACTAGTGATTTTTATGTAATTACTTTTGCTACATACTAATTTTTTAATAACTTACCCTTTTTGTGTCCAATCTAGTAAAGACCCAATTTGTCTTAAAGGTTCTATTACAAAAAAACACCTTGCTTTTAAAATGCAGGGTGTTTTTAAATTTTTAGACAACAAGTGGAAGGATAATTCCAAGGATTACAACTAAAAGTAAAACAAAATATAGAACTTTATATACAGTTTGTTTTTGCCTTACATATTTCCAAGCAAGAAAAGCTGTAATGCAAATTAAAATTGCTGTTGCAACACCTTGAAGCACTGAAATAACTTTTAGACTAACTCCACAAACTGCCAAGATTGCTGAAATAAGATACAAAATTGCTACAGCACCAATAGTATAAAAACTAATTTTGTTTAGTCCCCAAAAAGTCTTTTTACTTGATGATTTTTGGCTAGTACTTGTTTTTGTTTCAGTTTTTTTGGCTTCTGTCTTTTTTGGAGCAGTTTTCTTTGCTGTTGTTGATTTCGAACTTGTGCCACTTTTTTTCTCTGCCATTTTTTCATCTCCTTTTACTTTATTTATTATAACATAAAATTACAAAAAGTTTAACATTTTTTGCAAAAATTTTTTAAAATCTTTTATATATATAATTAAGAAAAGGAAAATGGGTAAAAATAGCAAAAGCATACATTGATTTTAGAAATTGTATATTTAGGTCAGAAATGAAAAATAAATACAGTTTGAGTATTTATTTCTCTAATTTTCACTATTTTAAATTTATTTCGTCAATAGCTGATAAAATAGTTTCAGTTGATGATAGTCTATCTTTTAGTTATTTAGTTAATGCGGGTTTTAATTTCAACTTTATCTTTTGGTTTGAGGGTTTGTATTTATTTTTAGTTAATAGTAAGTGCATTTATTACTATATTTTTCGTTTATG
>DLKQ01000042.1 GCA_002477805.1 Christensenella sp. UBA7584 | reverse complement strand
GCTTTATCCAATAAAAGTTTTGCTAGCGGAATTTTATCTTTTTCAACAATGGAGTGCCCCATATTAAATCCCTTTGCCTCAAGAAATGTATATGCCATTGCACCACCAATCAAAATAGTATCAGCAATATTAATTAGGTTGCTAATGAGGTTGATTTTATCCTTTATTTTCTTTCCACCCAAAACAACAACAAAAGGTCTTTTAGGATTTGATAAAAGTAAATCAAACATCTGTACTTCTTTTTCAACTAAAAAGCCAATACAATTTGGTAAAAGCTTTGCAACACCAACCGTGCTGGCGTGAGCCCTGTGCATTGTTCCAAAAGCATCATTACAATAAATATCTGCAATAGAAGCCAATTTTTTACAGAAAGTAGGATTATTTTCCTCTTCTCCAGGGTCAAATCGAAGATTTTCAAGAACAATAATGTCGCCATTTTCCATATTTCTAACAATTTTTCTAGTTTCTGGTCCTACAATTTCACCAGAGAAAAAAATAGGTGTTTTGAGAAGTTGTTTTAAATGCTCAACAACTGGTTTAAGTGAAAATTTTGGGTCAGGTTTGCCTTCTGGCCTACCTAAGTGAGAGCAAACTATTATTTTTGCACCTTGCTCTTTTAAATATTCTATCGTTGGTAACGCCTCTATCATTCGTTTGTCACTAGTGATATTCCCAGCCTCATTCATAGGTACATTAAAATCCACTCTCAAAAGCACCCTTTTTCCAGTTAAATCATAATCCTTTAAAGTTAATTTTTTAAACATTTTATTCCTCCATTATAGTTGTTTTTATAGCAATATCAGTGTAATCATTTTCAAGTTTTCCAAGTTCATAAAGTAAACTAAAATAAGTTGCGCTATCTGTTTTGATCGCATTTGAAGCAATATCTTGTTTCGCTTTTGAGCTTTGCGTTGTATTGATTGAGTTTATTTCAAAAATCGTTTTAATTTCTTCACTTTTATCTATTATGTTTTCACTTTCAAACAAAAGCTTACAAACACGCTCGCCCAAATCATTTGTGTCTCTCGCCAAATTTTTTAATATTTCACCTCTATCCCCCAAACATTTTGGATTTTGCTTTACAAAATTTGCAAATTCATCAAATTTTGTATTTACTCTTAATATTTGCGAAATATCATTTAAAATATTCAAAAGAATATTTATATTTTCAAGTTTGTCTTGACTTTTTTTACTTCCAAGACGAATTATGTTGTTAGTTGTAAGTTTTATTGCTTTATCAAGTGCTTTTAATTTGTTTTTTGGGGACACGTAATCAACATTATCAAAAAGCATTGAGCATAATTTTCGGTTTAGGCTAATTTCCATCTCTAAAATTCTTGCAACATTATCTTTAACCGATTTAAACGCTATTGCTGGGTTATTAATCACTCTCTCATCTATTTCAAAAAGCTCATAATCATTATTTTCCTTTAATCCATTAGATTTGATAATTTTACCGAGAAATACAGAAATTAAATTAACAAAAGGTAACAAAACAAGTTCTGGAATCAAGTTAAACAAAATCATCATAACAACGAGCGATACACTCGCTTCACCAAAACATAGGGTCTGATGAATCCAATTTACCCAACTAGGAATTAACATTAAAAGACCAAAAATTAACGTACTAAAAATTTTTAAAAGCAGGTTAAAAACAACAACCTTTCTCCCCGCTGTCCCATCCCCAAATCCCGTAAGAAACATTATCGTTATTGAAGCACCTATATTCGCCCCATACAAAACAAATAATGCAGATTCAAAACTTGTTGCACCACTCGCAACTAGCGTAATTAAAATAGCAACAACGGGATACGCACTTTGCATTAAAACAGCAAGAATCACTCCGAGTAAAATTAAAACTATTGGATTAGAAAGAGATTGAAGTGCTCCCGCAATATCTAAAAGTGATGTAAGTTTGAACATACTTTCACTCAAAAGGGTTATTCCCAGACATAGAAAACCAAATCCAAGAATTGTTTTTGCAACAGTTTCAACTTTAGATTTTTTAGCAAAAATCAGCAAGATCATTCCAAAAACGCTCAAAACTGAAAGTATTTTTACCAAATTGAAACTTTCAAACGACAATAAAACCATTGAGCAAGCAGAGCCCAAATTAGCCCCTAAAGTGAGCGCCAAAGCCTGAGCAAGTCCAATTGCGCCAATGTTTATAAGCCCAGCAGCCATTGTAACCGTAAGTACTGACGATTGAACCAAAAAAGTTGTTCCTGCACCTATAGCAAAATTTTTCATTTTACTTTTTGATACTTTTCCAAGCGCAGATTTGAATTTGTAACCCAAAACATTTTCAAGGCTTGAATTCGTCAGTCGTATCCCATAAAGAAGTACACCTAAGCCAGCTAGTGCCGATATAATTTGATAGATTACCTCTATATCCATTCCGCACTTTCCCCTTTGTTTTTATGATACTAAAAATCAAAAAATATAGCAACTAAAAATTGCTATTTTTTAAAAAGTTCATCTATTAAATCAAAAATTTCTTGTTTGTGAAAGGATGTTACTATCTTTTGCCTATATTGTTTTGCTTTTGGAAAAGAATGAATGTAGCAAGCAAGATGTTTGCGCATATGGAGTAAAACCAATTTTTCGCTAAAATACTTTTCTAAAATAGTAAAATGCTTTTTTATTATGGCAGGAATATCAAATTCATTTTCGCTAAGTCCAGAAAAAATCCAAGGCTTCCCAAGAGAAGCTCTACCGATACCAATACCGGCACAGCCAAAATTTTCCATTTTTTCTTTAGCCTCCAAAATGTTTTGCACATCACCATTTCCAAACACTGGAATTTTAACAGAATCCACCACATTTTCGATAACAGACCAATCAGCAAGTCCGCTATAAAGTTGAGTTTTTGTTCGTCCGTGCACACAAATTGCACTTGCTCCACTATCTTCACACATTTTTGCAAAATCAGTTGCACAAATTGTATCTTGAGTAAACCCAATTCTAAACTTTACGGTCACTGGTTGACTTGTATTGTCGACAGCACTTTTAATAACATTACTTGCCTTATCAAAATCAAGTAAAAGGGCAGACCCCATACCTTCTTTTACAATTTTTGGCATAGGACAACCCATATTAATATCAACAATATCAAAATCTTTTAAAAGGCCTCTTTTTAAGATTTCAGCAACAACATCTGGCTCGTTTGAAAAAATTTGAACGCTTTTCGGATTTGAGTTTTCTTCAAAGTAAAGAAGAGACTTGCTTCCATCTCCACCAAACAAAAGCCCCCTTGCACTCACCATTTCAGTGGTTGTTAGACCAGCATCAAAGTCTGCACACAAACTTCTAAACCCACAATCAGTGAATCCCGCCATTGGTGTTAGTATAAATGGCGTCCTAAGAGTTATATTTTTTATTTTCATTTTAAATCCCACTAAAAAAGGGCAACCAGAAAGGCTGTCCTTTTATTTCCTTGCTGTTAGTTTATAGCGTCTTTCAAGCCTTTGCCAGCTTTGAATGCTGGAACTTTGCAAGCAGCAATTTTTATAGGAGCTTTTGTAAGTGGGTTAATTCCACTTCTTGCATCTCTTTTTCTTGCTTCAAATTTGCCGAAACCAGTAATAGTTACATCGTCGCCATTTTTAAGTGCTTCTGTAATAACATCAAGTGTTGCGTTTACAACTCTACCTGCATCAGCTTGTGAAACTCCAGCTTTTGTAGCTACTGCTACCACAAATTCTTGTTTGTTCATTTTTTAACTCTCCTTTTAAAAAGTTAAAGGAATTATAACATATTTTTTCAGTTTCACCAAACGAATTGAGGCAATTTACTAAAAAAAACCCAAAAAAAGGGCATTTTTTGCCTAAATTTGGCTCTTTAGAGTGTTACTGACCTTAAAAACAGGCAAAAATCGAGCGTTAAGAGAGCAAATTTTTTGTGTTTGTGGGTTGTAACTATTTCTTTGTTTGTAGTGTTTTACATAAAATTTACCAAATCCTGTAAGCGAAACCATCTCTCCCCTTTTAAGTGAATTTGTCAACACTTGCTTTAGTGCTTCAAGACATAAAGCACAATCTTTTTGAGTTAAACTAGAGTGTTTTGAAACTTGTTTTATTAGTTCTGTTTTATTCATACATTCCTCCCTGAGTTAAAATATAACCTAATTTTAATTTTATAAACTTCTTTTTCTAAATTTAATAAGCCTCAAATAATTTTTTTCGGGAAGAAGGCACAAAAAGTTTACACTATACACTATAACCCCTACACAAATTAGAACCAACAAACCAATAATTGGAGAGAAACCAGTTATAAAATTCTTTGTAACTAAAATGGTCATTGCCATTGATATTGAAGACAAAAGCGAAACGAAAATTTCTTTCATTCGATTAATTTTATAACCCTTTCGTACCATATATATAGTGTTAAGACAAACTACAGTAGCAAAAAATACATATTTTGCAATCATAAGTCCAAAAATATTAAGCTCAGGATTTTGTATAAGTGTAAAAACAAAAACTAGTTTTAAAATAACAGCCAAACTCATATTAATAACAGGGATTTTTAAGTGTCCAAGCCCTTGAAGAGTAGCATTTTGAGTTTGTAAAATAGCTGTGAGAATAATCAGACCAGATGAATAAGAAAGCAGTTTAGTTGCTACCCCCATTTCATCAATCACTGTACTTGAAAAAGTCCCGCTATAAAGTACACTTAAAATTTGTGGAGCAAGAACAAAAACAGCAAGAGCACAAGGTATTGAGATTGCACAGGAAATCAGAAAACTTTGATTAACTCTTTTTGAAATCTGTGAACGGTCACTTGTGAGATTTGGCACAATACAAGTCGCAACTTGCAATGTAAAAACAACAGGCAAATTTATTATAGAAGTTACCACTCCGCTATCTAGTCCCCATAAAATAGTGCTTTGAGAAGCAGTAAAACCACTAGAAAGTAAAATATTTACAACAAGCAAACTGTCAAGAAACAATGAAATAGGCAAAATTATATTTGCCACAATGATAGGGAACGCAGTTTTAGCCAAATTTTTGAGGACTTGTTTTGTGGAAATAGTTATTTTTTCATTATGTATACTGCCTTTCTTTTTTTCCACTAGGTATGTAATTGTCAATAACCCGAGTGTAACGAATTCACTTAATGTAACCCCCAGTACTGCACCTAGCACACCAAATTCAAGCCCTTGTGGAATAAGCAAAAAGGAAAGTGTTAGCCCAAATATAAGTTTAAAAAGTTGTTCAACTATATTGCTAACAGCAGTTGGAGTCATATTAAGTTTACCCTGAAAATACCCACGAAATGCCGAAATAACAGAAACAATTACCAAACTCGGAGCAATTGCCATATATGGCAATGTGGCTTTTGGATTGCCCTGAAAATTCGCAATAACACCAGACAAAGCAAAAAGTACGACAGAAAATATAAATCCAACAATAAATAATGCTACAATACTAACTCTTAGAATTTTTTTACAATTGACCTCAGAGTTTTCCGAAGCAATAATTTTACTCAATGCTGTAGGAACAGCGGTTGATGATAATACAAGTAGTAAAGAAAAAACAGGAAAGACTAGCTGATAAACACCCAGTCCTTCCGCACCCAAAATCCAAGTTAAAGGTATACGATAAACCGCACCAAGAGCTTTTGCGATAATACTCCCGACAACTAACACCAAAATACCTTTTAAAAAAGTTTGTTTTTCCATATAAATAGTTTGTTTTACAAACAAACTTTTATACTATAATTCTTTAATAGCTTTCTCCAATTTTTTTGCTAAAATTTCAGTTTTTTCTTTTTCAGCACCTTCAACAATGATTCTAACAAGAGGTTCTGTTCCACTTGGTCTTACAACAATTCTTTCCTTGTTTTCTGCTTGGAGTTTTGATAAAAGCTCATCAATATCACCATTGAGATACTTAATTTTTTGATTTTGTGAAATTTGAACATTTAATTTTGTCTGTTCAAGAACTTTTAAATCTTTTAAAATTTCATCAAAGTTTTTTACCTCTACTAGCAATTTTGAAAGTAAAACAGCTGTCAAAATTCCATCAGAGCATTTATTATAGTCCGCCCAAATAATATGACCATTATCCTCTGCACCAAAAGAAAGTTTTTCTTCAAGAAGCTTTTGCTGGATATTTTTTCCACCCACTCCAACTCTTAGCGTTTCAATACCAAATTTTTTCAAACTATTATCGACACCAAAATTTGTCACATTTGGAGTAACTATCTTGTTTTGCTTAAGTTCACCCTTTCTAAACAAACTCATCGCACACAAAAACATTAACTGTTCTCCTGTCATAATTTGTCCGTCAGCAAAACAAACATTTACTCTATCAGCATCGCCATCAAAGGCAAATCCAATATCAGCACCACAGCTTTTTGTAAACTTTGCAATCTCTTCAGTATGCGTACTTCCACAATCCTTGTTAATTAAATCACCATTGTCTGACGCATTAATTTGAAACACCTGAGCATCTAATGCTTCAAAAATTTCACCTGCCACTTTAAAACTTGCACCATTTGCTAAGTCAAAAGCAACCTTTAAACCTTGAAGAGAAGTTTTGCAGATGTTTTTTATACAATCTGCCCAAGTTTGAATAAGGGTAAAATCTGTAGTAGTTTTCCCCGCTTCATCTGAAAAATTTTTACACTCAGAAAGGCTGTAAAAAATTTCAGTGATTTTATTTTCCACTTCATCAGATGCCTTGAAGCCATCATTTGTGATAATTTTTACTCCATTATATTCTGCAGGATTATGACTTGCTGTTATCATCACCCCAGCATCAAAACCTTTTAATTTGGTCAAATAATGAACAGCTGGAGTCGGCATAACACCCGCACATACCACATCAATCCCAAATTCGTTAAATGCCTTACACAAATTTTGCTCAATCATTTCAAAAGATTTACGTGTGTCGTGAGCAATTAGAACTTTCTTTTCTTTTTTATCATATTTTTGACACAAAAACACAGCAACACTTTTACCAAGGTTATACACGAACTCAGGAGTTATCACATCTCCAACAACACCTCTTACACCATCTGTTCCAAATATTTTTTCCATAAAATTACATTCCTTTTTTCAATTTTTTAACATACACACTTGCACTAGTTCCAGCAATAGCACCATCACCGACAGCTGTGCTAATTTGCCTTAACGTTTTTGATGTAATATCGCCACAAGCAAAAATACCTTCTAGATTTGTCTTCATATCTTTGTCTACTTCTATGTATCCAAACTCATCAAGTTTTACACCTTGTATTATTTCAGTTTGTGGAACTCTCCCTATAGCAACAAATAATCCATCAACATCAATTATTAGCTTTTCATTTGTTTTGATATTTTTAATTACAATACTTTTAAGTTTATCTTCACCTTCAAGCTTTTCAATAACAAAACCAAAAAACTGTTTTATCTTTTGTGATTGTAATAGTTTTAGATAATTTTCAGTATTAACAGCGTCAGCACGAAATTCCGCTCTACGATTAATATGTATTATCTCTTTTGCAATACCAGAAAGATATTCTATATCCTGTAATGCTGAATTTCCACCTCCAACAACCGCAACGACTTTATCTCTAAAGAAAGCGCCATCACAAACAGCACAATAACTAAGTCCTTTCCCTAAAAATTTTTTATCCTCATTTGTTCCCAAAGGTCGTGATGAAGCCCCCATACTTAATATGATAGCACTAGCATTATAGGTTAATCCACCCGCAAGAACCGATTTTACACCATCTTTGATCACAATTGATTCAACTTCTTTAAAAACAACCTTTCCACCAAGCATTACAAGTTGATTATACATATTTTCTGCAAGGTCAAATCCACTAATTTCAGAAAACCCTGGATAATTTTCTATCTTTTGAGTTAAAGCAGTTTGCCCACCTACTGCCATTTTTTCAAATACTAATACACTAAGCCCTGCTCGTAAGGCGTAAATTCCAGCTGTCATTCCACTTGGACCAGAGCCAATAATTATAACATCGTAATTTTCGTTCATAAAACCTCTCCGCTAGACATTATAATAAATAAAAAAAAATAAAGCAAGTTCTAACACCTACTTTATTTTTAGTTTTTGAATTATTCACCCTTGTAGTGCAAAAGCCCCATATATCTTGCTCTCTTGATTGCTGTTGTAAGTTCTCTTTGGTGCTTTGAACAAGTACCTGTTTGACGACTTGGAACAATCTTTCCATTTTCTGTCACAAACTTACGAATACGAGCGATGTCTTTGTAGTCAATCTTTTCAACTTTGTCAACACAAAATTGACAAACCTTGCGACGACTAACTGGGCGACGAGGCTTTCTAACTTCAGTTCCATCAAGTTTTGCCTTTTTCTCTTCAGTTTTAGCCTTTTCTTGGTTTTCAACAACTTGAACTTCTTGCTCTGTTTCAGCCATTTTTATTCTCCTTTTAAATTTTTATTAAAATGGTAAATCACCATCATCAATTGGTTCTAAAGTTACCACCTTTTCAGCGTCTTCAGTTTTTGTTTCAAGGACTTCATCACCACTCATTTTTGAACCAACAAACTCTACTTCTTCAGCAACAACCTCTGCGATTGTCCTTTTTTCTCCAGTTTTTGTTTCATAACTTCTTACTTGCAAACTTCCATAAACAGCAGCCTTGCTCCCCTTACGCAAGTACTTGTGACAAGATTCTGCTTGATTTCTCCAAACAACTATTGGAATAAAATCAGCCTCTCTGTTCCCTTCACTATTGGTATATCTTCTAGATACAGCTAGTGAAAAATGACAAACTGGAACACCACTATTTGTTGTTGTTATTTCTGGATCGTGTGTTAAATTTCCTATTAAAACAACTTTGTTCATAATTTTTTCTCTCTTTTAATTATTTATCTAAACGAATAAACATATTACGAACGAAAAATTCTGTAATACGCATTTGTTGCTCCATTTCTCTTGGCAATGTTGGCTCTGATGTAAAATTCATTAAAACATAAAAGCCTTCTTGCTTGTCTTGAATTGGATAAGCAAACTTTTTCATACCAATTTTGTCAAGTGAATCAACAGTTCCGCCACTTTTTGTTACCATAGAAGAAAACTTTTCTATAATAGCTTCACGTGCTTTTTCATCTGCATCACTTGAAATGATGTACAAAAGTTCATACTTGTTCATAACTTTTAACCTCCCTTCTGGACTAATGGCATTACTTTTTGTAATGCAAGGAATAGCATTTTATTGCAATTCTGTAATATTTTAGCACAATAAAAACAAAAATGCAAGTTATTTTTTTGAACTTGCATTAAAATTAGAAATCTCCAATTTTTTTATTAGCTTCTTCTGCCATTTTTCTTCTTTTTTCAACTTCTTCTTGACTAACGCTTATATTTAACCCTTTAGACTCATTTTCAACTTGTTTTCTAATATCGCTCGCAATGCCAGATTCTTTAGCCTTTATTTCAACCTCCAAATCAGAAAGCTTGCGTTCTTCTTTTGTTCCCATTGTGTTTTTAATTTCATCTTGCAATTTTTCTGCATTTTCCTTGATAGATTCAATCTGTTGCATTCTTCTTTTTTGAATCTGCTCTTGAAGTCTTTGCATCTTTTTCTCTCTCTTTGTCTCAGGAACTTTGTTTACATTCAAAAGTTCATCTAAAATACCATCAGCATATTTCTTGCTTTCTTGAATTTTTGAAATATCCTCGGAAAGATATTTTTTTCTTTTTTCTCTTTCTTTTTTTTCATACTCCAGCCTTTCAATTAAAATATTATCGTAATTGTGGTCTGCAACAAACTTACCAACAAAAAACAAAATTGATAAAAGAGCCAGCACCCCACAAACATAATACCAATAAGTATAAGTATAGTACACAATTTGTCCCACAGGCGGAATGTGACTTACAACAACAGATACAACTTCTATGTCAATATTATTAAGTAAAATTTCTTTTGCCTCGCCACCTTTTGGAGTATCTACAATAATGCTAGTAGAAGTCATTTCAGTAACAACTCTTGTAAAATTTTCTCCACCTACTTCATAAGTTAAAATTGTTCCGATATCAAATTCCAAATTCTTGTTGGGTTTTTCAAACAAAACCTCTCCCTGACTCACCGCTCCTTCAAGATCGTCAGAATTATAAATTCTCAGACTATAACCTGCTGTGGAAATAATGATAAGTTCAATCACAACAGCAAAAAGTAGAGTCATAAAAATTATTGCAAAAAATGAAAAAACAACTGAAGATTTTGAATAACTATTTAAAATTTCACTAGAATTAGATGAGTAAACACTCATTTGAACTTTTTTAACAGCATCAAGTTTTGAGCCATCATCACCTAACGCTTTTTTATTTACAGTTTCAAAAAACTTATTATGCTTGTTTTTGTATGGTTCGTTTGTATTCTTCTTTCTAAAAAGCATTGACTCTATTTCATCAACTTCCACTTTTTCGTTTTCCAAAATATCGTTTGAAGTCTTTCTACCAAGCTCATATCTATCAAAATTTTTTTCAGACATAACTCTTCCCCTATTTTCCTTTATACATAGTTTAACAAAAAAATGGTCAAAATATCAACCATTTTTAAATACAATTTTAAAATTATTTCTAAAAAGTCAATTTTGGACCAGTTTTTTGAACATTTTTTGGACTTTTGTTAGAACTGTAGACCAAATTAAGAGCCTCACTCTCTTTTTCCTGTTTAATTCTTGCAAGCTGTTTTTGAGAAAGGGTTTCCCACTTTGAATGTAAAAGACTATTTGAGCCTTGAAGTGAAATTTTATTAAATATGTATTTTTTGTCCAAACTTATATTTTGAACATTTTTTTCAACTTCACTGATTTGTTTGTTGTAATTTGAAACAATTTCATCTGCTTTTTTACTAAATTCTGGATTTTCTTCCCCAGACTCCAGTATTTTAGCAATATTTTTTTCGAGATTTTCTAAATCTCTTGCGCACTTGGTTTTTAAAACTTGAGTTTGCTGTTCTAAAACTGATTCTTTTAGTTTAAAAAGCCTATCCTTGTTTGCCTGAGCCTCAAGTTCTGCAAATTTATTTAGGGCTTTTTTAGGGGGTATTTTGTTAGGAAACATAAAATAAGTTTGAAAATTATCTTCAATTTTAACTTTTTCAATAGTTTTTATTTCACTATCAAGAGCTTTTATATAATCTTCCAAGTCAAATTTTTGAAAGTTGTAACTAGCTTTTTTCTTTTTTTGCATAGCACTTTCAAGTGAAATACCTTTGAAAAAATCGCTATAGCAGTTTCCTTGTATCAAAAGTGAACTTGTATCTATCTTTTGCTCAATGCAAAATTTCTCTATAGCCGAAGCCTTGCTACAACCTTTTGGCACAAAACTTATACCATTCTTTGTGTAAACAATATCCACAAAAGGCTCATAGAGTTTTCTCAAATTTTCATCGGCAGAAAACAGTTTTGAAAGCATCAATTTTTGAATTTGTTCCTGATAAGCATTTTCAATTTTCCATCTATCAGATATAGAAGCACCATTTTTATTTATTGGTTTTACTTGAGTTAGTAGTTTTGCACCAAGAGTATTAAATTCAATATTGAGTCCATAGGCATTATTTGAAGCCTGTTCAAAATTTTTATCTTGAAACTCTTTTTTGAATAACTTTTTAATTTTATTAAAAAAGCCTGTTTTTGGTTTCAAAGGAACATTTTTTGATAAAGTACTAACCGAAAGAGTTACAGTATCACCCAAATCTCCAAAAAGTTTTGTAAGAGCTTCTATTGTTTGTTTTGGAATTTTTTGGTCAACAACAACCTTACCATCTTGTGTCTGAGCATAAGCTCCATTGTTTGAAACAATCAAAGCTTTCCTGTGCAAAAATTTATTACAATCCACAAGTGCTTGAGTAAACGGTTTTTCACTTGAAAATAGTACTGGAACACCAAATCTTTCAAACTGCTCTAATTCGTTTTTATAATTCCGCACAAATTTAGGTGTAACCTCATCAAAAACTTCACTACTTAAACATAAATAAACTGGTTTAATTTCGGACATAATAACTCCCATATCATAAAAATTTTAACATTTTTTCAAAAATTTGTCAATATAAACGATTTTTTGTTTGCCAAAGAAAATTTTATGTGATATAATTTTCAAATAAATTACAAGAGAGGTTATTTTATTATGAACATTTGGCACGACATAGACCCTTCAAGAATTAGGGTTGATGAATTTACTGCTTTTATTGAAATTGGAAAAGGAAGCAAAGTTAAATACGAATTAGATAAAGAAACTGGTTTAATTAAATTTGACAGACTTCTTTACACAAGTATGGTATACCCAGCAAACTATGGTTTTATTCCTAGAACACTTGGAGGTGACGGGGACCCACTCGATGTATTAGTTTTAGCAAGTGAACCATTTATGCCAGGAATTCTTGTAGATTGTAAACCTATCGGAATGATTGTTATGGTTGATGATGGAGAAATGGATGAAAAAATTATTGCAGTAGCAAAAGATGACCCATTCTTCAAGAATATCAAAAATATGGACAACCTTCCACAACATACTTATGACGAAATGAGTCATTTCTTCAAAAGATACAAAGAATTACAAAACAAGCAAACAGAAATCAAAGGCATTGAAGGTATTGAAGGAGCTAAGAGAGTAATCGAAAACAGCATTATCAACTACAAAGCCGAGTATGACGCTTAAGAAATACACATTAGATAAAGGAGTTATTCAGGCAATTTTGCAAATCGAATCTCCTTTATTTCTTTAGAATAAAACAATGGAGGCAATTTTGAAATACAAATACCCTACTTCTTCCACAGGTGCAGGAAGTATAATGGTTTGTGAGCCATATTTTCGTATTAAAGTTTTAAGAACAATTTTAAATTGGATTTTGTTTTTTCTATTTGCCTTTATGTTCTTGTTTTGTGCGACTCACGAAGCAACTCCAATCCGTGGGGTTTCGATGCAACCTACGATAAACGAAAATTACAATGAACTTGATGGAAGAGATTGTTACGACATTGCATTTACACACCACACAAAATTAATTTCTCGTGGCGACATTATTATTTTAAAATTTGGTGGCTACGAGAAAAATAACAATGTTGAAGCAAACGAGAACACTCGAATTATCAAACGAGCAATAGCAATAAGTGGAGATACTATCCAAATCTTGTTCGACTATGAAAAACAAAAACTTAATGTTTGGGTAAAACCAAAAGGTCAAACAGGAAATATAACTGACGATAGATTTTTACTCAAAGAAAACTACATTTTAAAAGACCAGTCCGCATCAAATCTAGCAAAACCAATAAATGAGCAAAAAGATGACTACAACTCATACAAATGTGCACAAACTTTTCAAAGTAAAACACAAAAAAATGGTGCACTAAATTGGACTGAAGGATATATACTCAATAAAGATGGCTCAATTACTCTAAAAGATGGATATGTATTTGTTTTAGGAGATAACAGAGCGGTAAGTTTTGATAGTTCCGAACTCGGTCCATTTTCTTGGGATAGAATTATTGGTGTTGTTGATGTAGTAGAACCAAACGGAACTTTTATTAATAAACTTTTCAGGTGGCTTGGCGTTCGCTCTAGTTCATAACTACTATTTAGTTTACAATTAAGTCATATTAAAAATTAAAAAGAAGCGATATTATCTCGCTTCTTTTATTTTGTTATGAATAATTGTCCATTCTATCCGCTGGAGTTACTTCAGCTAGCGTTGGTCTATAGCCAGAAATAAAGTTGTAGTTATAACCAATGTTTGCTGATGTTAAATCTTTCAAATATCCCGCAGTTACAGAATGAGCTAAGTAATCACTCCAAGCTACTGTTTGTAAAGAACTAATATAAACAGTATTAAAATATGGATTTAATTTTGATGTTTGAACACTTCCGGAGTAGTATCCCACCATAACTTTCGTATAAGCATTGTTGTAATAGTTGTCACTATTTCCAAGTTTGCCTGCAAAATAACTATTTGTTATTCCAAATTTATCAATAGTGAGCTCTTTATCTGAAGCATCACCTACACTACCAACAAATGCCCCATAATAGTTTTCGTTTGCAATCTCAAATATGGTATTTTTTGAGCTGTGTTTTGTGAGTCCAGAGAAATAACAACTATCAATTTTAGCAGAAGATGTTCCCGATGTTACACCAGTAACTTTTCCAACCAAGCCACCTATCAAACTATTTTTACCACCTACAACTTTTATGTTTCCGCTAGCAAAACTTGTAGTTAAATAAGCTTCCTTTGTTGAACCCATATTTCCGATAATTCCACCAATATTAAACCTTCCGTTTGTTACTGTAATTTTTACATCAGTCCAACAATTACTTACTTTTCCGCTAAGATGCTCGGCAACAAGTCCACCAATCCTTCCAGCACCATTGGTGACAGAAATTTCACCAAAGACAGCACAGTTTGTCACATCTGCACCATTATTTTTTATCAAAAGAGGTGCTATTGATAAGTTAGTAGATGAACTTTTTATTGCTCCGCCAACTTTGAGCATTACTCCATCTATTTTTCCAGCCCCTTCATCGCCAGAAAGTGATATATTAAACACACTATAGTTGCCACCATTTCCCAAAACATTAATGTCATCGGCAAAAATAACAAAACCATTTCCATAGAGCCTTGAAATAACAGTTTGACCATTTCCAATAGTTTTTGTTGCAACCAAGTCTCTTGTTAAAGCAAATATACTTTTATCTTTGTCTGAAACAAATTTTGAAAGCAAAACATAATTTGAAATTTCGTATGGATAATTTCGGTCAACCCCATTTCCTGTAAAGATAATATTTTGTCTTATACCATTTTTATAATTTGTAATATTGTTTGTTATTAAAAATGGTAAACCATAGTTGTGAATAGCATTTGTGTTTGTTTCACTATCCCTTGTATATACAAAAGAATTTAATCCAAGCGTTTTTAGAGACTGGCTAAGCAAGTCATTTGTAGTAACTTTTTTAGACTTTGTTGTTGACTGACTAACATTTGTTGTTACTTTATTTAGCGACCTACTCATATCTTCAACATATACAACATCGCTTGCTGTGTCACCATAACCAACAACTCCTCCAACTAAATATGTAGTTGAAATATTCACATCAAAGTCAATCATACCAATAAGTCCGTGTAATACACTACTACTATAACCGACAACTCCTCCAACATAAGTTGTTCTTGCTCCTGAAGAGTTTTGTTCAACAAGGTTAGTTATGTTTTGTTTTCCCATTGAATACGAATAACTAAGTTCACCACAGTTGTACCCAACCAAACCTCCGATGTAAGCACTATTAATACTTTCACCAGTGATATCAATGTTCAAGTCAAAGTAAGACCAACTGTTCGTAATTAACCCATTATTTTGTCCAACAAGTCCACCCACAAAAGCTTTTGTTGCTGAATTTGTTTGTAAATCAACATTTATTTGAAGCACTTCATCATTTTCTCCTAAACTTCTTGAATCCAGATTCAAAGACCTGTCTGCAAGAGTTGTATTGTTGTTTTTATAGTCAGGAAGACCACCAAGAACACAATTTGATATTGCACCATTATTTGTTGGAGTTAAAGTTCCAAATATTAAATGTGATGAACTGGTGACATCAATATTATTATCATTTGAACCTTTTACATAAATTCCTGAAACAAGGCAATTGTTTGGAATTTCACCAAAAACAAAGCTTGATGTAGTAACAATCTGCCCACCACCAATAACTCTTGAAACATTTGTTAGACTAATATTGTCAAGAACCATATTATTTACTAAATAAACTGTTTTACTTGGATAACTTGCATCTTTCAAGCTTTGGTCAAGGTCGTTAAAGTCCATTACAGCAATTAATATAACTAAACTTGCGTAATTTGGCAAGGTTTTACCAGTTTCTGGATAATACGTTTCAAGATTCATAATGCTAGCAATTTCTTCAATGTATGGTAAATAAATAACTTTACTAAAATCATCAAGTTTGTGCCCACTAGTGATAACACCACTAAGAGCACCTTTGTCATCAAACACATTAGCTTTTAAAATGTCCGCTAAAAGCATATGTTTTATGTTTGTTGATGTCAGGTAATCAGTTTGAAGAGTCCCTGTTAAATCTGAGTTGTAGTAACAATTCACTATCATAGAAGAAGGTGTTTTACTATTACTGAACCCAACGACTGCTTGAACATAACGCATTGTTTGATATACTCCACCAACATAAACAGTTCTTGCAATACCAGTGTCCATAACCGCACCCAAGCTTATAGAGTTTGTTACATAACTTGTTGCATATCCAACAATTCCACCCTGATAGAGTATTGAATTAGATGCAGTATAATTTGTATTTGACATTATTGTGCTTAACATTCCATAGTTGATACAGGTGTCAATAATCATAGAACTATAACCAGCGATACCACCCATATACACAATTGCAATATTTTGGGCAACAATACTTGTTTCACTGGCTGATTTTGATAGCTTTAGATGTGTTTGATACTCTGAATCATAGGTTGTATTTTTACTATAAACCTGACCAATCAAACCACCAAGGTATGCCACTCTTTGAACAGCATCTGAGCCATCACCTATTATTTTAATTTTTCCACTTGCAAAGCTATCTTGATAAATTATTGTTTCAATTTGTGAAGTTTTTACAACATTTACATTATTATAAACAAGCCCAAACAAGCCACCTACAAAATTCTTTTTTGCAGTATTTGATTTATTT
>DLKQ01000004.1 GCA_002477805.1 Christensenella sp. UBA7584 | reverse complement strand
TTTAGCACTTTTGTGTAAGTCGTGTATCCAAGAGACGACAAAAAAGACAACCATTTTTCGTAGTTGTCTTTGAATTTCTTTCCTATTAAGTTCTTTACATTTTCTAGCAGTAAGTACTTGGGCAGTGTTCCCTGTTCTTTTGCTTTTATCAGCAATCGTTCTACTTCCCAAAGTAGCCCTGACCTTGTTCCACTTCCTTGGTCTAGTCCTCTTTGCAATCCTGCTACTGAAATGTCTTGGCAAGGAAAACTGTATGTCCACAAATCTGCTTTCGGCAAACTTTGTATCTTGGTTATGTCGCCAAGGTTATTTACATTTGGATCGTGCAATGCTCGGTAGGTTTTGTCGGCGTGCATATCGTTATCTGATATTGCAACGACTTCGTGTTCTACGCCAATGTTTTTTAGTGCTTGCGTTTGAGAGCCAACGCCAGCGAATAACTCAATTACCTTTAGCATCACTTACCTCTCAGTATGTTTTCCATTATGTCGTTGTTTGGGTTATCTTCGTTCCAATCTGTCAGTTTTGTCTCTCTTACAACTGCGAAGATTTTAGCCCACACATCATTGGTCTGTCTCAAATAATTTTGCGCCATTTGAATACAAGGATTGTTGATTGTTTTTCCATTTGCATCTTTTAATAGGAAACCGTGAGTTGTGATTGCTTCTTCACATTCAAGCCATCTGGACTTGCAGTGAGCATATTCATCTAGGTTGTATGGAAGCACACCTTTCGTGCAACCAATTTTTTCTAGCCATTCATACACTTGTTTCCAAATTTCTTTTGCTTTTGGACTTAACCAAGATGCTGGTTTGTTTGGAATCTCAGCTTCATCGCCAAATTCCAACACACCAATTTTTCTTTTGCCTGGATTACCGTTTAGTATCTTTTCAGTTACTGATTTCTTTGGTCGCCCTGCACCAACTCTATATCCGCCACTCGCCATATTTTTCTCCTTTTTTGATTTATTTTTGATTATTTTTTGATTTTATTTTGATTTTTTCAGTAGAAATCAAAACAGCAAAAAACACAGCAATTTCAAGGGTTCTGCTGTGTTTTTATATTGAATATTTTGATTATTTTTTTGATTTTTGATTTTGCGAAAATTTGCGTGCGACTGCCTGCCCGCTTTGCAAGTTGAAAGTCGTAGAGATTTGACCGCCCCTGGGCCTACCAATTGCTGTGTCTTATTCTTCTAGCTTTCTCTCTTTGGAATTTGTTCAAGTCCTTTTCTAGTTTTAGGTTTCGCATATACAAGTCCACATTTAACTCGCTGAAGTTTGGTTTGTTCATATTTGATTTCATTTGTTCGCAATTGAATCTCATACCATCTTGAATTGTTTCTATTGCATCTTCTATGTCTTTCTTTGTGTATTCTTTAAGGTTGAATTGTTGTTTCATATTATTCGCCTTCCTTTAATACTGGTAAGCTTTCGCACACGAACTCTAAAACTCTTTTTAGTGCTTCTTCTTTTTGGTTGTTCAATGAATTACCATATAGTAGTTTGTTTAGTCTTTCTTTTTCTTCTATTTGTAATATTCTAGCAACCACTTGGCATCTAGCTTCTTTCCAATTCTCTTTAATCTTTTTATTGTATTCTGCTAGTTGTTCATTTGCATATTGTCTAGTTTCTACGAAATACTCATCTTTGTATGAGTTAAATCTTCCACTATTGAAGCCTTCCATAAAAGCATTTATGTGTGATTTATAACCTCTTGGATAGCCATCTCCAACTGCTTTTGTACGTTTGAATTGTTTCAATTTTTCTTCTAATGTCTCCATTATTTTCTCCTTTTTTACAACACAAACCATTCCGCAAACAACTATAAAAGTCCAGACTTAATCGCAAGTTTTTTGACTATTTTTTCTTCCAAAACGACTACCTTCTTGGACTGATTTTCTGCTATGGCACGACCAACATAAGGACTGCAAATTGTTAATATCAAATGCTTCTCCACCTTGCTTTATTGGTGTGATATGATCAACCATAGTTGCTTTCACGAAAGTTCCATTCTTTTTGCATTCTTCACATAATGGAGAGATTGTTAGTTTTCTTTTTCTTAACTCACGCCATCTAGGTGAATTGTAGAATGTTCTACTAAAATTATCTCTTTCGTATTTGTTGTAGGTTGAATCAACCTTTTTCTTATGAACATCACAGAACCTGTCATTTGTTAGATTCGGACAACCTGGATATCCACAAGGGTGTTTTGGTTTGTGTGGCATTTGCGCTCGCTCCTTTTTTCTTGTGCCTTCACTTTATATTATTACCCCATTTTTGGTATGGTTTTTAACTTTTTCGGCATCAAACTGTCCCAAATTTAACCTTTTTTTCAGTTTTTTGCAGATTTTAACAACTTTTCAAGCAAATTTTCTGCATTTTTTAACTTTCTTGTGATAGTTGTTCGTGCCATTATAAGCACTTTACTCAACTGCCTTAGGGACATTCTTTTAATGTAATGGTGGGTTATAATTGTCTTTTCTTCTTCTGGCAGTATGTTGATGCAGTAGTCCAGCATATCCATTTCTTCTTTTAATTCTAGTAAATTTTCGTTGTTTTTATTATCTTTATATCCAATCAATTTCAATTTGCTTTTATTCAAATGGTAATTGTTTAGTAGTTCATTAACTGAATAATCGGTCATACTTCTCTTGCTCCTTTTCATCTAATTTTCGCTCTCTTTCTTCTTGTTCTTGCCTTAACCTTAACACTTCCACCCAATCTAGTTCATCCTCTTTTGGTGTTAAAGTGGTGTCAAGCCAAGACTTTATTTGTCCACACTCTTCTAATTCTTCGTTCCAATCTTCTGCTAAACAAACACCAACTACATTCCAAGTTTTCATTGATAGAAATTGTTTATATTCTCTTATGAAAAACATAAGCATAGAGTCGGACTGTTCATCATAGTAGGTCAATCGCATATAGCGTTTATGCCAGATTTTCGTGTGTTGCTGAATATAAAATTCTAGTTCGTTTTTAATCTCTTTTGATATAAGGTCAAAGTTTGGACTTATTGATGTCTCATAATCAAACTTGACCTCATCTGTTAGATTGACTTTGTGTAGCAATAAGTCCATCCATTTCTCCTTTATTTGATTGATTCTATAATTTCCTTAGCCTGGTCAAGGCTGGTTACAACAACAGCAATTCCACCTGCTAGCATAATTTTTCTTAGTGTAATTGCTTGCAAAAGTGTCGGTTTTCTTCCTGGCAGTTTGCATTCAAATGCTATAAATTTTCCTTTATAGCAGACAATTATGTCTGGAATTCCTGCTGTTCCGTATTGTCCACCATGTTCTTTCCAAAAGAACAGGTTCGGTATTGTTTTTAGATAAGCCTTAATTTTATCTACAATGGTTTGCTCTTTCATAAATTCTCCTATAAAACACCTACACTGCCTACACTCCTTACACTTTTACTAGGAAATGTAAGAAAATATCAAAATCGTAGGGATACTTTTGTGTTTTACCTGGTTTTAGTGTAAGGAGAGTGTAAGTAAGTGTAAGGAAAGTGTAAGGACAATTTGTGGATAGATTTATGTTAAAAGCCTTTATTTTTCGGACTATTCACTACTTTTAGTGTAAGCAGTGTAAGGAGTGTAAGGGCTTTTTATATACTATTTCAGTCTTTTGGTGCATATCGGTCAAAAAATGTCACTTGTCTTGGCTTAAAAGTGTGCAAAGTGCAGTTACTTCTTCGCCTTGTTGAATGTTCCCACTTGGTTGCCTTGTAAATTCGTTGGCAAAAGTCGTAGTCGTTTAATGTTTTGCCTATATTTGCTTCCGTGTCTGGCAAAGCTTCCCCTGTCAAATCACAATAAGCATTGGCAAGTTGTCTCACAGAGCCTTCCCACCCTGTTGTTGGGTTCTTTTCATATAGTTTTAGTAATGTCATAGCAATAGGATTTTTGTTGAACGCTTCTTCTTTGTGCTTGGCTTCCTGTTCTTCAGGTGAACCAACTACACTCCAAATGCCTTGTTCTTGGCTACGATTTATCACAATTTCCTGTTCTATAACATCACGACCTGTGAGATTTAGTGTTGCGAATTCATCGCCACGCTTTTTCTTGTAGATAAGCAATGCTGTGTCTGATGCACCGATTATTGCTGTACTACCACTTGTCATATTGAAAACATCATCTTGGTCTAACATTTTTCTAGTGTGATGAACCAAAATTATGCTGATTCCATATCTATCTGCAAATTGTTTGAGAATGCCCATTTCCCTATAATCATAGGCATAGGCACTTTCATTTTTCATTGCTGTTCCACGAATTTTTTGGAAAGTATCAAAGATTATAACTTTAATGTCTTTGTGTGCTTTAACTATTCGTGTCAGCTGATCTATGAAACCTGTATCTAAGGTTTTGCACTCAGTTTTGAAGTAAACCCCAGGTGAAGGCTTTTTGTTTTTCCAAACTACATTCATTCTTCTTTTCAATCTACGATCACTATCTTCTAGTGAGAAATACAGCACTCCACTGTGCGTTGTAGGTTTGTTTAAGAATGAAAGTCTTTCTACTATTGCATTGCAAAGTTGCATCATCAACCAAGACTTACCTATCTTACTTGCGGCAACTAGGATTGATAGTCCTTCTGGAATAAGTCCTTTGACTATCCATTTCAAATCTTCTAGTTCAATGCTATACAAATCTTCTGCTGTGATTAGGTCATCGCTACCACGAGCAACTCTTTTTGCTTGTAAGTTGCCTTGATAGATTCGTTCGCATAGTTTTGCTGGATCTTTCTGCAATAGTTCGTTTGGATCTTTGTAGTTGCCAGCAACATTGAACTTTACGCACTTGACATCAACTTCTTTAAGCATTTGATATAATTCTTCATTTGCTTGCTGTCCAGGCGCATCGTTGTCCAGGCATAGAATCAATGGTGCTTTGGGCTTAATCTTTTTGCAAAATTCAACTAGTTTATTCTTGTTTTCTTTCCCACAAATTGATATTGCAACGCCACTGTATTGCATAATGCTCATTGCACAGATTGGACTTTCAACCACAAATATTGGTCTAGTATCTTTCTTATACAATGCTGTGTCGTTCCAAATTGGCTCTGGTCCTGCTTTATCTTTTTCTGGCTTATAGAATTCTTTTCTATCTACTCGCCTTGTTTGGTAGTACGTATAACTTCGATTGTATGGAATCACGACACATTTTTTCTTTGTGTCATATCCAACACCGAAGAAACGCAAGGTTTCCAGAGACAATCCCCTGTTTTGCAAATAATCTGTTTTTTCCAAGTTTTTTTGGCATTTTAGAATGTATCTTCGTATTTCTAGTTTGCTTGGATCTTTTTCTTCTTTTCCAAAGTCAACTTGTAAATTGAAATCACTTGCAATAAGTTTTGCGGCATCAATTTGACTTATGTTTTTGTACTTGGCCACGAAACTGATGCCATCGCCACCAGCCCCACAGCCAAAGCATTTCCACATATTGTCTTTTTCATTTACGCTTAAAGAACCAGTCTTTTCGTTATGAAATGGGCAAATAACTTTATCCCTTTTGAGTGGTTGGTAATAATACTCAATAAGTTGCTTCACATTAACTAGTGAATTTATTTCTTCAAAAATATCTGCCATTGATCTCTCCTTATTCTAGTCGAGTGTTATTCCTCGTTCTCATAGTTTTCTTGTAAGTTTTTAGCGATAGCCTTAACCTGCGCCGAAAGTGAATCAATGGATTTTTGTTCAATGTCATTTAGTTCTCTAACCTGTGAAACAAC